>NZ_JBFAQR010000016.1:0-122549 GCF_040678815.1 Kitasatospora sp. NPDC049285 | reverse complement strand
CCCCGCCCTCCCTCTGGGGGGGGGGGGTTGTGCGGGGGGGCCCACGGCCGGCCCCGGGGGGGCCCTCGGGGGGGGGCCCGCCCGCCCCCCCCCCCCCCCCCGGGCCCCCGATCGGAACCTAAGCCGGGTCGATCAGATGACCGGTTCGACACTCTCACCGGGCGGGCGACCGCTCACCCGTTCGGCCTCCAGGGCGCTCTGCAGGATCACCACCGCCGCCGCCTGGTCGATCACCGAGCGGCCCTTCTTGGCGGACCGGCCGGAGGCCCGCAGGCCCTGGGCCGCGGTGACGGTGGTCATCCGCTCGTCCACCAGCCGCACCGGGACCGGCGCGACCACCCCGGCCAGCCGGCCGGCGTACGCCCGGACCTTGGCGGCGGCCGGGCCCTCCTTGCCGCTCATCGAACGCGGCAGGCCGACCACCACCTCGATCGCGTCGTACTCCTCGACGATCTCCTTCAGACGGCCCTGCGAGCGGCCCCCGGCGGGCACCGTCTCCACCGGCGTGGCGATCAGCCCGTCGGGGTCGCAGGACGCGACCCCGATCCGGGCGTCGCCGACGTCGACGGAGATCCGGCGGCCCCGCCGGAAGACCTGACCCTCGGGCTGCTCCGAAAGACCCGTCATCAGGAGGCGCGCTCCGCGACCAGGGCGCGCACGGCCTCGATCGCGTCCGCGACCGCACCCGGGTTGGTGCCGCCGCCCTGCGCGACGTCGTCCTTGCCGCCACCGCCGCCGCCGAGCGTCTTGGCCGCGGTGCGGACCAGCTCGCCGGCCTTGACGCCACGCGAGCGGGCGTCCTCGTTGGTGGCGATCACGGTCAGCGGGCGGTCGTTCGCCACGGTGAACGCGGCGACCACGGCCGGGCGCGAGCCCAGCCGGCCGCGGACGTCCAGCACCAGCTTGCGCAGCTCGTCCGCGCCCACGCCGTCGGCGACCCGGGCGGCGACCAGCGCCACGCCGCGGACGTCCTCGAAGCTCTCCGCCAGGCCGGCGGCCGCCGCGAGGACCTTCTCGGCGCGGAAGCGCTCGATCTCCTTCTCGGCGTCCTTCAGCTTGGCGAGCATCCCGGAGATCTTCTCCGGCAGCTCCTCCGGCCGGCCCTTGACCAGCTCGGTCAGCTGGGCGACCACGGTGTGCTCACGGGCCAGGAACTTGTACGCGTCGACGCCGACCAGCGCCTCCACCCGGCGCACGCCGGAGCCGATCGAGGACTCGCCGAGCAGCTTCACCAGGCCCAGCTGGGCGGTGTTGCCGACGTGCGTGCCACCGCACAGCTCCTTCGAGAAGTCGCCGATGGTGACCACGCGCACCGAGTCGCCGTACTTCTCGCCGAACATCGCGATGGCGCCCTGCTTGCGGGCCTCGTCCATCGTCATCACCTCGGCGGTGACGTCGAGTTCGCGGACCAGCACCTCGTTGATCTTCTGCTCGACGTCGGTCAGCACCGAGCCCGGCACCGCGGCCGGCGAACCGAAGTCGAAGCGGAACCGGCCCGGCGCGTTCTCCGAACCGGCCTGCGCGGCGGTCGGGCCGAGCGCGTCACGCAGCGCCTGGTGGGTCAGGTGGGTCGCCGAGTGGGCGCGCGAGACGGCCCGGCGGCGCTCGATGTCGATGGTGGCGTACGCGGACGCGCCGAGCACCACCTCACCGAACAGCACCCCGCCGGAGTGCACGATCACGCCCGGCACCGGCTGCTGCACGTCGCGGATCTCGACCACCGCGCCGGAGTCCAGCCGGATCCGGCCGTGGTCGGCGAGCTGGCCGCCGCCCTCGGCGTAGAACGGGGTGCGGTCGAGGATGATCTCGACCTCGTCGCCCTCGGTGGCGGCCGGCGACGGGACGCCGTTCACCAGCAGGCCGACCACGGTGGCCTCGCCCTCGGTGTTGCTGTAGCCGGTGAAGACGGACGCGCCCGACTTGTCGGCGACCTCGCGGTACGCGGCGACGTCGGCGTGGCCCATCTTCTTCGCCTTGGCGTCCGCCTTGGCGCGGTCGCGCTGCTCCTGCATCAGGCGGCGGAAGCCGGCCTCGTCGACCGCCAGGCCCTGCTCCTCGGCCATCTCCAGGGTCAGGTCGATCGGGAAGCCGAAGGTGTCGTGCAGCTGGAACGCCTTCTCACCGGAGAGCGCGGCGTGGCCGGCCTCCTTGGCCTCGGTGACCGCGCCGTCCAGCAGGTTGGTGCCGGCCCGCAGGGTCTGCAGGAAGCGGGTCTCCTCGGCGACCACGACCGTCTCGATGCGCTTGCGGTCGATCTCCAGCTCCGGGTACTGCGGGGCCATCGCCTTGATGGAGATGTCGATGAGCTCCTGCGCCACCGGCTCGGTGGCACCCAGCAGCCGCATGTTGCGGATCGCCCGGCGCAGGATCCGGCGCAGCACGTAGCCGCGGCCCTCGTTGCCCGGGGTGACGCCGTCGCCGACCAGCATCAGCGCGGTGCGGAAGTGGTCGGTGACCACGCGCAGCGACACGTCCGACTTGTGGTCGGCGCCGTAGGTGTGACCGGTGAGCTCGGCGGCGCGGTCGAGGATCATCCGGCTGGTGTCGATCTCGAAGAGGTTGTCGACGTCCTGCAGGATGGCGGCCAGCCGCTCCAGGCCGAGGCCGGTGTCGATGTTCTTGCTCGGCAGGTCGCCGAGGATCTCGAAGCCGTCCTTGCCGTCGCCGTGGCCGCGCTCGTACTGCATGAAGACCAGGTTCCAGATCTCCAGGTAGCGCTCGCCGTTGACCGCCGGGCCGCCCTCCTCACCGTACGCGGGGCCGCGGTCGTAGTTGATCTCCGAGCACGGGCCGCACGGGCCGGGGACGCCCATCGACCAGAAGTTGTCCTTCATGCCCAGGCGCTGGATCCGCTCGGAGGGCACGCCGATGACGTCCCGCCAGATCTGCTCGGCCTCGTCGTCGTCCTTGTAGACGGTGATCCAGAGCTTCTCCGGCTCCAGGCCGTAGCCGCCGTCCGCGACGGGAGTGGTGAGCAGCTCCCAGGCGAACTTGATCGAGCCTTCCTTGAAGTAGTCGCCGAACGAGAAGTTGCCGCACATCTGGAAGAACGAGCCGTGCCGGGTGGTCTTCCCGACCTCCTCGATGTCCAGGGTGCGGACGCACTTCTGCACGCTGGTGGCGCGCGAGAACTGCGGCTTGACCTCGCCGAGGAAGTACGGCTTGAACGGCACCATGCCGGCGTTGACCAGCAGCAGGGTGGGGTCGTCGGCGACCAGCGAGGCCGACGGTACGACGGTGTGGCCGCGCTCCTCGAAGAAGCGCAGCCAGCGGCGGCGGATCTCTGCCGACTCCATCAGTGGGGGTCCTTCCGATCGGTCGTGCTGCCCGGCAGCTCGCGCCGGCGGGCCTTCGCAACGATTCTCTGGGGGGTGGTGCTGCGCTCTGCGCGCGACGGGGGCAGGGCGGCGGCCGGGGAGCCCGGCGCCGCCGAGATAGCTCGGGCCCCGCCGTCGCCGGCCGCGCCGCCGAGCGCGCGGCGGCGCGGCGGCTCGACCACCGCGGTGCCGTCCAGCCCGAGCTCGGCGCGCAGCTGCTCCTCGCGCTCGGCCATCCCGGCGCGCACGTCGCGGGCGAACCGCTTGGCGGTGTCGCCGAGTCGGAGGGCGCCGCGGGCGGCGGTGCCTGACAGCGAGTCAGGGGTGAGGCGGTGCACCGCCTCGTTGGCCTTGTTCATGGCCCAGACGGTGGCGCCCGCGCCGACCGCCATCCAGAAGATCCTGCGCACCATGGTCCGTCAGCCCCTCACGGCCCGTCGGATCCGGGCCACCAGGCCGCCGCGCGGCGCCGCCTGGGCGCGCACCTCGGCGCGGATCAGCCGGGCCAGTTCCTCGCGCTCGCCCGCCTGCTGGGGCAGCGTCAGGCCGGACTGCTGGCGGGCCACCGCCTTGCGCACGCCGTAGCTGAACGCGGCCATCTTCACCAGCGGCCCGCCCAGGGTGGCGGCGACGGTGGAGGACAGCGCCTTGGCGTCGGCCGCGGCGTCCTGCACGTTGGCGGTGATCTCGTCGACCCGCTCCAGCTGCTCGTGCGCGCTGCGCACCGCGGCGTTCGCGTCGGTCAGCAGCGGGACGGCCTGCTCGGTGACGGCGGAGACCAGGACGGTGGCCTCGCGGAGCACCTTGGACAGCCGGACCAGCACGACGGCGAGCAGGGTGACCAGGACCGCCCAGAAGACGGCGACCAGCAGCCCGGCCAGCTCTCCCACGGACACCTTCGCGCGCTCCCTCGCCTGTGCGTTTCCGAGGCGACCACCTCGGAAGTGAACCCTACCGTGACTGCCGGTCGCTCCCCGACCGGATATCGGCCCGGCGCGAACCGGTCGGGTGTGCGAACACGGCGCGTAACCTACCGCCAGGTCGGCTCGTTGGGGGGTTGGCTCGCGGAACGCGGGCCGACCGGTTTCCAGTTCTCGTGACGGGGGCGTCTCTTGAGCGGCATGTCGGCAGCACCGGACCCACGGGGCGGGCTGCCCGCAGAGGTGACCAGCTTCGTCGGCCGCCGGGCCGAACTGGGCGCGCTGGCACGGCTGGTGACGCAGTCCCGGCTGGTCACGGTGACCGGGCCCGGCGGGGTCGGCAAGACCCGGCTGGCCCTGCGCGCGGCCCGCCGGGCCGCCGCCGACTTCCCGGACGGCGTGCACCTGGCGGAGATCGGCCCGGTGCAGGACCCGCTGCTGGTCGGCCACGCGGTGCTCGAGTCGCTGCGGCTGACCGACCACACCGCCCGCCCGCCGCTGGACGTGCTGGTCGAGCAGCTCGCCGACCGCCGGCTGCTGCTGGTGCTGGACGGCTGCGAGCACCAGGTGGAGGCCTGCGCCGAGCTGGTGGACGCGCTGCTGCGGGCCGCGCCGCGGCTGCGGGTGCTGGCCACCAGCCGCCAGTCGCTGCGCGCCGCCGGGGAGCACCTGCTGCCGCTGGCCCCGCTGCCGGTCGAGCCGGCCGGCGGGCGGGCCGACGCGGAGGCGATGGTGCTGTTCGCCGACCGGGCCGCCGCGGTGCTGCCGGGCTTCCGGCTGACCGACCGCAACCGCCCGGAGGTGGCGCTGCTCTGCCGCCGGCTGGACGGCATCCCGCTGGCGGTGGAGCTGGCCGCCGGGCGGCTGCGGGCGCTGTCGGTGGAGCAGATCACCGCCCGCCTCGACGACCGCTTCCGGCTGCTCACCGGCGGCGACCGCACCGCCCCGGCGCGGCACCAGACGATGCGCACCACGATCGGCTGGAGCCACGAACTCTGCACCATGCAGGAACGTTTACTCTGGTCGCGCCTGTCGGTCTTCGCCGGCGGCTTCGACCTGGACGCCGCCGAGTACGTCTGCGCCGGCGACGGCCTGGACGCCGACGACGTCCTGGAACTCGTCGACTCGCTGGTCGACCGCTCGGTGCTGGTCCGGCTCGGCGACGAGCAGGGCGTCCGGTTCCGGATGCTCGACACCCTGCGCGAGTACGGCGGCCACTGGCTGCGGGCCGGCGGCGACGACCACCGGCTGCTGCGCCGGCACCGCGACTGGTACCTGGGCGTCGCCACCTGGGGCGAGGTGGAGTGGTTCGGCCCGCGCCAGGCCGAGACCGCCGAACGCACCCGGCTCGCCCACGCCAACCTGCGGGCCGCCCTGGAGTTCTCGCTCGCCGAACCCGGCGAGGAGCAGCTCGCCCTCGTCCTGGCCGGCACCCTCTGGTACTTCTGGGTCGGCTCCGGCCACCTCGGCGAGGGCCGGCACTGGCTGGACCGCGCGCTCGCCCTCGCCCCCGAGCCCACCGACGCCCGGGCCAAGGCCCTGTGGGTCACCGGCTACCTCGCCACCCTGCAGGGCGACCTGCCGCGGGCCCGCCCCGCCCTGGAGGAGTGCCGCCGCCAGGCCCTGGACACCGGCGACGACCGCGCCCTCGCGTACGCCGTGCACCGCCAGGGCTGCGCGGCCCTGATCGGCGACGAACCGCAGCGCGCCGCCGAGCTGTTCGAGGAGGCGCTGTGGCACTACAACACCCTCGGCGAGCTCAACTCCAACGTGCTGATGGCGATGTTCGAACTCGCCCTGGCCTACCTCTTCCTCGGCGACGAGGAGAACGGCGAGGCGTGGACCGAGCGGGTCCGGGAGATCTGCGAGGAGCACGGCGAGCAGTGGGCGTACGGCTACTGCCTCTACGCGATGGCGTACGCCAAGTGGTCGGCCGGCGAGCTGCGGCTGGCCCGGGCGTTCGCCCGCGAGTCGATGCGGCTGCAGTACCTCTTCCGCGACCTGCTGGGCATCGTCCTCGCGATGGACCTGCTGGCGCTGCTGGCCACCGACGGCCCGGACTCGGACCTGCGCGAGGCCCGGGTGCTGCAGGGCGCCGCGCACCGGCTCTGGCAGGCCGTCGGCACCCCGTTCTTCGGCTCCCGCACCTTCAACGGCCCGCACCGCGAGTGCGAGCAGCGGGCCCGCACCGGCCTGACCGAGCAGGAGTACGCGGACGCCTTCCGGCTCGGCGGGCGGCTCGACCTGGACGCCGCGGTGCGCCGCGCGCTGGGCGGCGAGCTGCCCGGCCCGGCCACCGATCCGGGCGACCACCCGAGCCCGCGCAACCCGTCCCGCCCGTCCGCCCCGGTGAACGTCTGACGGCCCGTCAGCACCCGACGCGCCGTCAGCGCCGCCCGACGCGCTGTGGACACCCGGAAACGGGAAACGCCCCCGCGGTCCGAGGACCGAGGGGGCGTTCCGCTCGCGGGTCAGCGCGAGTAGTACTCGACGACGAGCTGCTCGTCGCAGACGACCGGAACCTCGCGGCGCTGCGGCGCGCGGTCCAGGCGGAAGGCCAGGGCCTTCAGGTTGACCTCGAGGTACTTCGGGGTCTGGCCCTCGCCGGCGTTGCCGCCCTCGCGAGCCACCTGGAAGGGGACCTTCTCCTTGGACTTTTCCTTCACCGTGACGACGTAGCCCGGCTTCATCTGGAACGACGGCTTGTTGACCTTCGAGCCGTTGACCTCGATGTGACCGTGCACGACCATCTGACGGGCCTGGTAGATGGTGCGGGCGATGCCCGAACGCAGCACCAGGGAGTCGAGGCGGACCTCCAGCAGGGCGACGAGCGCCTCACCGGTCTTGCCCTCGACCTTCTTGGCGGCCTCGAAGGCACGCGCCATCTGCTTCTCGCTGAGGTCGTACTGCGCGCGCAGACGCTGCTTCTCGGTCAGACGGACCTTGTAGTCAGAGTTCTGCTTGCGGCCACGGCCGTGCTGGCCGGGCGGGTACGGGCGGGCCTCGAAGTACTTGACGGACTTCGGGGTCAGCGGAACGCCGAGTGCACGGGCGATCTTGACCTTGGGGCGCTTCTGGTTCGCCATGTTTCCTTTTCCTGTTCGATACGGCTGTCACCAGGTGTTGACGGAGGACGCTTCTCGCGGTCCGGAGAAAAACCGTCCGTCGCCGGAAGGTCAGCCGCTCTCCGCGACCGGGCACTATGTGCTTGCACACGAGGGGCCACCGAGGTGGACACCCGCGCGACACCGAAGGCCGGTGCGCGCCGCTCCTGGAGGCGTTCCGTGACGGAACCCCTCCGGTCGATGTCCCGCTGGTGCGGCCGGTCGCTCCCTGGGGAGCCCCTGGCCCGGGACACTCAACGACGAAGTCTACAGGGTGCTCACTCGCCCCTGAGCCGCGCCCTGGTCCACTCCGCGATCTCCGCGTAGCGGGCCTCGCCGCCGCGCCGGGTCGGCTTGTAGTACTCCCGGCCGTGCACGGTGTCCGGCGCGTACTGCTGCGCGGCGATGCCCTCCGGCAGGTCGTGCGGGTACTGGTAGCCCTTGCCGTGGCCGAGCTTCTGCGCCCCGCCGTAGTGCGCGTCCCGCAGGTGGGAGGGCACCGCCCCCGCCAGGCCCTGCCGGACGTCCGCCAGGGCCGCGTCGATCGCCAGGTAGGCGGCGTTCGACTTCGGCGCCAGGGCCAGCGCGATGGCCGCCTCGGCCAGGATGATCCGGGCCTCCGGGAAGCCGATCAGCGCCACCGCCTGGGCCGCCGCGACCGTCGTCTGGAGGGCCGTCGGATCGGCCAGGCCGACGTCCTCGCTGGCCGAGATCATCAGCCGCCGGGCGATGAACCGCGGGTCCTCCCCCGCCTCGATCATCCGCGCCAGGTAGTGCAGGGTGGCGTCGACGTCGCTGCCCCGGATCGACTTGATCAGCGCGCTGGCGACGTCGTAGTGCTGGTCGCCGTCGCGGTCGTAGCGCACCGCGGCCTGGTCGACGGCGGTCTCCGTCATCGCCAGCGTGAGCACCCGCTCGCCCTGCTCCAGCGCCGCCCCGGCCGCCGCCTCCAGCGTGGTCAGCGCCCGCCGGGCGTCGCCCCCGGCCAGCCGGACCAGGTGGTCCTCGGCCTCCGGGCCGAGCTCGACCGCGCCCGCCAGCCCCCGCTCGTCGGTGGCCGCGCGGCGCAGCAGGGTGCGGACGTCCTCGTCGGTGAGCGACTCCAGGGTGAGCAGCAGCGAGCGGGAGAGCAGCGGCGAGATCACCGAGAAGTACGGGTTCTCGGTGGTGGCGGCGATCAGCGTCACCCAGCGGTTCTCCACGGCGGGCAGCAGCGAGTCCTGCTGGGCCTTGGAGAAGCGGTGGATCTCGTCGAGGAAGAGCACGGTCTCGCGGCCGCTCATGCCGACGGCGCGGCGAGCGCCCTCGATCACCGCGCGGACCTCCTTGACGCCGGCGGTGATCGCGGAGAGTTCGACGAACCGGCCCTCGACGGCCTGGCTGATCACGTGCGCGAGGGTGGTCTTGCCCGTCCCCGGCGGCCCCCAGAGGATCACCGAGCTGGTGGCGGCCGGCCCGCGGGACCCGGCGACCAGCCGGCGCAGCGGCGAACCGTCCTTGAGCAGCTTCTGCTGTCCTGCGACCTCGTCGAGCGTGCGGGGGCGCATCCGGACCGCGAGCGGGGCGCGCCCCGGCTCGGTGGCCTGGCGTTCCTCGGCGGCATGCGTGAAAAGGTCGGGCTCGTCCACGAGAGCCAAGCCTATGCGCTGCCGCGGACAGGCCGTGGCGTGGCGTTATTGCGGGCGGTCCAGCAGGACGACGTCGAACTCCTCCAACCCGTAGATCGTGGTGCCAGACGCCTTGGAGGCACGGGAGCGCAGTTCGGACTGGGGGCCGCGGGAGGCTTCGAAGGCCTGGCGGTCGGCGAAGATCGCGCCGACCGTGCCGATGCTCTTCCCACGGTCGATCAGCATCGCCGCGCCGACGTAGCCGTCGATCTCGCGGACGCCGCTCAGGCCGCTCTCGCTGAAGCCCTTGACCACCTGGTCGAGCGTGCCGGGCTCGAAAGCGAAACGGACCAGCCGGAAGCCGCCGTTCTCGACCGCCTGGCCGGGGTCGGCGACCACGGCCTCCCAGGTGTTGACGGCGACGGTCGCGGCGAACGGCACCAGCAGGGTGTTGCGGCGCTCGCGCAGTTCGGCGTCGCTGGCGGCCTCGGCCTCGGCGGTCTCCCACCAGGACCCCATGGTGAGGGTGCCGAGCTGCCGGTTGGCGAACAGGCCGTAACCCCGGTAGCCGGGTTGGCCGGAGAGGAGTTTGACCGATTCGGCCCGCAGGCCGTCCAGGCTCTCCTCCAGCAGCGCCGGGTCCCCGGTGGCGTAGACGGTACGGACGAACATGAGGACAGCCTCCGTCCCAGTGCGCGGGGGCGGCGGCCCGCCCCCGCCTGTCTCCATCGCACGCCCGCCCGCGCACCGGGGTCAACCGGGGGCGTCCACCGCCCGGTCAGTGCGGCAACAGGGTGCCCGCGTGGTCGAAGACGTACTTCTGCAGGTCGCGCGGGGGCCGCTGGTAGCCGCGCGGCTTCGGCCGGGGCGGCAGCGTGACGGCCGGGCGGACCACCTCGTGGTACGGGACGGAGGACAGCAGGTGGGCGATCATGTTGATCCGGGCCCGCCGCTTGTCGTCGCTCTCGACCACGTTCCACGGCGCCTCGGGGATGTCGGTGTAGACGAACATCTCGTCCTTGGCGCGGGAGTAGTCCTCCCAGCGCGAGATCGACTCGACGTCCATCGGGGAGAGCTTCCACTGCCGCATCGGGTCGTCCAGCCGGTCGCGGAAGCGGCGCTCCTGTTCGATGTCGCTGACCGAGAACCAGTACTTGCGCAGCAGGATGCCGGCCTCGATCAGCATCCGCTCGAAGGTCGGGCACTGGTGCAGGAACTGCCAGTACTCCTCGTCGGTGCAGAAGCCCATCACCTTCTCCACCCCGGCCCGGTTGTACCAGGAGCGGTCGAACAGGACCATCTCCCCGGCGGCGGGCAGCTGTTCGACGTAGCGCTGGAAGTACCACTGGCCGCGCTGGCGTTCGGTGGGGGCGGGCAGCGCCGCGACCCGGGCGATGCGCGGGTTGAGGTACTCGGTGACGCGCTTGATCGCACCGCCCTTGCCGGCCGCGTCGCGGCCCTCGAAGACCACCACCATCCGGACGCCGGTGCTGCGCACCCACTCCTGCATCTTCACCAGTTCGTGCTGGAGGCGGAGCAGTTCGGGTTCGTAGATCCGCTTCGGCATCCGCTTCGGCTTGGCCGCGTTCGGGCCGGTCCGCTTGGCGCGCTTGGGTTCCGCCACTGTGTGCCCTCCGATGAACCGTGCCGCTGACGATCCCTCAGGCTACGGTCGGTCAGGCTCCCGCGCAGGTCGGACGCGGCCGGTGGGTGTCCCGCCGGGCACAACCGGTGGGGGCACCGGCAGCCCCCCGTGACCGCCGGTGCAACCCCACCGGGTTGGCTGGGCAACTCTGGTACACCCCCGGGTGCCCGGTCCAATGCCTTTGTCCATAGCCTGTGGGCATGGACATAGACACCCGGATGCTGCGCTACCTCGCGGTGGTCTGCGAGGAGGGTCAGCTGACCGCGGCGGCCGCCCGCCTCGGCGTCAGCCAGCCCACGCTGACCAAGCAGATCCGGGCGCTGGAGCTCCAGTTGGGGGTGGAGCTGTTCGTGCGCTCGCGGGCCGGGATGGTGCCGACCGCGGCGGGCTCCGAGCTGGCGGCGCGGGCCCGGGGGCTGCTGGAGCGCTGGGAGGAGGCGCTGCGGGCGACCCGCTGGGCGGCGGCCGGCGGGGAGCTGCGGGTGGGCTTCGAGGGCAGCACCATCAACCTGGTGAGCCGGGCCGCGGTGGAGGACTTCGCCCGCCGGATGCCGGGCTGGCGGCTGCGGATGCGGCAGAACAGCTGGTTCGACGAGTCCTCGGGGCTGGCCTCCGGCGAACTGGACCTGGCCCTGTGGCACGCCCCGGAGGAGGTCGGCGAGCGGTACGCGCACGTGGCACTGGGCGCCGAGGAGCGCTGGGCGGTGCTGGCGGCGGACCACCGGCTGGCGGGCCGCCGGGTGCTGGACGCCGACGAGCTGTGGGACGAGCCGTTCGTGGCGATCCCGCTGGAGGCCGGCCTGTGGCGGGACTACTGGCTGGGCGCCCCCGAGCGGGGCGCGCGTCCGGCGCGGATCGGCGCGGTGGCGCACAGCGCGGACGAGTGGCTGGCGGCGGTGGCCTGCGGGCAGGGCATCGGGTTCGCCCCGCAGTCGATCGAGCGGCTGTCGGCCCGCGCCGACGTGGTCTGCCGGCCGGTGCGCGGCCTGGCGCCGAGCCGGGTCGGCCTGTACTGGCTGCAGGGCCGGCCGCTGACGCCGGCCATGGCGGCGTTCGCGGAGAGCTGCCGACTGCACCTGGAGGTGCAGTTCCGGGCGGCCGGTGGCGGCCGGTCGCCCGCGACGACGCTGGGTCGGGTTCCGGCCCAGGGTTCCCGGAACTCGACGCCGGGCCCCGCCCGGAGTGCGGCTCAGACCTCGGCGAACGGCGAGGGGTAGCGGCACAGGCCGTGCGGGGCGCCGTCGGCGCCGGGCAGGCGCAGCGCCTGGAAGTATGCGTCGGGCACCTCGAACGGCCCGCTGATGCGGTGACCGGAGGCGGGGGTGAAGCCGAACCGGCCGTAGTACCCGGGCTCGCCGAGCACCACCACGACCCGCTCGCCGGCCTCGGCGGCGGCGTCCAGCGCGGCCCGCACCACGGCGCTGCCGACGCCCTTGCGCTGCCACTCGGGGGCGACCGCGACGGGGGCCAGCGCCAGGCCCTTGCCGTTGCCGATCCGCAGCCGGGTGAGCAGCGCGTGCCCGATCACCACGCCGCGCTCGTCGACGGCGACCAGCGACAGTTCGGGCAGCCAGGCGGCGTCGCGGCGCAACGCGTCCACCAGGTCCGCCTCTTCGGGGCCTGGGAAGGCCGCCATGTGCACCCGCCGCGTCTCCGCGGCGTCGGCGGGGAGTTCCACTCTGGTTCGTACGGTCATCCTTGACCCTTCTTGCAGCTGCACCCCCTTGTGCAGCATCACGGCCCCGGGCGGTGCGAGCCTACCGCCGGGTGGCCCGCACCGGCCCGGGGCCGGAGCAAATCGTGATCTTCCTGATGTCCCGTCAGATCGGACGGTGCGTCAGGAGGCGCTCTCCGCCTCGGACTTCGCCGCCTCCTTGGACTTCGGCTGGGCGTCCACGCCGGCCTCCCGGCGCTGTGCCGGGGTGATCGCGGTGGGGGCGCCGGTCAGCGGGTCGCCGCCGGTGGAGGTCTTCGGGAAGGCGATGACGTCCCGGATGGTGTCGTACCCGCCGAGCAGGGTGACGATCCGGTCCAGGCCGAACGCGACGCCGCCGTGCGGCGGCGGGCCGTAGTTGAAGGCGTCCAGCAGGAAGCCGAACTGCGAGGCGGCCTCCTCCTCGGACAGGCCGATCGCGTCGAACGCCCGCTTCTGCACGTCTCGCTGGTGGATACGGATCGAACCGCCGCCCAGCTCCGAGCCGTTGAGCACCAGGTCGTAGGCGTTGGAGAGGGCCGCGCCCGGGTCGGTGTCGAAGGTGGCCAGCGACTCGGCGGTCGGCGCGGTGAACGGGTGGTGCACCGCGTGCCAGCCCTGGAACTCGCCCTTGTCGTCCTCGATCGGCTCGAACATCGGGAAGTCGACCACCCAGAGGAAGGCCCACTGGGACTCGTCGATCAGCGCGCAGCGGCGGCCGATCTCCAGGCGGGCCGCGCCGAGCAGCTCCTGCGACGGGGTCTTCTTGCCGGCCGCGAAGAACACCGCGTCGCCGGGCTTGGCGCCCGCCGCGGCGGCCAGGCCGGCCAGGTGCTCCTCGGACAGGTTCTTGGCGACCGGGCCGCGCAGCTCGCCGGTCTCGGCGTCGACCAGCACGTAGGCCAGGCCGCGGGCGCCGCGCGCCTTGGCCCAGTCCTGCCAGGCGTCGAGCTGCTTGCGGGGCTGCGAGGCGCCGCCGGGCATGACCACCGCGCCGACGTACGGCGCCTGGAAGACCCGGAACTCGGTGCCCTTGAAGTACTCGGTGAGGTCGGTGAGTTCCTGCCCGAAGCGGACGTCCGGCTTGTCCGAGCCGTAGCGCGCCATGGCGTCGGCGTAGGTCATCCGGGGCAGCGGGTTCGGGATCTCGTAGCCGTGGACCTGCTGCCAGATCGCGGCGATGATCTTCTCGCCGAGCGCCAGGATGTCCTCCTGGTCGACGAACGAGGCCTCGATGTCGAGCTGGGTGAACTCCGGCTGCCGGTCGGCGCGGAAGTCCTCGTCGCGGAAGCAGCGGGCGATCTGGTAGTAGCGCTCCATGCCGGCCACCATCAGCAGCTGCTTGAACAGCTGCGGGGACTGCGGCAGCGCGTACCAGTGGCCCGGCTGCAGGCGCACCGGCACCAGGAAGTCGCGGGCGCCCTCGGGGGTGGAGCGGGTGAGGTACGGCGTCTCGATGTCGAGGAAGTCGTTCTCCTCCATCACGTTGCGGATGATGTGGTTGACCTTCGAGCGCAGCCGCAGCGCGCGGGCCGGGCCCTCGCGGCGCAGGTCCAGGTAGCGGTAGCGCAGCCGGACCTCCTCGTTGACCGAGCCGGGCTCGTACTCCGCGACCTGGAACGGCAGCGGGGCCGCCTCGGAGAGCACCTCGATGGACTCGACCACGACCTCGACGGCGCCGGTCGGGATCTCCGGGTTCTCGTTGCCCTCGGGGCGGACCCGGACCTCGCCGACCACCTTGACGCAGTACTCGGAGCGCAGGCCGTGCACCGACTCCAGGTCGCGGACCACGACCTGCACGGTGCCGGAGCTGTCCCGCAGGTCGATGAAGGCCACGCCGCCGTGGTCACGGCGGCGGGCCACCCAGCCGGCCAGGGTGAGGGTGGTGCCGGCGTGCTCCGCGCGGAGCGTGCCCGCGTCGTGCGTGCGGATCACAGCTGCTTCTCCTTCAGGGTGGTGACGAGCGCCTCGAGGGCGACGGGGGTCTGCTCGCCGGACTCCATGTCCTTGAGCTGGACCACGCCCTCGGCGAGGTCCCGGTCGCCGGCGATCACGGCGAACCGGGCGCCGGATCGATCCGCCGATTTCATGGCGTTCTTGATGCCCTTGACGCCGAACGCCAGGTCGGTGGCCACACCGGCCCGGCGCAGCTCGACCGTGGTGGCGAACAGCACGGTCTTGGCCTCCTCGCTCAGCGCGACGGCGTACACCGCGGTGGCGGCGGGCAGTTCGAGCGCGACACCCTCCGCCTCCAGCGCCAGGAAGGTGCGGTCCACGCCGAGCGCCCAGCCGACCGAGGGCAGCGCGGGGCCGCCGATCATCTCGGAGAGGCCGTCGTAACGGCCGCCGCCGCCGATCGCGGACTGCGCGCCGAGGCCGTTGTGCACGAACTCGAAGGTGGTGCGGGTGTAGTAGTCCAGGCCGCGGACCAGCTTCGGGTCGTCGGTGAAGGCCACTCCGGCGAGGGTCAGCAGTTCGCGGACCTTCTCGTCGTATGCCTTGCAGTCCTCGCAGAGGAAGTCGCGCAGCATCGGGGCGTCGGTGAGCTGGGCCTGCACCGCCTCGCGCTTGTCGTCGAGCACCCGCAGCGGGTTGATCTCGGCGCGGCGGCGGGTGTCCTCGTCCAGGTCGAGGCCGGACAGGAAGTCGATCAGCGCGGCGCGGTAGACCGGGCGGCACTGCTTGTCGCCGAGGCTGTTGAGCAGCAGCGAGTAGTCCGACAGCCCGAGCGAGCGGAAGGCGTCGTCGGCCAGGATGATCAACTCGGCGTCCAGCGCCGGGTCCTCGGCGCCGATCGCCTCCGCGCCGACCTGCGAGAACTGGCGGTAGCGGCCCTTCTGGGCGCGCTCGTAGCGGTAGTACGAGCCGGAGTACCAGAGCTTGACCGGGAGGTTGCCCTGCTTGTGCAGGTTGGCCTGGAGGGCGGCGCGCAGCACCGAGGCGGTGCCCTCCGGGCGCAGCGCGAGCTCGTCGCCGCCGCGCGTGGTCAGGTTGTACATCTCCTTGGTGACGATGTCGGTGGACTCGCCGACGCCGCGGGAGAAGAGCTTCACGTCCTCGAAGACCGGGGTCTCGACGTAGCCGTAGCCCGCCCGCCGCGCGGGGGCGGCGATGGCCTCGCGGATCGCCAGGAAGGTCGCCGAAGTGGGCGGCAGCAGGTCGTAGGTGCCCTTGGGGGCGGTGAAGGTGCTCAACTTCTCTTCCGTCACATTCCTCGTCGCGGGAAGGCCGGGGCGCCGGACGCCCCCGCCGCCTGCTGGAGGTAGGGGTTGGTGGCGCGCTCACGGCCGATGGTGGTCTGGGAGCCGTGGCCGGAGAGCACCACGGTCGCGTCGTCGAGGGGCAGGCACACCCGGGCCAGCGAGCGCATGATCGCTCCGCCGTCTCCGCCCGGGAGGTCGGTTCGCCCGATGGAGCCGGCGAACAGCAGGTCGCCCGAGAACAGCACCGGTGGGATGTCGTCCTGCGAGGGCGTCCGGAAGGTCACCGACCCCTCGGTATGGCCGGGGGCGTGGTCGACGGTGAGCTGCAGGCCGGCCAGTTCCAGCACCGCGCCGTCGGTCAACTCCCGGACGTCGTCCGGCTCTCCGACGGTGAGCGAGCCCATCAGCTGCTGGCCGAGCGAGCGGCCCAGGGCCTTCTCGGGGTCGGCCATCATGTACCGGTCCGCGGGGTGGATCCAGGCGGGGACGCCCTGCGCGCCGCAGACCGGGACCACCGAGGCGATGTGGTCGATGTGCCCGTGGGTGAGCAGCACCGCGACCGGCTTCAACCGGTGCTCGCGGATCAAGTCCTCGACGCCGCGCGTCGCTTCGTGCCCGGGGTCGACGATCACGCACTCCTCACCGGCGGCGGGAGCGACCAGGTAGCAGTTGGTGCCCCAGGCCCCAGCGGGGAATCCGGCGACGAACACGCGAGTCCTTCGTTTCAGGCGGTGGCGGTATGCGGTCTCCCCGCAGCCTACCGGCGGCGGGGGGCCACGAGCTAACCGGATATCCGGGCGCGTTCAGGGCTTTCTCATCGGGCGCTGATCCCGTACTGACGCACGAGGTCCCTACACTTGGCCGCCGATGGGTGCGATGATCCGCACCACGACAATCCAGGTTCTACTAGGAGACACGGCCGGTGGTCAGCAGCGAACAGCGGCGGCGGCAGCTCGCCCGCGAGAAGTACGAGCGCCAGGTGGAGGCGCGGGCCGCGTCGGACCGCAAGCGCAAGAAGCGCAACGCGATCGTCGCCGGGGCCCTGGCCGTCGTGGTGGCCGCCGGCGCCGGCCTGATCGCCACCGGGGCGTTCGACTCCGACCCGAAGAGTTCCACCCCGGCCGCCGCGCCCACCCCGTCCCAGAGCGCCAAGCACTGGGACAAGGAGCCGGCGATGACCATCGACACCGCCGCGTCCTACTCGGCGACGATGGACACCTCGGCGGGCAAGGTCAGCTTCTCGCTGGACGCCGCGAAGGCCCCGCACACCGTCAACTCCTTCGCCTTCCTGGCGGGTGAGAAGTTCTGGGACGGCACCAAGTGCCACCGCCTCACCACGGACGGCATCTTCGTGCTCCAGTGCGGCGACCCGACCGGCACCGGATCGGGCGGTCCCGGTTACCAGTTCACCGACGAGAACCTGACCGGCGCGACCTACCCGGCCGGCACCGTGGCGATGGCGAACTCCGGCGCGAACACCAACGGCAGCCAGTTCTTCCTGGTCTACAAGGACACTCAACTGCCGCCCAACTACACGCCGTTCGGCAAGATCACGGCCGGTCTGGACGTGCTGCAGAAGATCGCCGCGGCCGGTGTCCAGGGCGGCGGCACCGACGGTCCGCCGGCCACCCCGGTCAACATCACCGGCATCACCGCCGCCAAGGGCTGACCGCCGCGAAAATCGACCGGCGCCGGATGCGGACAGCACCGGCGCTGGTCGCCTATGTTGCTGTTGTATAGGGTGCCCAGACCGTCGGCCGTCACCCTCGGCGCAGCTTTCGACGGCTCGGGACGGCGGGCTTCACCGGTCCGCCGCACATCAACTGTGGACGACGCCCCCGCCCGTGCGGTGTGGCGTCATGTGGAGGAGGCGCTGTGACCAGCGACCCGTGGGGCCGTGTCGACGAGCAGGGGAACGTCTACGTCAGGACGGCCGACGGCGAACGCCAGGTCGGCTCCTGGCAGGCCGGCTCCCCCGAGGAGGCCCTCGCCTACTTCGAGCGCAAGTTCCAGGGCCTGGAGGCGGAGATCGCCCTCCTGGAGCACCGGGTGCGCAAGACCGACCTGGCCGCCAAGGAGGCGCAGACCGCGCTCGACCACCTGCGCGCCCAGGTGGTCGAGGCCCACGCGGTCGGCGACCTGGACGCGCTGGCCAAGCGGCTGGACACGCTGGCCGGTGAGATCGAGTCCCGGCAGAGCGAGCGCAAGGCCGCCCGCGCCAAGGCCCAGGACGAGACCCGCGCCGCCAAGGAGGCGCTGGTCGCCGAGGCCGAGCAGCTGGCCGAGTCCAACCAGTGGCGGGAGGCCGGCGACCGGCTGCGCGCCCTGGTGGACAACTGGAAGGCGCTGCCGCGGCTGGACCGCAAGAGCGACGACGAGCTGTGGCACCGCTTCTCGCACGCCCGCTCGGTCTTCTCCAAGCACCGCAAGTCGCACTTCGCGGCGCTCGACTCGGAGCGCGAGTCGGCCCGCGCGGTGAAGGAGAAGCTGGTCGCCGAGGCCGAGGCGCTCTCCAACTCCACCGAGTGGGGCCCGACCGCCGCCGCCTACCGCGACCTGATGGCGCAGTGGAAGTCCGCCGGCCGCGCCCAGCGGGACGCGGAGGAGGAGCTGTGGGCCCGCTTCCGCGGCGCCCAGGACGTCTTCTTCCAGGCCCGGTCCTCCGCGTTCTCCGAGCGTGACGCCGAGCAGGGCGAGAACCAGAAGGCCAAGGAGGCCCTGCTGGTCGAGGCCGAGGCGATCCTCCCGATCACCGACCTGAAGGCCGCCAAGGCCGCGCTGCGCGGTGTCGCCGAGCGCTGGGAGGCCATCGGCCACGTCCCGCGCGACGCCCGTCCGAAGCTGGACGGCCGGCTCGCCACGGTCGAGCGGGCGATCCGCGAGGCCGAGGAGGCCGAGTGGCAGCGCTCCAACCCGGAGGCCAAGGCCCGCGCCACCGGCATGACCAGCCTGCTGCAGGCCGCCGTCGACAAGCTGCAGGCCGACCTGGACAAGGCCCGCGCGGCCGGCAACGCGTCCAAGGTCGCCAAGCTGGAGGCCGACCTGGCGGGCCGTCAGGCGCTGCTCGACCAGGCCCAGAAGTCGCTGCAGGAGTTCTCCTCCTGACCGCACCGCCAGGGGCCCCGTCCGCGCGCCACGGACGGGGCCCCTGCGCGTTCCCGCGGACGGGGCTCAGACGGTCGAGGGCGAGGAGCCGGGCGTCAGCTCGTTCAGGTCGACCGTCTCGTTCGGCCCGGGCGTGGCGGACGGCACCGGGGTGCCGAAGTCGGTGAAGTCCACCGCGCCCGCGCTCTTCTCCAGCCGCAGCGGCACCGGCGCGCCGGCCGTGGCCACGTACAGCGTGCCGGGCTCGCCGTCCGAGCTGCCGCTGACCGGGACGGCGGGCAGGCCGCGCAGGGTGGTGGCGGCGCCGGTGGTGAGCGAGGCGGTGTCGGAGCCGAGCTGGTCGGCCAGGGCGCCGAGGTCGCAGAGGCTGCCGAGCTCGCCGAAGTCGGGGTCGTCGACGGTGGTCTTCAGGTAGCGGTCGCCGACCAGGTCGGCGATCCCGGCGCCGCCGTGCGCGTCCCAGAACACCCGGTCTGGCTTGACCCAGAGCTGCTGCCCGGCCTTCACCAGCTTGAATCCGCCCTCGCCGCCGAGGCCGAGGCTGCCGTTGCAGTTGCCGGCGGTGTCCAGCCGCAGGTCCAGGGTGATCGTCTGGCCCAGCGCCTCGACCGTGCCCGCCGCCCGTACCGCGTGGGCGTCCCGCAGCGCCTGCGAGGCGCGCTGCACGATGTCCGCGGCGGGCAGCTGTGCCACGCCGTTGTCGCCCGCGGTCGCGGCGCCCTGCGAGGCGGCCGCCGCCGAGGCGGAGACCGCGGCGGAGCTGTGGCTCGGGGTCGGGCCCTTGGCCCACCCGTCCGAACCGGTGCCGCACCCGGCGACCAGCGCGGCCACCGCCACGCCCGCCGCCGCCGTCACCAGCCGAGTCCCAGTCACACTGCCTCCCGAAATGCCGACCGCCCCCACCCGGCCAGTCTCGGCGGGGTGGGGGCGGGCGGCGACCGGAGCGCCGGGCCTACTTGCGGGCGGAGGTCACCCGGTACACGTCGTAGACGCCCTCCACGCCGCGGACCGCCTTCAGCACGTGCCCCAGGTGCTTGGGGTCGCCCATCTCGAAGGTGAACCGGCTCATCGCCACCCGGTCGCGGGAGGTCTGCACGGCCGCCGAGAGGATGTTGACGTGCTGGTCGGAGAGCACCCGGGTGACGTCGGACAGCAGGCGGGAGCGGTCCAGCGCCTCCACCTGGATGGCCACCAGGAAGACCGAGGACTGGGTGGCCGCCCACTCGACCTCGATCATCCGCTCGGGCTGCTGCTGCAGGGACTCCACGTTGACGCAGTCCGCGCGGTGCACCGAGACTCCGTTGCCGCGGGTGACGAAGCCGACGATCGGGTCGCCCGGCACCGGCGTGCAGCAGCGCGCCAGCTTCACCCAGACGTCGTCCACGCCCTTGACGATCACGCCCGGGTCGCCCTTGGCCCGGCGGCGCATCGCCCGCGGCTGGTGCGACGGGGTGGCGGTCTCGGCGAGGTCCTCGACCGCGCCCTCCTCGCCGCCCATCGCCTGGACCAGCTTCTGCACGATCGCCTGCGCCGCGACGTGGCCCTCGCCGATCGCCGCGTACAGCGAGGAGATGTCCGGGTAGCGCATCTCGTGGGCCAGCGTGACCAGCGAGTCCCCGGTGAGGATCCGCTGGATCGGCAGGCCCTGCTTGCGCATCGCCCGGGCGATCGCCTCCTTGCCCTGCTCGATCGCCTCCTCGCGGCGCTCCTTGGAGAACCAGGCGCGGATCTTGTTCCGGGCCCGCGGCGACTTCACGAAGCTCAGCCAGTCCCGGGACGGACCGGCGTTCTCCGCCTTGGAGGTGAACACCTCCACCGTGTCGCCGTTCTCCAGCGTCGACTCCAGCGGCACCAGCCGGCCGTTCACCCGGGCGCCGATGCAGCGGTAGCCGACCTCGGTGTGCACCGCGAACGCGAAGTCCACCGGGGTGGCCTGCGCGGGCAGCGCTATCACGTCGCCCTTCGGGGTGAAGACGAACACCTCGTTGCTGGACAGGTCGAAGCGCAGCGACTCGAGGAACTCGCTGGGGTCCTCGGTCTCCTTCTGCCAGTCCAGCAGCTGCCGCAGCCAGGCCATCTCGTTGACCGCGTCGGCCTTGTCGTGCCGGCCGTGCACCGGCGTGTCGGTGCGCACCTTGGACGCGCCCGCCACCGCCCGCTGCTTGTACTTCCAGTGCGCGGCGATGCCGTACTCGGCGCGGCGGTGCATGTCGAAGGTGCGGATCTGCAGCTCGACCGGCTTGCCGCCGGGACCGATCACCGTGGTGTGCAGCGACTGGTACATGTTGAACTTGGGCATCGCGATGTAGTCCTTGAACCGCCCCGGCACCGGGTTCCACCGCGCGTGGATGGTGCCCAGCGCCGCGTAGCAGTCGCGGACGGTGTCGACCAGGACCCGGATGCCCACCAGGTCGTAGATCTCGGCGAAGTCCCGGCCCCGGACGATCATCTTCTGGTAGACCGAGTAGTAGTGCTTCGGACGGCCCGTCACCTGCGCGGTGATCCGCGCCCCGCGCAGGTCGCCCTGCACCTGGTCGATCACGGTCGCCAGGTACTCGTCGCGCTTCGGGGCGCGCTCGGCCACCAGCCGGACGATCTCGTCGTACATCTTGGGGTAGAGGATGGCGAAGGCCAGGTCCTCCAGCTCCCACTTGATGGTGTTCATGCCCAGCCGGTGCGCCAGCGGGGCGTAGATCTCCAGCGTCTCGCGGGCCTTCTTCTCCTGCTTCTCCCGCTTCAGGTACCGCATCGTGCGCATGTTGTGCAGCCGGTCGGCGAGCTTGATCACCAGGACCCGCGGGTCCTTGGCCATCGCCACGACCATCTTGCGGACGGTCTCCGCCTGCGCGGCCTCGCCGAACTTCACCCGGTCCAGCTTGGTCACGCCGTCGACCAGCAGCGCCACCGAGTCGCCGAAGTCCCGCCGCAGCGTCTCCAGCCCGTAGTCGGTGTCCTCCACGGTGTCGTGCAGCAGGCCGGCCATCAGCGTCGGCGCGTCCATCCCCAGCTCGGCCAGGATGGTCGCGACCGCCAGCGGGTGCGTGATGTACGGGTCGCCGCTCTTGCGCTTCTGCCCGCGGTGCCACTTCTCGGCGACCGCGTACGCGCTCTCGATGTCCTTCAGCAGCGCCGGGTCGGCCTTCGGGTCGCCCGCCCGGATGGTCCGGAACAGCGGCTCCAGCACCGGGTTGACCGTGGAACTGCGCTGACCGCCCAACCGCGCAAGGCGAGCCCGCATCCCGCCGGGCGAAGGACGGGAACTGGCAGTCGCAGCCGTGGGCACAACCTCGTCGGGCAAGGACACTCCTACCTGGACACGGATCAACCTTCATCGTACCGGCGGCGGGAGGGTCGATCGCTGACCGGAACGCCGCCTAGCAGAAAGCCGCCCGCGAACAGGATCTGTTCCCGGGCGGCTCTCAGGGCCGATCCGTCACACCAGCACCAGCGTCTCCAACGGCGCGCCGTGCAGGTGCGAAACCAACCGCTCGCGCCCCGGGAGGAAACCGAGCTCCATCAGGACCACCACGCCGACCAGCTCCGCGCCGGCCTCCTGCACCAGGTCGAGGGAGGCCGCGATGGTCCCGCCGGTGGCCAGCACGTCGTCGACGACCAGCACCTTCTCACCGGGCTCGAACGCGTCGCACTGCACCTCCAGCGTCGCCGACCCGTACTCCAGGTCGTACGAGCGGGCGAACACCTCGCCGGGCAGCTTGCCCTTCTTGCGGATCGGCACGAAGCCGAGCCCGGCCGCGAAGGCCGCGGGGGCGGCCAGCACGAACCCCCGCGCCTCCAGTCCGACCACCTTGGTGGCGCCGAGTTCCTTCGCCCGGGCGGCCAGCGCCCGGGTGAGCGCGCCGAACGCCTCGGCGTCGGCGAGCAGCGGGGCGATGTCCTTGAACAGCACACCCGGCTTGGGGTAGTCGGCGACGTCCCGGATCCGGCTGGTGAGCAGCTCGGCCAGGGCGGGGTCGGTGGTGGAGGTCACGGGGGTTCCTTAGGCGAGGACGTCAGCGCTTGCCGGACGGGCGTCCCTTGTTGCGGGAGCGGCTGACCGGCTGGTTACGCTGTCCGACCATACCGGCCGCCACCTCGTCCTCGGCGTCGTCGTCCGCGTCGAGGGTCTCGCCGCGGGCCTCCGCCTCGGCCGCGGCCTTGGCCTCGGAGGCGCGGCGCTGGGCGACCCGCTTGGCGAGCGCCTTCATGTCCGGGGTCTGCTCCTTGAGCTGCGCGAGCAGCGGGGTGGCGACGCAGATCGAGGAGTAGGCGCCGGCCGCGAGGCCGATGAAGAGGGCGAGCGAGATGTCGTTCAGGGTGCCCGCGCCGAGGATGCCGCCACCGATGAACAGCAGGGCGGAGACCGGGAGCAGGGCGACGACCGTGGTGTTGATGGAGCGCACCAGGGTCTGGTTGAGGCCGTGGTTGGCGGCCTCGCTGTAGGTGCGGCGGCTCTGCTTGGTCAGGCCCCGGGTGTTCTCCTTCACGGTGTCGAAGACGACGACCGTGTCGTAGAGCGAGTAGCCGAGGATGGTCAGGAAGCCGATCACGGTGCCCGGGGTGACCTCGAAGCCGACCAGGGCGTAGACGCCGATGGTGATCAGGAGGTCGTGGATCAGGGCGACCAGGGCGGCCATCGCCATCCGCCACTCGAAGGCGATCGCCATGTAGACGGTGACCAGGACCATGAAGATGATCAGGCCGGTCAGCGCCTTCTTGGAGATGTCCTGACCCCAGGAGGGGCCGATCACCTGGGCGTTGACGTCCTTCTCCTGGACGCCGACGGCCTCCGAGAACTGCTTGGTGAAGGTGGTCGCCGAGATCGAGGACTCGGCGCTGATCTGCACCCGGACGTCGCCCTTGTCGGTGGTCTGCACCAGCGCGGTGTTCGAGTTGATGATCTTGTTGGCGGCGTCCTTGGCCTGGGAGACCGTCAGTCCGGGCTTGTGCACGGTGTACACCGAGCCGCCCTTGAACTCGATGCCCAGGTGCAGGCCCATCGCCAGGCCGATCGCGGCGACCAGGACGATCACGCCGGAGATCGAGTACCAGATCTTCCGCTTGCCGACGAAGTCGAACGAGATCTCGCCCTGGTAGAGCCGGTGACCGATGTTGCGGAGCGACATGGGTCAGACCTCCTGGGTCTGGGACGGGGCCGGACGGCGGCGGGAGCCGCGGATCGGCGACCGGGCGCCGAGCCGCTTCGGGTCCAGGCCGGACCACGGGTGGCCGCTGGCGAAGAACTTGGTGCGCGCCAGCAGGGTGATCAGCGGCTTGGTGAACAGGAAGATCACCACGACGTCGAGCAGGGTGGTCAGGCCGAGGGTGAACGCGAAGCCCTGGACCTTGCCGACCGAGACCAGGTACAGCACCGCGGCACACAGGAAGGAGACGAAGTCCGAGACCAGGATGGTGCGTCGGGCGCGCGGCCAGGCGCGCTGCACACCGGCCCGCAGCTGGGCGCCCTCGCGGACCTCGTCGCGGATGCGCTCGAAGTACACGATGAAGGAGTCCGCGGTGATGCCGATCGCGACGATCGCGCCGCAGACCGCGGGCAGGTTCAGCGCGAAGCCGATGCCCGCGCCGAGCAGGCTCATGATCGCGTAGGTGAGGACCGCGGAGACCACCAGACCGCCGATCGAGACCAGGCCGAGGCCGCGGTAGTAGATCAGCGAGTACAGGACCACCAGGGCCATGCCGATCAGACCGGCGATCAGACCGGCCTTCAGCTGCTCGGAGCCGAGCTGCGGGGAGACGGTGGTGACGTCGCTCTTCACGAAGTCCAGCGGGAGCGCGCCGTAGCTGAGCACGTTGGCCAGCTCCTTGGCGTCCTGCTGGGTGAAGGAGCCGGAGATCACGGCGCTGCCGCCGCTGATCGACTCCTTCACGTACGGGTGCGAGACGACCTGGCCGTCCAGCACGATCGCGAACTGGTTGGCCGGGGTGGCCTGGGTGGCGAGCTTGCCGGTGGTGTCGGCGAAGGCCTTGGAGCCGGCGTCGTCGAAGGACAGCTGAACCATCCAGCCGGAGCCGTTCTGGGTGTCGAAGACGGCCTGCGCCTTGGAGACGTCCGAGCCGTTCACCGAGACACCGCCGAGCGCGAACTTGTACCAGAGGCCCTGCTCGGCGTTGTACGAGCAGGCCACGGTGGCCGCGTTCGGGTCGTTGCTCTTCTGGTAGTTGAGGCGCTGCGCCTGGTTCGAGCAGTCCAGCGCGGTGAACTGCTGCTGCAGCTCGGCCGGGACGGTGCCCTGGGTCATCGCGGCGCTCATGTCGGCGGCGCTCGGGGCGGACGCGGCGGCGCTCGGCGCACCGGAGGCGGCGGCCGAGGGGCTGCCCGAGGCGGGCGCGGAGGCGGAGCTGCTCGGGTCGGCCTGCAGGGCGCCGGAGAGCGCGCGGCCGGCCTTGGAGGCGGAGGCGCTCGGCGAGGCGGAGCCCGCACCCGCGGACGCGGCGGCGCTCGCGCTCGGCGAGGAGCCGGCGGCCGGCGAGCCGGAGGCCGGGGCGGACGGCGAGGGCTGCGCCTGCACGCCGGTCGGGGCCAGGGCCAGCACCGGGCGGAAGTAGAGCTTGGCGGTGTCGCCGACCTTGTCGATCGACTGCTGCGTGTTACCACCGTCGGGGATGTTGACGATGATGTTGCTGTTGCCCTGCGTCTGGACCTCAGCCTCGGACACGCCCATGCCGTTGACGCGCTTCTGGATGATCCCGACCGCGATGTCCAGGTTGGACTTGTTGATGGCGGCGGGGTCGTCCGACTTGGCGGTCAGCGTGACGCTGGTGCCACCGGCGAGGTCGATACCGAGACGCGGCTTGGTGTAGCCCGTCCCGAACATGAGGGCCACCAGTCCGACGGTGACCACCAGGATGAGCGCCAGCGCCCGCCCCGGGTATCCGTCGCGCGACCGCGACTTGGGTGTTGCCACCTTGCTCGTTTCTCCCTGTCCATGCCGCCCCGCGACCGGCCACCGGCCCCGCGCGGGGCGGAGCCGGAGGAGGCGGACGCACGACGGCCCAAGAGGTCCTGTGGGCTTGCGGCGGATTGCCGCCGGTCGAGGGTGACCCCGACCGTACTACTTGCTCTCGGGAGCCTCACCGTCGGCCGGGGCGTCGTCCTTGGCGAGGCTCAGCGGCTTCTCGTCCGCGTCCTCGGCCTCGACGGCCTCCGGCTCGGCGTCCTCGGCGGGACGACCGTTGATGATCGCGTCGTACTCCAGCGGCTCCAGGACGGCCGCGATGGCGCCCTTGGTGTAGTGCGCGACGACGCCGGGAGCGATCTCCAGCTCGACGGTCTCCTCGTTGACCGCCTTGACCAGGGCGTACATGCCGCCGATGGTCCGCACGCCCGAACCCGCCTGCAGCGCCGTCTGCATGGTCTGCTGCTGCGCCTGGCGCTTCTTCTGCGAGCGGAACATCAGGAAGATCGCCAGGAGCGGGAGGATGAGGATGATGAGGTTAGCCACAGCCAGGGTCCTTTACGGCCGCCCTGCAGGCGGCCAGTGCGTGTACGTCGGCCCGTCGGGTGAGAGGGGCGGTCCGGCGGAGTCTAGGCGACCCGCACTGAACGGACAACGCCAAGCATGCCAGTGCGCCGCCGAAAGTGGCGAGCCTTGGCATGCACATAATCCCTGGATAAGGAGCACCGGTCCGCTCCCGCCCGCCCCGGGACTTCACTCCTGCCCGTCGGCCCACAGTTCGCTCTGCGCCGGACGCGGCGCGCGGACCGCCTGCGGCGGGGTCAGGCCCAGGTGCTGCCAGGCCGCGGCGGTGGCGATCCGGCCCCGCGGGGTGCGCGCCAGCAGTCCCTCGCGCACCAGGAACGGCTCCGCCACCTCCTCGACCGTCTCGGCCTCCTCGCCGACCGCGACCGCCAGCGTGGACAGGCCCACCGGGCCGCCGCCGAACAGCTTCAGCAGCGCCTCCAGCACCGCCCGGTCCAGCCGGTCCAGGCCGCGGGCGTCCACCTCGTACACCTCGAGCGCCCGCTCGGCGATCTGCCGGGTGACCAGCCCGTCGTGCCGGACCTGCGCGAAGTCCCGGACCCGGCGCAGCAGCCGGTTGGCGATCCGCGGCGTGCCGCGCGAGCGGCCGGCGATCTCCGCCGCGCCGGCCGGGTCGATGTCCACGTCGAGCAGGCCCGCCGAGCGGTGCACCACCCGCTCCAGCTCGGCCGGGGCGTAGAACTCCATGTGCCCGGTGAAGCCGAAGCGGTCGCGCAGCGGCGGCGGCAGCAGGCCGGCCCGGGTGGTCGCGCCGACCAGGGTGAACGGCGGCAGCTCCAGCGGGATGGCGGTCGCCCCCGGGCCCTTGCCGACGATCACGTCGACCCGGAAGTCCTCCATCGCCATGTAGAGCATCTCCTCGGCCGGCCGGGACATCCGGTGGATCTCGTCGAGGAACAGCACCTCGCCCTCGCTCAGCGAGGAGAGGATCGCCGCCAGGTCCCCGGCGTGCTGGATGGCCGGGCCCGAGGTGATCCGGATCGGGGCGCCCAGCTCCGCCGCGATGATCATCGACAGGGTGGTCTTCCCCAGCCCGGGCGGACCGCTCAGCAGCACGTGGTCGGGGGCCGCCCCGCGCTTGCGGGCCGCCTGCAGCACCAGCGACAGCTGCTCGCGCACCCGTTCCTGCCCGATGAACTCGTCCAGCAGCTTCGGCCGCAGCGCCGCCTCCACCGCCTGGTCCTCGCCGTCGGCGGACGCCGCCACCAGACGGTCAACGGGATCGGACTCGTACGGGGTCATCGGGAACGGCTCTCCAATGTCGACATGATGACTGATCGTCAGGTTGCTCTAGCGCCCTTCGACGCTCAGCGGGTGCGGTTCAGCCCCCGCAGCGCGAGCCGCAGCAGCGCGCCCACGTCCGGATTGGCCTGCGCCTGCGCCTCCGGCGTCACCGCGGCCACCGCCTCGTCGGCCTCCCGCGGAGCGTAGCCCAGCCCCACCAGAGCCGCGTGCAGCTGGTCCTGCCAGGGCGCCGGGCCCGAGACGATCGGCTTCTGCGCGGGCACCGTGCCGTGCGGCGCCCCCAGCTTGTCCTTGTACTCCAGCAGCAGCTTCGCCGCCTTCGCCTTGCCGATCCCCGGCACCGCGATCAGCGACTTCTCGTCCCCGCTCGCCACCGCCACCCGCAACGCCTCGGGCGAGTGCACCCCGAGGATCGCCTGCGCCAGCTTCGGCCCGACCCCCGGCGCGGCCTGCAGCACCTCGAAGGTGGCCCGCTCGTCGTCGTCCACGAACCCGAACAGCGTCAGCGAGTCCTCCCGCACCACCAGGGAGGTCGACAGCCGCGCCACCTCCCCCACCCGCAGGGTCGCCAGCGTTGTGGGCGTGCACTGCACCGCCATCCCGACGCCGCCCACCTCCACCACGGCCACCCCGTGTCCCACCACTGCGACGGGCCCCTGGACAAAGGCGATCATGGCGCTTGCTCCCTCTCGATGGTTCCGGCGGCTGCGGGCGGTCGCCCGTCAGGGCCGCTGTGCTCGGACGCCCCGCGCCCCTGCTGGTTGACCCGGCCGTGCCAGGACCCCCCGGTGCCGTGCGCCCGGATCGCCGCCGTCAGGCGGTTCGTGCTGCCGCCGCGCCAGATGTGACAGATCGCCAGCGCGAGCGCGTCCGCGGCGTCGGCGGGCTTGGGCGGGGCGTCCAGCCGCAGCAGCCGGGTCACCATCGCCGTCACCTGCGCCTTGTCGGCCCGCCCGGAGCCGGTCACCGCCGCCTTGACCTCGCTCGGCGTGTGCAGGGTGACCGGGATGCCGCGCCGGGTGGCGCACAGCACCGCGACCGCCGAGGCCTGCGCCGTGCCCATCACGGTGCGGACGTTGTGCTGCGCGAACACCCGCTCCACCGCGACGAGTTCGGGCGAGTAGTGGTCGAGCCACTCCTCCAGCCCCTGCTCGATCCGGAGCAGTCGCGGGCCGATCTCGTCCTCCGCCGGGGTGCGCACCACGCCGACCCCGAGCATCTTCAACTGCCGCCCGGGCAAGCCCTCGACCACCCCGACACCGCACCTGGTCAGTCCGGGGTCCACGCCCAGCACCCGCACAGCCCCGCCTCTCTCCGACCGCCCGACCTGCGCAGGCTACCGCCAGGCACCGACAACCGGCCCCGGACACGCCTCCGCCCGGCGGCCGCGAGGGGCCGCCGGGCGGAGAAGCCGACGGACGGTCAGGCGTCCAGCTCGGCCATGATCTCGTCCGACACGTCGAAGTTGGCGAAGACGTTCTGCACGTCGTCGCTGTCCTCGAGGGCGTCGATCAGCTTGAAGATCTTGCGGGCGCCGTCGGCGTCCAGCTCCACCTGCATGCTGGGCACGAAGTTGGCGTCGGCGGAGTCGTAGTCGATGCCGGCGTCGACCAGGGCGGTGCGCACGGCGACCATGTCGGTGGCCTCGGACATCACCTCGAAGGCCTCGCCCAGGTCGTTGACCTCCTCGGCGCCGGCGTCCAGCACGACGTCCAGGATCTTGTCCTCGTCCACGCCGTCGGCCTTGGGGACGATCACCACGCCCTTGCGGGTGAACAGGTAGGAGACCGAGCCCGGGTCCGCCATGTTGCCGCCGTTGCGGGTCATCGCGACGCGGACGTCGGAGGCCGCGCGGTTGCGGTTGTCGGTGAGGCACTCGATCAGGACGGCCACGCCGTTCGGGCCGTAGCCCTCGTACATGATCGTCGAGTAGTCGGCGCCGCCTGCCTCGGCACCGGAACCGCGCTTGACGGCGCGGTTGATGTTGTCGATCGGGACGGAGCTCTTCTTGGCCTTCTGGATGGCGTCGTAGAGCGTGGGGTTGCCCGCGGGGTCGCCGCCGCCGGTGCGCGCCGCCACCTCGATGTTCTTGATCATCTTGGCGAAGAGCTTGCCGCGCTTGGCGTCGATCACGGCCTTCTTGTGCTTGGTGGTAGCCCACTTAGAGTGGCCGGACATCGCCAGCTCCTTTTCGTCGCCAACAGGGAAATGAACAGGGGAGATCTTACCGGTGCCGCCACCCTGAGGTGGCGCACGGTCACCGCGCGGCAGCCTCGACCATGCGGACGAAGTACTCGTGCACCCGGTGGTCGCCGGTCAGCTCCGGGTGGAACGAGGTGGCCAGCAGGTTGCCCTGGCGGACGGCGACGATCCGGGCGTCCGGGCCGTCGGCGGCCGGGACCTCGGCCAGCACCTCGACGCCCGCGCCGACCGCCTCGACCCACGGGGCCCGGATGAAGACGCCGGTGACCGGGTCGCCGGGCAGCCCGGCGAACGGGATCGCGGTCTCGAAGGACTCGTTCTGCCGGCCGAACGCGTTGCGCCGCACCGTCATGTCGATGCCGCCGACGGTCTCCTGGTCGTCCCGGCCGTCGAGGATCTTGTCGGCCAGCATGATCATCCCTGCGCAGGTGCCGTAGACCGGCATGCCGGCCGCGACCCGCGCGCGCAGCGGGTCCATCAGGCCGAACAGCACGGCCAGCTTGGAGATGGTGGTGGACTCGCCGCCCGGCATCACCAGGGCGTCGACCTCGGCGAGCTCCTCGGGGCGGCGGACCGGGCGGGCCAGCGCGTCGGCGGCGGCGAGCGCGACCAGGTGCTCGCGGACGTCGCCCTGGAGGGCCAGGACTCCGATGGTGGGGGTGCTCACGGTCTACTACCTCAATCGCTTGGAGAAGATTCGGATCCGGACCGCTCCACGGCGCGGCCCGCCGCGCCAGTTCCTCACGCAGCGGGCCGTCGTGCAGCGATCACCAGTCGGCGACTACCAGCCGCGGTTGGCGTAGCGCTCCGACTCGGGCAGCGTGTCGCAGTTGATGCCGACCATGGCCTCGCCCAGGTTGCGGGAGGCGTCCGCGATGATCTTCGGGTCGTCGTAGAAGGTGGTGGCCTTGACGATGGCCGCGGCGCGCTTGGCCGGGTCGCCGGACTTGAAGATGCCGGAGCCGACGAACACGCCCTCGGCGCCGAGCTGGCGCATCAGCGCGGCGTCGGCCGGGGTGGCCACGCCACCGGCGGAGAACAGCACGACCGGCAGCTTGCCGAGCTCGGCGACCTCGCGGACCAGCTCGTACGGGGCGCGCAGCTCCTTGGCGGCGGCGTACAGCTCGTTGTTGTCGAAGCCGCGCAGCTTGGCGATCTCGTTCTTGATCTGGCGCAGGTGGCGGACGGCCTCGACCACGTTGCCGGTGCCGGCCTCGCCCTTGGAGCGGATCATGGCCGCGCCCTCGGCGATCCGGCGCAGCGCCTCACCGAGGTTGGTGGCACCGCAGACGAAGGGGGTGGTGAAGGCCCACTTGTCGGAGTGGTTGACCTCGTCGGCCGGGGTCAGCACCTCGGACTCGTCGATGTAGTCGACGCCGAGCGACTGCAGGACCTGGGCCTCGACGAAGTGGCCGATGCGGGACTTGGCCATCACCGGGATGGAGACCGCGGCGATGATCTCCTCGATCATGTTCGGGTCCGACATGCGCGCCACGCCGCCGTCCTTGCGGATGTCCGCGGGGACCCGCTCCAGGGCCATGACGGCCACCGCGCCCGCGTCCTCGGCGATCTTGGCCTGCTCGGCGTTGACCACGTCCATGATCACACCGCCCTTGAGCTGCTCGGCCATGCCGCGCTTCACGCGGGCGGTGCCGATCTGCTGGTCTGCGGTGGTGGGGGTGGTGGACACGTAAGACCTCACTCAGAGATGAACCGGTGCTATCGACCCATCGTAGGCCCGGGTTGGTCCCGACCCATGTGCCACATGGTCCAGGCCCGCCCTCGGCATACGACAAACAGGCCAGGGAAGGAAACAGCGCTCAGCCTACGCGGGTGCGCCCTCGGGCGTGAGCGCGGTCGGCGGCTCGTCGTCCATTTCGAAGGCCATCGGGAACGGCGCGCGCCCCGCCAGCCGGAAGTAGCGCACCAGCCGGTGCTCGCGCACGGCCCGCGCGGCACGCACCGCGTCGTTGTGGAAACGGCGCGCCATCGGCACCCGGCGCACCGCCTCCACCAGGTCCCGGACCGCCTCCGCGCCGCCGGGCGCCGCCCGCAGCGCCGCGACCTGCTGCGGCTCGTCCAGCACCGCGCGCAGCGCCAGGCTGAGCTCGCTCTCGGCGACCTCGCGCTGCTCGTCCTCGGCCTGCCGGGCCGCGTGCGCGGCCTCCAGCAGCAGGATCGAGGCGGCCGGGTCGAGCAGCGAGGAGGTGGCCAGCTCCATCGCCACCGAGGCCCGGCGGACCAGTTGCGCGTCCAGCGAGGCCCGGGCGGCGTCGATCCGGGCGTGCAGGCGGTCGAGCCGGCCGGCCGTCCAGCTGAGGTAGACGGCGAACAGCACGACGGCCGCGATGGCCCAGATCCAGGTAGTCACGGGGCGTTACGGTACCGGGTCGTCAGCCGCCCAGCGTGACCGAGCGGTAGGCCCGCCGGTCCAGCTCGGCGACCGCGACGTTGGCCTGCACCGGCAGCGGGGCGCCGCCCAGGTAGTCCGGCAGCGCGGCCAGCACCGCCTCGCTGAGCGCCGCCTTCGCCTCCTCGCTGCGGCCCGGGAAGATCCGGAACTCGATCGACACCAGCCCGTAGGTCTCGGTGTCCGCGCCGACCACGGCCTCCTCGGTGCGCCGGAACCAGGCCTTGCAGCTCTCCGGCTTGGCGTCGATCAGCTTCACCGCGAGCCGGTTCAGCGCCAGCCCGAAGCCGCGCCGGTCGAAGGCGTCGGCGAGCCGGTCGGTGTAGTCGACGGTGATCAGCGGCATGGCAGTGCCTCTCGGAGCAGGAAGGGGGTCATCGGCCGAGACGCGTCCGCCACCCGGACGGTTCGGCCTCGGCGACCGGCGGGCGCCCGTCGGTCACGGTCTCGTACACCGACAGCACCTCGGCGCCGACGGTCTCCCAGTCGAAGCGCCGCACGTGCCGCGAGGCGGCCTCGCGCAGCTCGACCAGCCGCTCGGGGCTGCCCAGCAGCTTCAGCGCGGTGGCGGCCAGCGCGTCGGCGTCCTCGACCGGGAACAGCTCGCCGGCCGCGCCGCCGTCCAGCACCTGCCGGAACGCGTCCAGGTCGCTGGCCAGCACCGGGGCGCCCGCCGACATCGCCTCCACCAGGATGATCCCGAAGGACTCGCCGCCGGTGTTCGGCGCCACGTACAGGTCGACGCTGCGCAGCAGCCGGGCCTTGTCCCGGTCGGAGACCATGCCGAGGAACTCCACCCGCTCGCGCACCGCGGCCGGCAGGCCCTCGACGGCCTCCTCCTCGTCACCCTTGCCGGCCACCAGCAGCCGCACCCCGGGCCGTTCGGCGAGGATCCGGGGCAGCGCGGCGAGCAGCGTGGGCAGGCCCTTGCGCGGCTCGTTGATCCGGCCGATGAAGCCGATGGTGCCGGGCCCGCCGTCCAGCGCGTTGCCCTGCCAGCGCGGCTCCGGCTCGGCGTCGGCGAAGAAGGTCACGTCCACGCCGTTGGGGATCACCACCGCGTCGCCGCCGAGGTGCTCGACCAGGGTGCGCCGGGCGTACTCGCTGACCGCGATCCGCGCCGACATCTTCTCCAGGCCGGGCTGCAGGATCGGCGAGGCCGCGATCATCGCCCGCGAGCGCGGGTTGGAGGTGTGGAAGGTCCCCACCATCGGCCCGGACGCCGCCCAGGCCGCCAGCATCGACAGGCTCGGCGAGTTCGGCTCGTGCACGTGCAGGATGTCGAACCGGCCCTCGCGCAGCCACCGCCGCACCCGCGCCGCCGACAGGATCCCGAAGCTCAGCCGCGCCACCGACCCGTTGTACGGCACCGCGACGGCCCGCCCCGCCGAGACCACGTACGGCGGCAGCGCGTCCTCGTCCTCCGCCGGTGCCAGCACCGACACCTCGTGCCCCAGCCGGATCAGGTGCTCCGCCAGGTCCCGGATGTGGAACTGCACCCCGCCGGGCACGTCCCAGTCGTACGGGCAGACCACGCCGATCCTCAACTCTCGGCCCTCCGCGACGTCAGGTCGGCCAGCCACAGCTTCTGCAGCATGTGCCAGTCCGCCGAGTGCTCGCGGATCGCCTCCGCCCACACGTCGGCCATCGCCTGGGTCATCTCGGCGACCTGGACCTTGCCGTCGCCCACTCCGGACGGCGCGATCTCGGGGTGGATCTCGGCCCGCATCAGCGGCCCGTCGTACCAGAGCGACACCGGGAACAGCGCCGCGCCGGTGCGCTGCGCGAGCATCGCCGGGCCGGCCGGCATCCGGGTCGGCTCGCCGAAGAAGTCCACCGGGACGCCCGCCGCCGAGAGGTCCCGGTCGCCGACCAGGCAGACCAGCTTGCCCTCGCGCAGCCGCCGCGCCAGCGTCCCGACCACCGACACGTCGGAGCCGGTCAGCGCCAGCACCTCCATGCCGAGGCTCTCCCGGTACGCCACGAACCGGTCGAACAGCGACTCCGGCTTCAGCCGCTCGGCGACCGTGGTGAACGGGTACCCGCCGGCCGAGGCGATCCACGCGCCGGCCAGGTCCCAGTTGCCCATGTGCGGCAGCGCCAGCACCGCGCCGCGGCCGGCCGCCATCGCCTCGTTCAGCTGCTCCAGGCCCTTGACCGGCATCGCCTGCGCGATCCGCTCCAGGCTCCAGGTCTGCAGCCGGAACGACTCCATCCAGTACCGCAGGTACGAGCGCATCCCGGCCCGGGACAGCTCTCTCAGCCGGATCCCGTCCGCGTCCGGATGCACCCGCGACAGGTTGGCCTCGAGCTGCCGCACCCCCTTGCCCTGCCGCCGCCACGCCACGTCGGCGATGACGTTGAACAGGCCGCGGGCCACCGGCTCGGGCAGGTGCCGGAGCCCCGCCCAGCCCGCCGCGTAGGCCCCGTCCACCAACCGGTCCTTCACTTGACCCCCTCGGCGGCCGCCGCCGCGTCCAGCTCGGCCGCCTCCCGACGCACCGTCAGCATCCGCTGCGCCACCGTCACCAGGCTGCCCGCCGCGACCACCCACAGGGCGATCGGCAGCAGCCACTCGATGTACGGCACGCCGAACTTGTGCAGCCCCGCGAAGCCGGCCGCCACCAGGCTGATCACCAGCCGCTCGGCGCGCTCCACCAGCCCGGACACGTTCACCGGGAAGCCCAGCGACTCGCCCCGCGCCTTGGTGTAGGACACCACCTGGCCGCTGGCGAGGCAGAAGATCGCCACCGCGCAGAGGATGTCGTTGTGCCCCTGGCCCGCGTACCACATGGCCAGGCCGCCGAAGATCGCCGCGTCGGCGACCCGGTCCAGCGTCGAGTCCAGGAACGCGCCCCACTTGCTGGAACGCCCGGCCTGGCGGGCCATGTTGCCGTCGACCAGGTCCGAGAAGATGAACAGCGTGACGGTGACCGTGCCCCAGAAGAACTCGCCACGCGGGAAGAACACCAGCGCACCGGCCACCGAACCGGCGGTGCCGATCAGCGTCACGGCATCCGGACTGACGCCCCAGCGGAGCAGCAGGGCGGCGAACGGGGTGAGGACACGTGTGAAGAAGGCACGCGCGTACTTGTTGAGCATGGCCTTCCGGTCCACTCCGATTTCCTCCGGTCCGCACCCGCGACCCCCAGGGTCCAGCGGGCGACCGCGCGGATGGACCCGCTCGGCTGGACAATGGTATCCACGCTGATCGCGCGGCAGGAGGCCAGCCATGCCGGACCGGACAGCCCACACCCCCGCACCCCTCGTCGACCGACCCGACCGGCTCCGCAACGTGGCCCTGGTCGGGGCCGGCGGAGCCGGTAAGACCACCCTCGCCGAGGCACTCGCCCTCGTCACCGGCGCCCTGACCAGGGCCGGAACCGTCCCCGACGGCACCACCGCCGCCGACTGGGAGGAGATCGAGCACCAGCAGCAGCGCTCCGTCCAGCTCGCACTGCTCCCGCTCGCCTGGCAGGACGTCAAGATCAACCTGCTGGACGCCCCCGGCTACTCCGACTTCGGCGGCGAACTGCAGGCCGCGCTGCGCGCCGCCGAGGCCGCGGTCTTCGTGCTCTCGGCCGCCGACGACGAACTCCCCCGCCCGGTCCGGGCGCTGTGGCAGCAGTGCGAGGCCGAACACGTCCCGCGGGCCGTCCTGCTCACCCACCTCAACACCGCCCGGGTCCGCCTGGACGACGTGGTCGCCAACCTCCAGCAGGCCCTCGGCAGCCCCGACACCGTCCTGCCGCTGCACCACTACGACCTGCGCGACGGCCGCCTGCACGGCTCCGTCGAGCTGCTCACCGGCCGCCGCTACGGCGACCCCGCCGACCCCGGCGACCTCGGCGAGCGGCGCGCCCGGCTGGCCGAGGCGCTGGCCGGCGAGGACGACGCGCTGCTGGAGCGCTACCTCGAGGGTGAGGAACTCGACACCGCCGCACTCACCGCCGCCGTCCGCCGCGAGTTCCTGGCCGGCACCCTGCACCCGGTGCTCGCCGCCTCCCCCGCACCCGACCCGGCCGGCTGCGAGCAGCTGCTCGACCTGATCGCCGCCGCCTTCCCCTCCCCCGCCGACCGCGCCGACGGCCTGCCCGCCGCCGACCCCGCCGGAGCGCTCACCGCCCAGGTCGTGCACACCGGCGAGGACCCCTACCTGGGCCGGCTCAGCCTGCTCCGGGTCTTCACCGGCACCCTGCGCCCCGACACCACCGCCCACCTGCCCGGCGGCCCCGACGAGCGCATCACCGCGCTGACCAGCCCGTTCGGCCACCAGCTCCGCCCGGTCCCGCAGGCCATCGCGGGCGACCTGGCGACCGTCGCCAAACTCGCCGCCGCCCGCACCGGCGACACCCTCGGCACCGACCACACCGTGCTGCCGCCCTGGCCGCTGCCCGAGGCGCTGCTGCCCACCGCGATCGAGGCGCACTCCAAGGCCGACGAGGACAAGCTCTCCCAGGCCCTCGGCAGGCTCGCCGCCCAGGACCCCGCCCTGCACGTCGAACAGAACCCCGACACGCACCAGATGGTGCTCTGGTGCACCGGCGAGGCCCACCTCGCGGTCACCCTCGACCGGCTGCGCACCCGGCACGGCGTCCACGTCGACGCCGTCCCCTACCAGGTGGCGCTGCGCGAGACCTTCGGCGGCACCGCCAGCGGGCACGGACGGCACGTCAAGCAGTCCGGCGGCCACGGCCAGTTCGCGATCTGCGACCTCACCGTCGAACCGCTGCCCGGCGGCGGCTTCGAGTTCGTCGACCACGTGGTCGGCGGCGCCGTCCCGCGCAACTTCATCCCGTCCGTGGAGAAGGGCGTCCGCGCCCAACTCGCCCACGGCATGCACGGCCACCCGATGACCGACGTCCGGGTCACCCTGACCGACGGCAAGGCGCACTCCGTCGACTCCTCCGACGCCGCCTTCCAGACCGCCGCCGCGATGGCCCTCAAGGAGGCCGCCGAGCACACCGAACTCCGGGTCCTGGAACCGGTCGACGAGGTCCGCGTGCTGCTCCCGGACGAGTACCAGGGCGCCGTGCTCAGCGACCTCTCGGCCCGCCGCGGCCACGTCCTCGGCACCGAGGTCGGCGGCCCAGGCATGAGCCTGGTGCGCGCCGAGGTCCCCGAACTCGAACTCACCCGGTACCCGCTCGACCTGCGCTCGCTGTCGCACGGAACCGGCCAGTTCACCCGCAGCTACCTGCGGCACGCCCCGATGCCCGCCGGCCTCGCCGCGCAGTACAGCACGGTGGGCTGACCTGCTGCTGACGGACCCTCAGGACCGGCGGGGCAGCGCGCAGGCCGGAGTGCCGCCCGGCATCCGGTCGCGGTGCCGGGCGACCCAGCGGTACACCAGCTCCGCGACCGGACGCACCGGCGCCAGCGCCAGCAGGCCGCCGACCCACGCCCACAGCCCGCCCGAGCGCATCAGCAGTCGGGCCACCGCCTGCGCCCCGCCGTACACCTGACGGTTCGGCGTGATCCACAGCACCTCCCGGCCGGCCCGCTCCGCGGTGACCTCCCCGTCGGTGAACGCCGCCAGCGCCGCCAGGTCCGCGAACTGGAACGGCACCGCGTCCCATCCCGCCGAGGACAGGCTCGCCCGCGGGTAGCGCTCGGCCCAGCGCACGCAGCTGGAACAGAACGCGCAGTCGCCGTCGTACAGCAGGACCGGATCCGGTGCATACGAAGTCGTCATGCCGCGATCCTCCCGCTCCCCCGTACCCGGTCGCAAACCCGGTGCGTCGATGTCCCCACCACGGGGCAACATCACTCGGAAACCCCCGCACGCGGCCGAGATGTGACCCAGGATCAGACGATGATCCGCGCGGTCCGGCCGGCGCGCGGTAACCTGCCGCAGACGATCAGGGAGGAGGAGCTGCACAGGTGACTCAGCTCGATATGACGCCGGGCGCGCAGATACCCCGGACGGACGTCGGGAACCAGACCGCGGTCACCCAGGCGTTCTCCTCCGCCGCCTACCGTGACGCCGACTACCACGCACTGGAAGGCCTCGAAGGGCTCACGCTCAAGAAGGGCAAGTTCGAGCTCTTCCGGCCGAGCGCCGGCGAGGCGTTCAGCCGCGCCCTGATCGACCGCACCCTCGGCGGCACGCGCAAGCCGCTGGTGCCGTCCTTCGGCACCGACGTCCGGATGGTCGTCGAACACTGCCTGGCCGCCCAGGACCTCCGCGAGGCGCGCGACCGCCGGCTCTCCACCATCAGCGTGCTGTGCGGCGTGCTGTTCCTGCCCGGCACCCTGGTCTGGCTCGCCGCCTACCAGGCCCGGGCCTGGCTCGGCACCAAGAAGTCCGCCGCGCAGGACGGCTTCATCGGCACCCTCGCCCTGATCGCCGCGATCGGCCTGGCCCTGCTGCTGGCGCTCCGCCCGCCCTTCGGCGGCCTGCTCGGCCTCTACTGCCGGGTCGTGATGATCGGCCCCGCGCTCGGGTGGTACCTCGCCAAGCGCACCGTCGTCGCCAGCGTCATGCAGCAGCGCGCCCGCTGGGGCGACCTGGTCGGCGGCAGCGCGGTCGCCGCCGTCGTCCCCAAGGCCGTCCCCAAGGACCACCTCGACAAGAAGGCCAACCTGCTCAAGGCCGCGCTCGACCGCCTCACCACCGAGCAGGCCACCAACATCCAGCACTACGCGGGCCCCAAGGGCATCCTGGGCGTCGGCAAGCGCTGGGGCGAGTGGAGCCTGCGGGAGAACCTCAAGCCCGCCGAGGGCCACCAGGACTTCCGTTCCTTCCACGTCTGGGACCTGGCCCGCAAGATCGCCGAGCGCCTCAACGGCCTGTCCGGCAGCGAGGTCCCCAACGGGGGCATGCCCAAGCCGCAGATCTACCAGTGGGTGCTCAAGGACATCTCCGAGGGCGCCGACGAGATCGAGCGCCCGTCCGGCGCCGACATGGACGGCGACCGGATGCGCGACTTCGCGGTCCAGGAGATCGCCAACAAGCAGACCTTCGGCACCGACACCCGCCACCGGGTCGCCCTCCAGTACGTCACGCACAAGGGCCAGTTGGTCACCACCATGCTGGTCGAGATCGTGGTCCTCTCGCACAACCTCCAGGTCCACGTCACCGCGCACGCCCTCGGCCCGATCGCCGGGTACTTCGGCGCCAAGCCCAAGGTCCCGGAGAAGGACGTCCCCAAGACGCTCCGCTTCTGGGAGAACCGCACCGTCCAGCTGCCGATCGTCACCGACGACGAGGTGGTCCGGCAGGCCGTCCGGGCCCCGTTCCACAAGATCCCGACCCTGCTCACCTGGCTCGGCGGCTCGGTCGGCTTCCCCGAACCGTTCTGCCTCCGCCAGGCCTGGACCGACCCCACCTGGAACAGCCGCTTCAAGTCCGACGACGCGCTCTACGCCACCTCGCCCGTCGTCAGCGCCATCCACGCCGCGGTCATGGAGTTCCTGGAGGAGCACGACATCTCCACCGACCGGTTCACCAACCGCTCGAACATCATCGGCTCCGAGATCCAGAGCACCCGCCCGTACCGCGCCGACAAGTACGACGCCGGATAGCCGAGAAGGGGCGCGGGGGTCCGGAAACCCTCGCGCCCCTTCCGCCGGCTCAGACCGGCCAGGCCTCGGCCAGCATCTTGCGGGTGTCCGCCAGCAGTTGCGGCAGCACCTTGGTGTGCCCCACCACCGGCATGAAGTTGGTGTCGCCACCCCACCGCGGCACCACGTGCTGGTGCAGGTGTGCCGCGATCCCCGCACCCGCGGCCGCCCCCTGGTTCATCCCGATGTTGAACCCGTGCGCCCCGGACGCCGCGCGCAGCGCCGCCATCGCCTTCTTGGTGAACTCCGCCAGCTCCGCCGTCTCCGGCCCGTCGAGCTCGGTGTAGTCCGCCACGTGCCGGTACGGCACCACCATCAAGTGCCCGCCGTTGTACGGGTACAGGTTCAGCACCGCGAACACGGACGCCCCGCGCGCGACGATCAGCCCGTCCTCGTCGCTCAGCTTCGGGATCGAGCAGAACGGGCAACCGTCGTCCGGAGCCGGCCCGGTGGGCTTGTTCTCGCCCTGGATGTACGCCATCCGATGTGGTGTCCACAGACGCCGGAAGCCGTCCGGCTCCCCCACGCCCCGCTGAAGTTCCGGCTCACTCGTCATGCTGGCCAGCATATTCGCCGAACCCGTCGCGCAAAGCCGTGCGGGGCAGACTCCGCAAGGAGACCGCCCCGCACCTCAGCCGTCGACGGCTCAGATCTGCACCCGGCTGCGCACCGCCTCGACGATCTCGGCGATCGCCTCCGCCTTCGGCACGCCGTTCTTCTGCTCGCCGTTGCGGTACCGGAACGACACCGCGCCGGCCTCGACGTCGTCGTTGCCCGCGATCAGCATGAAGGGGATCTTCTCCTTCTGCGCGTTGCGGATCTTCTTCTGCATCCGGTCGTCCGAGGCGTCCACGTCCACCCGGATCCCGTGCTTCTTCAACTCGGCCGCCACGTCGAGCAGGTACGGCACGTGCTCGTCGGTGATCGGGATGCCGACCACGGTGACCGGCGCCAGCCACGGCGGCATCGCACCGGCGTAGTGCTCCAGCAGCACCGCGAAGAACCGCTCGATCGAGCCGAACAGCGCACGGTGGATCATCACCGGCCGCTGCCGCGAGCCGTCGGCCGAGGTGTACTCGAGGTCGAAGCGCTCGGGCAGGTTGAAGTCCAGCTGCACGGTGGACATCTGCCAGGTCCGGCCGATCGCGTCCTTCGCCTGCACCGAGATCTTCGGGCCGTAGAAGGCCGCGCCGCCCGGGTCCGGCACCAGCGGCAGGCCCTGCTTCTCGGCGACCGCCGCGAGCACCGCGGTGGCCTCCTCCCAGGCCTCGTCGCTGCCGACGAACTTCTCCGGGTCCTTGGTGGACAGCTCCAGGTAGAAGTCGTTCAGGCCGTAGTCGCGCAGCAGGCCGAGGACGAAGGTCAGCGTCTTGTCGAGCTCCTCCGCCATCTGCTCGCGGGTGCAGTAGATGTGCGCGTCGTCCTGCGTGAAGCCGCGGGCCCGGGTCAAGCCGTGCACGACGCCGGACTTCTCGTACCGGTACACGGTGCCGAACTCGAAGAGCCGCAGCGGCAGTTCACGGTAGGAGCGGCCGCGCGCGTCGAAGATCAGGTTGTGCATCGGGCAGTTCATGGGCTTGAGGTAGTAGTCCGTGCCCTCGTCCAGCTGCATGGGCGGGTACATCCCGTCCGCGTACCAGTCGAGGTGGCCGCTCTTCTCGAACAGCTTCCCCTTGGTGGCGTGCGGGGTGTAGACGAACTCGTAGCCCTCCTCCTCGTGCCGCTTGCGCGAGTAGTCCTCCATCGCCCGGCGGATGATGCCGCCCTTGGGGTGGAAGACGGCGAGGCCGGAGCCGATCTCCTCCGGGATGGAGAACAGGTCGAGTTCGGTGCCGAGCTTGCGGTGGTCGCGCTTGGCGGCCTCCTCGAGGAACTCCAGGTGCGCCTTGAGCTCTTCCTTGGTGGGCCACGCGGTGCCGTACAGGCGCTGCAGCATCGGGTTCTTCTCGCTGCCGCGCCAGTACGCGGCGGCCGAGCGCATCAGCTTGAACGCCGGGATGTGCCGGGTGCTCGGCAGGTGCGGGCCGCGGCAGAGGTCGCCCCAGCACAGCTCGCCGGTCTTCGGGTCGAGGTTGTCGTAGATGGTGAGCTCGCCCGCGCCCACCTCCACGTCGGCGCCCTCGCCGGCCGTGGCGGCCGAGCCCTTGAGCCCGATCAGCTCCAGCTTGTAGGGCTCCTTGGCCAGTTCCTCGAGGGCGGCCTCGTCGGTGACCACCCGGCGGGAGAACTTCTGCCCGCGCTTGATGATCTCCTGCATCTTCTTCTCGACGGCCTTCAGGTCGTCCGGGTGGAACGGCCGCTCGACGTCGAAGTCGTAGTAGAAGCCGTCCTTGACCGGCGGGCCGATGCCGAGCTTGGCCTCCGGGAAGACCTGCTGGACGGCCTGGGCCATCACGTGCGCGGTGGAGTGCCGCAGGATGTCGAGGCCGTCGGGGCTGGAGATCTCGACCGGCTCGACCTCGTCGCCGTCCTGGACGGCGTACGCGAGGTCCTTGAGCTGGCCGCCGACCCGGGCGGCGATCACGGCGCGGTCGTCGGCGAAGAGCTCGGCGGCCGTAGTGCCCGTGGTCACCACGCGCTCTTCCCGATCGGGTTCGCGGTTGATGATGATCCGGACGTCCGTCACCGGTCTCTCCTGACGTTCTGGCTACCGTGGCGCAGCACAGCGCTGCGTGTGCATGGTACCGAGCCGGGCCCCCTCCCCGTCGCCGCACCCGTCTCCGGTGACCGCGCGGTCACGGTGCGCCACGGCATTTCTTCCGGAGTGCGGTTGAGTGCCCGTCAACTGCGGTATCACCTCTGCACAGTGCGGCGCACCGGCGGTCCTCGGCGGCGCGCCGCACGCCCAGGACCGCGCGGCGTCTGAGGGGGCGTCATGCAGCAGCTCCGGCACTGGTATCAGGGTCCGCTCGCCTCGTTCGACACCGAGACCACGGGAGTCGACGTCGAGCAGGACAGAATCGTTTCGGCCGCCCTGGTGGTGCAGACCGCCCCGGCCACCCGACTCCGCATCCGCACCTGGCTGGCCGACCCCGGCATCCCGATCCCCGAACAGGCCCGCGCGGTGCACGGCATCACCGACGACCACGCCCGCACCCACGGCCGCCCGCCGCGCACCGTCGCGGTCGAGCTGGCCCTGGCCCTGGCCGAACAGTCCCGGGCCGGCGTCCCGCTGGTGGTGATGAACGCGCCCTACGACCTCACGCTGCTGGACCGGGAGTTGCGCCGGCACGCGGCGGCCTCGCTGACCGAGGTGCTGGACGGCGCCGAACTGCTGGTGCTCGATCCGCGGGTGCTCGACAAGCACCTGGACCGCTACCGCAAGGGCCGCCGCACGCTGACCGACCTGTGCGCCTACTACGGGGTCCCGCTGCTGGGCGCGCACGACGCGGCCGCGGACGCGGCGGCCGCCCTGGAGTTGGTGCGCGCGGTCGCGGCCCGGCACGCGGAGCGGCTCGGCGCACTGAGTCCGGCCGACCTCCACCTGCGGCAGGCGCTCTGGCACGCGGCGCAGGCCCGCGGCCTGGAGCGCTGGTTCGAACGATCCGGCGTGCCGGAGGAGGTGGACACGGCCTGGCCGCTGCGCCCGGCCCGCTGCCCCTGCGGCGAGCGCCTGGAGCCGGGCCACGCCTGCGAGTTGGCGGCCTGACCGACCGCCCCGCGGCGGAAACGCCGCAGGCCCCGACGCTTCCGTCGGGGCCTGCGGATGGTGCTCGGTGGGCGATACTGGGATCGAACCAGTGACCCCTTCGGTGTGAACGAAGTGCTCTCCCGCTGAGCTAATCGCCCGGGCAACGAGAAGAACTGTAGCACCACTTGGACCCCGGTTCACAATCCGTTCCCCCGACGGTCCCCCAGTTCCCGCCCCGGACAGGCCCGCTGAATGTGCGTCAGAACTCCGGACCGGTAACCCGGAAAAGGCGAAGGGCCCCGACCTGATAATCAAGTCGGAGCCCTACGCCTTTGCATTCCGGTGGGCGATACTGGGATCGAACCAGTGACCCCTTCGGTGTGAACGAAGTGCTCTCCCGCTGAGCTAATCGCCCGGGTGCAGGGAAAACATTACCCCATCGGCGGGAGTGCTCCGACCACCCCCGCACTCCGCCGCGCCCTCCTCCGCCGGACGCGCCCCCCACCTGCCGGGTCGCGCCGCCGCCCGCACGCGCCGGGGCCCGGCCACCCGCCCGACACCCCGCCCGGCCGCCCCGTCCGGCCCGAGGTTCGTGGTTTCCTCCAGCCCGGCCGCCCGACCCCGGGTAATGCCGCTCCGGGACCGGCCCGACGGGCCGCCCGGGCGATTCCGCAATGCGCCGGAAGGGGTACGACTCGCACCGGAATCGGGACAGAGGGGTTTACACCGGGCTTTCAGGTGGGATGGTCCGTTCGCCGACGTGCGATTCCCCGAGCGCACACTGAGCGAAAGGCCCTGGCGCTTATGAACACCACGGTCAGCTGTGAGCTGCACCTGCGCCTCATCGTGTCCAGCGAGTCGTCACTGCCCGTCCCCGCGGGCCTGCGCTACGACACCGCCGACCCCTATGCCGTGCACGCGACGTTCCACACCGGAGCCGACGAGACCGTGGAGTGGGTGTTCGCCCGCGACCTCCTTGCGGAGGGGCTGCACCGACCGACCGGTACCGGCGACGTCCGGGTCTGGCCGTCGCGCAGCCATGGTCAAGGCGTGGTCTGCATCGCCCTGAGCTCTCCGGAAGGAGAGGCCTTGCTGGAGGCCCCGGCCCGGGCGCTTGAGTCCTTCCTCAAGCGCACCGACGCCGCGGTGCCCCCCGGCACCGAACACCGTCACTTCGACCTCGACCGGGAGCTGTCCCACATCCTCGCCGAGAGCTGAACCCCGACCGAGTTCGGCCCGCCGTCGCGCGGCGGCGGGACCACCTCGATGCGCACCGTCCTACTCGGGGGCACGGTCGCAGTTCGCAGCCGCCCATCGGCGGCCTCGGGGTCCTGCCCCGGGCGCCCGCTCCCACCGGAGCCGGCGCCCGGGGCTCAGCCGTGTCCTGGCCCGGCCGGGGCCCGCTGCCGGTAGAGTCGGCGCCGATGACCGACGCGGCGACCCGCCGGGCCGCCGCCGCGTGAGGAGTCCCCACGTGCTGATCACCCATGACACCGAGTGCGCACTGAGCATTCTGGTGGACCTGCTGAACACCGCCCCGCAGGCGTGCGGCAGTGAACGACTGCCCGACGTGGCGGCGCTGAACGCGTTCGTGGTCCGGCAGGAGATCAGCGAGATCGACTCGCTCGGCCCCGCCGACCTGACCGCCGTGCACGAACTGCGCGACCGGCTGCGCGAGGTCTTCTCGGCCGGCTCGGTGGAGCGGGCCGCGGAACTGGTGAACGCGGTGGTCGCCGAGGCCGGGACGACGCCGCGGCTGACCAACCACGACCACCACGGCTGGCACATCCACTACTTCGCCCCGCACGCCGCGATCGGCCGGCACCTGGCGGCGGAGCTCGGCATGGCGCTGGCCTTCATCGTGATGGCCGGCGAGCTGGAGCGGCTGCGCCGCTGCGAGGCGCCGGACTGCGCCCGGGTCTTCGTCGACCTGTCCCGCAACCGCTCGCGCCGCTACTGCGACAGCCGCACCTGCGGCAATCGGCTGCACGTGGCCGCCTACCGGGCCCGCCAGCGGTCCGCGGAGGCCGCGGAGGCGGTCCCCGCCACCACCGGCTGACCGGCCGGGGAGACGGGTCCTGGCGGGCGCCCGGGCCTGGGAGACTGGAGGCATGAGCGATTCCTCCCTGCCCCGCCTCGAGTTCTGGTGCGACCTGCAGTGCCCCGACTGCCGTACCGCGCTGGACGACGTCCGCGCGCTGCGTGCGCAGTTCGGCGACGCGCTGACCGTCGAGCTGCGGCACTTCCCGCTGGAGAAGCACAAGTACGCGTACCCGGCGGCGGAGGCCGCTGCCGAGGCGTTCGAGCAGGGCCGCGGCTGGGAGTACGCGGAGGCGCTGCTGGAGCGTCTGGAGGACCTGGAGCGCGGCGGGCTGCCGGTGCTGGTCGAGATCGCCGCCGCGGTCGGTCTGGACGCCGAGGAGGTCGACACCGCCCTGGTCGACGGCCGGCACACGCTGTGGGTGGACGCGGACGTCGCCGAGGGCAAGGCGATCGGCGTGACGGGCACCCCGACGTACGTGGTGGCCGGGCAGCGGCTGGACGGCGGGAAGTCGCAGGAGGGCCTGCGCGAGCGGATCGCCGGGATCCTGGACGCGGCGCGCTGACCGCCCGCCGGCGGGTGGCGGTCGGCGGCGGCGGTCAGATCAGCGGCTTGCCGAGGGTGCGCCGGGTGATCCGGTAGCCGAGCGAGTCGTACAGCCCGATCGCCACCCGGTTGTCGCTGAACACGTTGAGGCCGAGGTCGCGGACGCCGGCCGCCAGGCACTCGCGTTCGGCGAGCTGCATCAGCGCGCGGCCGTGACCGCGGCCGCGGTGCGCGGGGTCGACCTCGACGACCATCACCCAGGCGAGCGGGCGGCCGTCGGGCAGCCGGTCCTGGCGCAGCGCGACCCACAGGGTGCCGACGACGGCGCCGTCCCGGTCCACCAGGCGGCGCAGCGCCGTACCCGGGGTGGCGGGCCCGTCCGGGAGGGCGCGGCGGTGGTCGGTCTCGGCCTTCTCGGCGGCCTCGGCGGGGGTGAGCCCGGAGGCGATCAACTCGCTCCGGTAGTCGGCCTTGGCGGCCTCCTGCCAGTCCGGGTACTCCGCGGCGCTGATCGGACGGTCCGTCAGGCCGCCGGGCAGGGGCGGGAGTCGGTCCAGGCGCTTGGCGAGGTTGCGCATCCGCTCGGTGTAGCCGAGCGCGTGCGCCAGCCCCAGCGCGGGGCCGGCCTCCTCGGGCACGGTGACGTCGATCCGGGTGCACCCCCAGTCGCGCAGCACCTCCTCCGCGGCGAGCGCGGCGACGGTGGCCCGCCCCCGCCGTCTACCGAGTCGGACGGCCAGCTCGGAGATCTCCCCCGCCCGCCGCCGCGCGGTGGTCCGCAGCCCCCCGACCGGGTGCCCGTTGACGAGAATCTGCCATCGCCGGCTCCGCCCCCCGCCGGCAACGGGCTCCTCGGGTCCTTCGGGACGCAACGTGGTGGTCATACCGCCCCTCTTCCCTCCCGCACCGCCGTTCTACCGCCCCACGGCCCCGGCCGGGGGCCGCGTCTCAGTGCGGGTCGCGATCGTGCGCGGCGCGCTCGGCGAAGACGGCCATCGCCTTGCGGGTGACCGGGCCGGGGCCGGGGAGTTCGCGGTCGTCGACGCGGGTGACGGCCTGGACGTCGCGGAGGGAGGAGGTCAGGAAGACCTCGTCGGCGTGGGTGAGGACGTCGAGGGGGACGTCGGTCTCCTCCGCGCCGGTCCAGTCGATGACGAGGCGGCGGGTGATGCCGGCCAGGCAGCCGGAGGCGAGCGTCGGGGTGAGGAGTCGGCCGTCGAGGACCACGAAGACGTTGGAGCCGGTCCCCTCGCACAGTCGGCCCGCGGTGTTGGCGAACAGCGCCTCGCTGCCGCCCGCGCGGTGCGCCGCGGCGAGCGCGATGACGTTCTCGGCGTAGGACGTGGTCTTGAGTCCGGCGGTCGCGGCGTGCTCGTTGCGGCGCCAGGGGACGGTGACCACGGCGGTGGTGTCGGGGCGGGGCTTGGCGGTGCCGAGGGCGACGATCAGGCTGGGTGCGGAGTCGCCGCGCTCGGAGCCGAGCGGGGCGCGGCCGCCGGTGTAGGTGATCCGGAGCCTGCCGAGCGGCATCGGCTGGGCGGCCAGGACGGCCGCGCAGGCCTCGCGGACCCGGTCGTGGTCGGGGTCGGCCAGCCCGAGGCCGCGGGCGGAGCGGGTGAGGCGGTCCAAGTGGCGGGTGAGCGCGAAGAGTTCGCCGTGCTCGGCCTTGACGGTCTCGAACACGCCGTCGCCGACGGTGAGTCCGTGGTCGAGGACGGAGAGGTGGGCGTCGGCTTCGGCGGTGAGTGTTCCGTTGACCCAGATCATCGGCGGGATGGCTCCTTGCTTGCTCGGTCGAGGGTCCCGGTGGAGGCTATCGCCACCAGGCGGGCGGCCTTGAGTTCGGTTTCACGCCATTCGCGGTCGGGGTCGGAGTCCCAGGTGATGCCCGCGCCGGTGCCGAACCTGAGCACCGGCGTGCCGGTGTCCCGTTCGATCCAGAACGAGCGGATCCCGACGGCGAGTTCGGCCTGGCCGCGGTCGGCGTCGACCCAGCCGACGGCGCCGCAGTAGGGGCCGCGGGGGGCGGTCTCCAGGGCGCGGATGATGCGCAGGGCGCTGGACTTGGGGGCGCCGGTGACGGAGCCGGGCGGGAAGGTGGCGTCGAACAGCTCGGCCCAGCCCGCGCCGGGGCGCAGGCGACCCTGGACGGTGGAGACCAGGTGCACGAGGCCGGGGTGCTTCTCGACGGCGCACAGGTCGGGGACGGTGATGCTGCCGGTCTCGCAGACCCGGCCGAGGTCGTTGCGGACCAGGTCGACGATCATCACGTTCTCGGCGTGGTCCTTGTCGAGCAGGTCGTGCTCCGTGCGCCCGGTGCCCTTGATCGGTCCGGACAGCACGGTGCGGCCGTGCCGGCTGAGGTAGAGCTCGGGTGAGGCGGTGGCGATCTCGACCCCCTGTTCGGGGAGGCGAATCGTTCCTGCGTACGGAGCCGGGTTGTGGGCGGCGAGGAGTCCGGTGAGGGCGTCGATGTCGCTGTGCTCGGGGTCGGGCAGCGGGGCGCTCAGGACCCGGCAGAGGTTGGCCTGGTAGACCTCGCCGGCCGCGATGTGCTCGCGGATCCGGCGCACGCCCGCGCGGTAGGCGTCGGCGTCCAGGGAGCTGTGCCAGCTCTCCGGCGCCGGACCGCGCCAGCCGTCGGTGGCGGGCTGGGCGGGGTCGGGGCGGACGTCGGCGAACCGGGCGCAGGTGAGCCGGCCCTCGAAATCGTGGGCGACGGCCCAGAACCCGCCGCGCTCCAGGGCGGCCGGGTCGTCGGTGACCTCGCGCAGCCCGGTGGCGAGGCGGCCGGCGAAGCGGGCCATCGGCTGGTCGGGGCTGAGCGGGACGGTGCGGCCGGACACGGTTCTCCTGCACGGATTTCGGTGCTGCCCGCACGCCCCGCGCGGGCGCGGGGGCGGGCCCCGGGGGATCGCCCCGGTACCGGAAAGTCTAGGTCGCGGGCCTGCGGGAGCCTCCCTGGCCCGGCTGACGGATCACCACGTGGCGGCCACCCCCGCGCCACGCTGCGGGAACGGATTTTTCAGCTGGCCCGGGAATCCGCTAGAGTTCAACACGTCGCCGGGAAGCGGAGCCGAGAAAAACGGGGAAGCCGACCGGGAGACAGGCGGACGTGGCTCAGTTGGTAGAGCATCACCTTGCCAAGGTGAGGGTCGCGAGTTCGAATCTCGTCGTCCGCTCGATGGAGAACAGGTAAGATCGTTCTCCTGTGTGTTGCCTGGTGGAGTGGCCGAGAGGCGAGGCAACGGCCTGCAAAGCCGTGTACACGGGTTCAAATCCCGTCTCCACCTCCAAGAGGTACCGTCCGGTTTCGACCGGGGGTCCTCCCCGCGCGATTAGCTCAGCGGGAGAGCACTACCTTGACACGGTAGGGGTCACTGGTTCAATCCCAGTATCGCGCACTTGATCTTCGGATCTGGTCTTCGGATCATCCTGCGCGATTAGCTCAGCGGGAGAGCACTACCTTGACACGGTAGGGGTCACTGGTTCAATCCCAGTATCGCGCACGCCGGCCTTCTGGCCTGTACAAACCCGCGCGATTAGCTCAGCGGGAGAGCACTACCTTGACACGGTAGGGGTCACTGGTTCAATCCCAGTATCGCGCACCACAGTTGAGAGCCGTCGCCCGTCCAGGGCGGCGGCTCTCGGCGTTTCCGCCCCGATGTTTCCGCCCGGTGTCGACGGACCAAGAAGGGTCGGTGGCCGGGGACGGCACGCCCTCACCGACGTGTCGTTCCCGGCCACCGGGTGGGCCGGAGCTGCAGCCTGCGCCGCTCACCCTGTCCGTCCACGACGGGTGAGGGCCGCTCCGGGCCGGCGAAGACCCCTACCCCATGGGGGGTCAGCGCCCGATCAGATCGGCGACCGCCTTGGTCTGGGCCGCCAGTTGGTCCCACGCGCCGAACAGCATCATCAGCAGCACCGCGCAGGGCACCGCGATGGCCAGCGCGACCATCGGGTGCCGGGTCTGCGCTCCGGGCGACGGCCAGACGAACGGACGGCGGCGGCGGGCGCTGCTGTGCGGTGCCATGGGTCGTCTGCTCCTGCCGGGCTGCGGTGGTGCGGCGGGTTCGGGGTGGTGGCGCGGGGGCGGAGTTCTCGGGGGTCCGAGCGGCCCGCCCTCGCAGTAACCACCGTAGGGGGGGACGGTTTTCCGGGTCGTCATGCCCGCGTACCGTTCCGATCGCCTCCGCTGGGATGAGACGGGTGGGCTCGGAATACGCCTGGAGTCGGAGACGGGAGCGCGCGCACCCCGAGGCGACCCCTAGGGCGCTTCTGAGGGGGTGGGGGCGGGGGGCCGGGCGGAGGGGCGCTGACGGGCCGTCGAGCGCGGGGCGGGGGACGGTTCGGGTTCGGAGCGTCGCAGGTCGGCGCGGGGTGCCCGGGAGGGGGCGGCGGAGGATACGGCGCGGATCTGACAATCAGACCGGCGGTTCGGGTGTTGCGTGTCAGCATGGGGCCGCTACCTGTCCGTAAGCTGTGCCGAGACAGTTGTCTGACGGTGCCCCAATCCGACGGGGCCTCACCCCACAGGCTGACGGAACGGGAAACGGGTACAGCATGGCGATGATGCGGCTGAGGCGTGAGGACCCCCGCATCGTCGGCCCGTACCGGCTGCACCGACGGCTCGGCGCCGGCGGGATGGGCGTGGTGTACCTCGGCTCGGACCGCAAGGGGCAGCGGGTCGCGTTGAAGCTGATCCGCGCCGAGCTGGCCGGGGACGCCGAGTTCCGCACCCGCTTCGCCCGGGAGATCGCCGCCGCCTCGCGGATCCGCGGCGGCTGCACGGCCCGGGTGGTCGGCTCCGACATCGAGGCGGACCGGCCGTGGCTGGCCACCGCGTACGTGCCCGGGCCCTCGCTGTACAAGCAGGTCTCCGACGAGGGGCCGCTGGCCTGGGCGGACGCGGCGCGGATCGGCGCGGCGCTGGCGGACGGGCTGGTGAAGGTGCACGAGGCCGGGGTGGTGCACCGCGACCTCAAGCCGTCCAACATCCTGCTCTCCCCCAAGGGCCCGCGGATCATCGACTTCGGTATCGCCTGGTCGCGCGGCGCCTCCACGCTCACCCACGTCGGCACGGCCGTCGGCTCGCCGGGCTTCCTCGCGCCCGAGCAGGTCCGCGGTGCGGCGGTCACGCCCGCCACGGACGTCTTCGCCTTCGGCGCGACGCTGGCCTTCGCGCTCACCGGGGAGTCGCCGTTCGGTTCGGGCGCCTCGTCCGAGGTGATGCTCTACCGGGTCGTCCACGAGGAGCCCGACCTCACCGGCGTCGCCCCCGTGCTCGCCCCCGTGGTGCGGGCCTGCCTGGCCAAGGAGCCCTCCGAGCGGCCGCCCGCCGCCGCCCTGCACGAGCGGCTCAGCGAGCTGGCCGCCCGCGGCGGCCGGGGCGCGGCGCGGGGTTCGCGCGGCGAGGCGGCGGCCGAGAGTGCCGAGGCGCTGCGCCAGGACGCCGCCCCCGGGCGGCGGCCGGCCGGGGCGCGGGCCGAGAGCGGCACGGCGGGCACGGCGCACGCGGGCACGGCGCAGGCCGGCGCCGGGTACGCGGCGGCCGGGTACCCGGGCGACGGGCGGACGGCGGCCTCGGGCGGGCGCGGCGGCTATCCGGACGGATGGGTCGCGGGCGGCCGCCTCGCGGACGGTCGGGTCGCGGGTGCGGCGGGCCGGGTGGCTGACGGGGTGTCGGCGGCGGAACGCGGTGCGCGCCCGGCTGCGGCGTCCGTGGCGCCGCCGGCGATGCCGCGGCAGGACGCCGGTGAGGGGGTGCGCGAGCGGCGGCCCGGCGGGGCGAGTGCGGCCGGTCCGCGGCGGCCCAGCCGGGACGGCGACACCCTGCGCTCGCGTCCGACCGGGCCGGGTCGCACCCCGGTGCCCGGGCGCGACCGCACTCCCCCGCCGGGCCGCAAGCCCGGCGCTCCGCACCCCGGCCGGCCGACGCCCCGTCAGCGGCTGCTGCGGCAGCGGCTGGTGGTGTTCGTCACGGTGACCCTCGGGGTGGCGCTGGCCATCGCGGTGGCGCAGGGCTGCGAGAACCGCAGCGCGCAGGGCCTGGGCCCGGCGGCCTCGGCGACGCCCGCCGCGGGCGGCACCCCGGTGTCGGCGCCGCTCTCCATCGACGGCGCGCCCGGGGCCGCCCACGGTGACAGCGGCCTGAGCCCGGCGGTCGGCAACCCGCCTGCCGTGGACTGGCCGAACCGCAGCTACCCCGACCCGTCCGGCGGCCCCGCGATCCGCCTGCAGAACGGCCACTCCACCGACGCGGGCGCCCCGATCTCGCTCTCCGCGGTGCTGCCCGCCCGCTACCGCGACGCGAACGCCACGCTGGTGGTGCTGCGCCGGGTGGAGGGTTCCGTCCCGGTCGACCTGGTCCAGTTGTACGGCTTCACCGGCGACGCACCCGTCCTGCTGGCGGGCCGCGCCTCCGCCGCCAACCCGCAGGCCGGCGCCGTCTGGCGGATCGAGAACGGCGCCCTCATCCGCGAGGAACGCGTCCCGCAGACCGGCGCCGTCTCCTCCACCCGCTACACCGTCCGCCCCGACGGCGGCCTCGAGGAGTCCTGGCCCGGCACCGGCGTCTCCGGCACCGCGGCCACCCCGCCGGCCCCCTGACCTGCCGCGAAGCCGCGCCTCCCGGACGGCCGGGTCGGGCCTGCGGACTGTTACAGAGCCGCTCGGTGGCTGTTACCCGGCCGGCCGGGCACCGTGAAGTGCGCTTCCTAACGTCTGCCGTACCAACTCCCGGTCACCGGACCGGGGGTGACAGGCATTCGGGAGGAAATCCCATGGCAGGAACCACGACCGTCCGGCACGCGGCACGGCTCGTTCTGGTCTCCGTCGGTGTCGCCGGTGCGCTGGCGTTCGCCGGCTCCACGGCCTTCGCCGACGGCAGCCCGCAGAGCCCCAAGGCCTCCACCGCGCCCAGCGCCGTGCCGTCGGTGGCACCCACGAAGCCGGCCGACGGCGCCAAGCCCTCGCCCGTGCCGTCCGTGCCCGGCAAGGACGCGCAGGTGAAGGTCGTCCCGAAGGGCGGTGCCCAGACCGGTGAGGGCGAGTCCAAGGACTCCACCACCACGCTCGTGCTCGGCTCGGGGCTGGCCGCCGCGGGTGCGGCCGGCCTCGGCTTCGCCGTCCTGCGCCGCCGTGCCGGGGCGCGCGGCTAGTCCGCGCCACCGCCGCCGGAGCCCACGCCGGGCACCGGCCGCGGTGGCGGGCGCCCTCGCGCTGGCCTGCGGGGCAGTGCTGCTCGGCTGCTCCGCGGAGCAGGCACCGGTACGGATCACCTCGGCGCAGGCCGGCCAGGCCGACCAGTCCGGCCAGGTCGACCAGTCCGGTCAGGCCGGTCAGCCCGCGCCGGGGGCCTCGGCGGCCGGGCGGGGACAGGGCGCCACTGTCCCCGTGGCACCGCCGGTCCGGCTGGTCATCCCGCGGATCGGGGTGGACGCGCCGGTCGCGGCGACCGGGCTGAACGCGGACGGGACGGTCGAGGTCCCGCCGATGGACCGGCCCGAGCAGGTCGGCTGGTACCGCAACGGCCCGGCACCCGGCGAGACCGGACCGGCCGTGCTGCTCGGCCACCTGGACACCCGGAAGGGCCCGGCGGTGTTCCACCAGCTGCCCCGGCTCGCTCCGGGCGACCGGGTCGAGCTGCGCCGGGAGGACGGCAGCACCGTGGCCTTCCGGGTGCGCGAGCTGGTGCAGTACCCGAAGAGCCGGTTCCCGACCGAGCTGGTCTACGGGAACACCACCACCGCACAGCTCCGGCTGGTCACCTGTGGCGGCGCGCTCGGGGGCGACGGGCACTACCTGGACAACATCATCGTGCTCGCCGACCTGCTGCCCTGACCCGAGAGCACCACCCGACCGCACCACCCGACCGCCTCCGGCCGGACGTCCCCCTGACGGGCCGTCCGGTCGGAGGCGTCCGCCCGTCGGGCAGACTGGGTCACCGACCACCGGTCCGTCCGGCCGCCGATCCCGAAAGGCACACCCAGCGTGAGTCGTTGGCCCAGCCCTTCCGCCCTGGCCCGGGGCGCCGTCCTGCTCGCGGTGGTCGCGGCCGTCTCCGGCTGCGGCGACGCCGGCCGGCTGCGCGACGCGGGACCGGCCCGGACCGTCGCCGTCCGCCCGAGCTCGGAGCCGCTCTGGCCGGCCTCCGAGCACACGGCCACCGCGACGCCGAAGGCGTCCGGGTCCCTGCCGCCGCTCACCCCGGTGCCCGGGATCACCGTGGCGGGTGACGACATCCGGACCGTCGAGGCCGCGGCGGTGCTGGCCAGGGACCCCTCGCTGCGTCAGGAGGAGCGGAAGGCGCTGGCGGGCTGTCAGGACTGCCAGGTCCGGCCGGCCCAGTACCGGGACCTGAGCGGGGACGGGAAGCCGGAGCTGATCACCGCCGCGCTGTTCGGCTCCGGGTCCGGCTACCTGCACGTCTACGCGCTGAAGGACGGTCAGCTGTACTCGGTGCTCGCCCAGCAGGTGGCCTCCGGCTTCACCGCCGAGACCGTCGGTCCGGAACTCCTGGTCAAGGACCCGGACAGCGGGCCCGGCCAGACCGAGACCGCCTACGGCTGGCACGACGACCGCCTGGTGACGGTGCGCCGGAAGACCACCGGGCCCGACGCGGGCGGCCCCTACTGCGAGCCCACCGCGGAGCCCTCGGTCAGGCCGGAGCGCACGGAGCCGAAGAGCTCGCTGGCGCCGAGCCCGGTCCCGACCGTGCCGCCCGCCAAGCAGGCGCCCGCCGCGCCGACGCCCGTACCCGTCAAGCCCGCTGCGTGAGCGGCCCGCACTCCGGGAGCACCCCCGTGCCCGACACCACCCCCGCCGCACCGCGCATCCTGCTGGTCGAGGACGACGAGGTGATCCGCGAAGCCACCCGCATGGCGCTGGAGCGCTACGGCTTCCCGGTCGACACCGCCGTCGACGGACTGGACGGCCTGGAGCGGTTCCGCGCGCACCGGCCCGACCTGCTGCTGCTCGACGTGATGCTGCCGCTGCTCGACGGGGTCGGCCTGTGCCGCCGGATCCGGGAGGAGAGCCAGCTGCCGATCCTGATGATGTCGGCCCGCACCGAGCCGATCGACGTCATCTCCGGGCTGGAGGCGGGCGCCGACGACTACATCACCAAGCCCTTCGAGAGCGCCGTGCTGGTGGCCCGCATCCGTACCGTGCTGCGCCGGACCAGGGCCGTGGCCGAGCCGCCCGCCGAGCCGCCCGAGCCCGAGCCGCCGCGGGCCGTGCGGGTGATCGACGGCCTGGAGCTGGACACCGACGCGATGGAGGTCCGGGTGGCGGGCCGTCAGGTGCCGCTCACGCCCACCGAGTTGCGGCTGCTCCTGGAGTTCACCGCCGCGCCCGGCGTGGTGCTGGAGCGGCAGACCCTGCGGGAGCGGGTCTGGGACTACTCCTGGGACGCGGACAGCCGCGTGGTGGACGTCCACGTCCAGCGGCTGCGCGCCAAGATCGGCGCGGGCCGGATCGAGACCATCCGGGGCTTCGGCTACAAGCTGCGGCGGTCCGGGTGAACCTGCGCCGCCAGATCGCCACGACCGTCGCGCTGGTCTCCGTGCTGGTGGCCATCACGGTCGGCCTGCTGGTGCACCGCGCCTCCGTGGCGCAGCACGTCGGGCAGGCCAGGACGGCGGCGGAGGGTGCCCTCGGCTCGGTGCTCACCGGCTACGAGCGCACCGGCGACCTGGGCGTCGCCTGGGGCGCCGCCACCGACGACCCCGCCCTCCCCGCCGAGCTGCGGCGGCTCGCCGAGCGCGGGCACCGCGGTTCGGTGCTCGGCCCCGGCCCGAACGGCACCGTGATGTGGGCCGCGGCCCGGATCGGGGCCGGCACCGCGGCGGATCCGGGCAAGGTGGTCTCGGTCCGGATCGACTACGGCGACGACGAGCGGGCCATCGGGCAGCTCGACCGCACCATTCAGGTCTCGGCCGCGCTCTCGGTCGCCGTCACCGTGCTGGCCGGGGTGTTCGCCGCCGACCGGATCAGCGGGCGGCTGCGCACGGCCGCCCGCACCGCCCGCACCATCGCCCAGGGCGACCTGACCGCCCGGATCGGGCCGCTCGGCGGGCCGCGCGACGAGGTGGCCGAACTCGCCGCCGCGGTCGACTCGATGTCCGCGGTGCTCAGCAGCAAGCTGGCCGACGAGCAGCGGTTCACCGCCGACGTCGCGCACGAGCTGCGGACCCCGCTCACCGGGCTGGTGACGGCGGCCGAGCTGCTGCCGGCCGGGCGGCCGACCGAGCTGGTGCAGGACCGCGTGCGGGTGCTGCGGAGTCTGACGGAGGATCTGCTGGAGGTGTCCCGGCTGGACGCGGGCGCGGACCGGCTGGAGCTGACGACGGTGCGGCTCGGACCGGTGGCGACCCGGACGGCGGCGGCCGCGCCGGCGCCCACCGAGCTGCGGATCGTCGCCGACGCCGCCGTCACCACCGACGTGCGGCGCCTGGACCGCATACTCTCCAATCTGGTCGCCAACGCCCACCGGCACGGCCGCGCCCCGGTCCTGCTGGTGCTCGACGGCCCGGTCCTCACGGTCCGCGACCACGGCCCCGGCTACCCCGCCGACATCCTCACCGAGGGCCCTCGGCGCTTCCGCACCGGCGCCCCGGAACGCGGTCACGGCCACGGCCTCGGTCTGACCATCGCCCAGGGCCACGCCGAGGCCCTCGGCATCTCCCTGGACTTGCGCAACCACCCCGACGGCGGCGCGGTCGCCACCCTCCGCCTCCCCGCCGTCTGACCCGCCCGGGTCGGTGACGTGCTGTCAGTGGGCGGCGGGAGCATGTGCCGCATGACGTGGACGACCGAGGCGATGCATGTCGCGGACTGCCTGTACTTCCTGTACGGGCCGGAGTTGCCGGAGGGGTGGGACGGGCACGCGTTGACCCGGGTGTTCCACGGGAACGGGGTGGCGGCGGCCTGTCCGGATCACCTGACGGTGCTGTGCGGGACGCACACGGGGCTGATCCGGCTGGGCGTGGTGCGGAGTGGGGAGCGGCCGGGCGAGCCGGGGCCGGAGTGGGAGAGCGTGGTGGAGCTCTCGGTGTACAGCAGCGGGGAGTTGCGGCTGCGCGCCTGGGACGGGGTGGAGCCCGCCGGGGCGGGGAACCTGGCGCACGCCGGGCGGGGCTGGTACCGGATACGGGTGCAGACCCGGGGCCGGGACCGGGGCCGGGAGGCGGACACCGCGGCCCGCGCGGTGGAGGAGCACCGGCTCACCGTGTGGCCCGCCGCGCCGGCGCCGGACCTGGTGCTGCGGATCGGCGACCTGACGGGCCGTCGGCACCACGACCCGCGCCGTCCGGCCCCGCAGCCGATCAGTCCGCCGACCGGCCGGGCCGCCTGAGCGACGGGTGCGGCGCGCGACCCCGGGGCGCGCGCGACAGCGGATAATGGCGCAGGCCGCGGCCGGTTCGGCGGGCGGCGTGGAGCGAGCCGGGAGGTACGGGGCCGATGACCCTGATGGAAGGCCAGCGCGTCAGGCTGGTGGCGGACCTCGGTCTGGGCGAGGCGTTCGCCGGCGAGGACGGGCCGGGGATCGGGTTCCTCCTGCTGGGCGCGGGGGTGGAGGGCACCGTCGAGCGGCTCGCCGGTGAGCTGCCGCCGGGCGAGGGAGTGCGCGAGTACGAGCGGCTCAAGGCGCTGTTCGAGGACTACGGGCACACCATGCCCGAGGAGAGCCGCAAGCGCCTGGCGGACGAGGTCGCCGCGTTGCAGCCGCAGTGGGAGGCGTTCCGGCGGCAGGGCCCGCGGTCGGCCGTCCGGGTCCGGTTCGACAACGGCTTCGTCCTGGACGGTGTCGACGAGGACGTGTTCGCGCCGGTGTGAGCGGGTGCCCTCAGCCGTTGCTGACGGCGTAGAAGGCGATGGCCGCGGCGGCGCCCACGTTGAGCGAGTCGATGCTGTGCGCCATCGGGATGCGGACCCGGCGGTCGGCGGCGGAGAGGGCCTTGGGGGTGAGGCCGTCGCCCTCGGCGCCGAGCATCAGCGCGGCCTTGGGCAGCAGGTGGGGGCGGGCCTGCGTGAAGTCGTCCGCGCCGGCGGGGGTGAGGGCGAGCAGCTCGAACCCGGCCTCGCGGACGGCGCCGAGGGCGTCCGGCCAGGGTTCGAGGCGGGCGTAGGGGACGGAGAAGACCGCGCCCATCGAGGTCTTGACGGCCCGTCGGTAGAGCGGGTCGGCGCAGTCCGGGGAGAGCAGCACGGCGTCCATGCCCAGCGCGGCGGCGGAGCGGAAGATCGCGCCGAGGTTGGTGTGGTCGACGAGTCCTTCGAGGACGGCGACCCGGCGGGCTCCGGCGAGCACCTCGGTGGCGTCCGGGAGGGGCTTGCGTTCCATCGAGGCGAGGGCGCCGCGGTGGACGTGGTAGCCGGTGACCTGTTCGGCGAGGGCGGGCGCGACCAGGTGGACGGGGGCGTCGACGGCGGCGATCACGTCGTCCATCACGCCGAGCCACTTGGCGGTGAGCAGCATCGACCGCATCCGGTAGCCGGCCGCGAGGGCGCGCCGGATCACCTTCTCGCCCTCGGCGATGAACAGGCCCTCGGCGGGTTCGCGGCGGCGGCGCAGTTCGACGTCGGTGAGGTCGGTGTAGTCGCCCAGGCGCGGGTCGGCGGCGTCGGTGACGGTCAGTGGCTCGGACATCGCACGATTTTCGCACGTGGGGAGCGGTGCCGGAGCCCGCTCCCCCGGATGCGTCAGCCTTCCAGGACGTGCACCACGTCGCCGATGACGATCACCGCGGGCGGCTTGACGCCCTCGGCCTCGACGACGGCGCCGACGGTGGCCAGGGTCGCGTCGACCCGCCGCTGGGCGGCGGTGGTGCCCTCCTGGACCACGGCGACGGGTGTGTCGGCGCTGCGGCCGCACTCGATCAGCTTGGCGGCGATGGCGCCGATTTTGTCGACGGCCATCAGCAGCACCAGGGTGCCGGTCATCTGCGCGGCGGCGGCCCAGTTGGTCAGCGAGCGCTCGTCGGGGCCGACGTGGCCGGAGATGACGGTGAACTCGTGGGTCAGCCCGCGGTGGGTGACCGGGATGCCGACCGCGGCGGGCACGCTGATCGACGACGAGATGCCGGGGACCACGGTGACCGGGACGCCGGCCTCGACGCAGGCCAGCAACTCCTCGCCGCCGCGCCCGAAGACGTACGGGTCGCCGCCCTTGAGCCGGACCACGAACCGGCCCGCCTTGGCGTGCTCGATCAGCACCTGGTTGATCGCCTCCTGCGCCATGTACCGGCCGTAGGGGATCTTGGAGGCGTCGATCACCTCGACGTGCGGCGGCAGTTCGGCGAGCAGCTCGCGCGGGGCGAGCCGGTCGGCGACCACCACGTCGGCGTCGGCGAGCAGCCGGCGGCCGCGCACCGTGATCAGGTCGGGGTCGCCGGGGCCGCCGCCGACCAGGGCCACCCCGGCCGGGTGGGCGCGGTACTGACGGGCCGCCAGCGAGCCGTCCCGCAGCCCGGCGACGATGGAGTCGCGCAGCGCGGCGGAGTGTCGGGGGTCGCCGGTGAGCACGGCGACGGTGGCGCCGCCGTCGTGCCCGGAGGCGGGCGTCCAGGCGGTGGCGGCGGAGGCGTCGTCGCTGCGCGAGCAGAACACCCGCAGCCGCTCGGCCTCGGCGGAGACCGCGGTGTTCACGGCCGGGTCGTCGGTGGCGACCAGCGCGTACCAGGTGTCGGCGAGGTCGCCGTCGGCGTACGCCCGCTGATGCCAGGTCAGCTCGCCGGCGTCGGCCATCGCGGAGACCGCGGGCGTGGTGGACGGCGAGATCAGGTGGATGTCCGCCCCGGCGGCGATCAGCGCGGGCAGCCGGCGCTGGGCGACCTGCCCGCCGCCGATCACCACGACGCGGCGGCCGGCCAGCAGCAGCCCGACGGGGTACGGGGTGAGGCCCTGGGTGGACGGGTGGGGGTTGGGCGCGGTCATGAGGGGGAGCTCCTGGGTGGGCGGCGGACGGTCGGGAGCCCCGCGGCGGCGCGCCCTTGAGCCGCGACGGGTACGGCCCGGGCCGCCCCCTTCGCACGGGAGGGGGCGGCCGGACGCCGGTGGAGGGTCAGGCCCGGTCCGGCGGGTGGCGCCGGACCCGTACTAGGCCTTCTCGGTGACTCCGGCGGAGTCGAAGGTGGCTACATCGTGCATCGCCCGGGCCGCGCTCTGCACCAGCGGGAGAGCCAGCAGGGCGCCGGTGCCCTCGCCGAGCCGCAGGTCGAGGTCGATCAGCGGGCGCAGGCCGAGCTTGGCCAGCGCGGCCTGGTGGCCGGGCTCGGCGGAGCGGTGGCCGGCGATGCAGGCGGCCAGCACCTCGGGGGCGATGGCCTTGGCGACCAGCGCCGCCGAGCCGGCGATCACGCCGTCCAGGATCACCGGGGTGCGCAGCGACGCCGCACCCAGCAGGAAGCCGGCGATCGCCGCGTGCTCCAGGCCGCCGATCGCGGAGAGCACCCCGATCGGGTCGGCGGGGTCGGGCCGGTGCAGCTCCAGCGCCTGCCGGATCACCTCGACCTTGCGGGTGTGGGTGGCGTCGTCGATGCCGGTGCCGCGGCCGGTCACCTCGGCCGGGTCGGTGCCGGTGAACACCGAGATCAGCGCGGCGGACGCGGTCGTGTTGGCGATGCCCATGTCGCCGGTGATCAGCACCTTGTTGCCGGCCGCGACCAGGTCGCGGGCGGTCTCGATGCCGACCTCGATGGCGCGCTGGGCCTCCTCCCGGCTCATCGCCGGACCCTGCGTCATGTCGTCGGTGCCCGGCTTGACCTTGCGCGGCAGCAGACCGGTGGTGCGGCCCTGCTGGATCGCGTCCGGCAGTTCGGCGGCCACGCCGACGTCCACCACGCACACCTCGGCGCCGACCTGCGCCGCGAAGGCGTTCACCACCGCGCCGCCGGCCAGGAAGTTGCCGACCATCTGCGCGGTGACCTCCTGCGGCCACGGCGTCACGCCCTGGGCGTGCACCCCGTGGTCGCCCGCGAAGATCGCCACGCAGGCCGGCTCCGGGATCGGCGGCGGGCACTTGCGGGACAGGCCCGACAGCTGCGCCGCGATGATCTCCAGCATGCCGAGCGATCCGGCCGGCTTGGTCATCCGCTTCTGCCGGTCCCACGCCTCGCCGAGCGCCTTGGCGTCCAGCGGACGGATCCCGCGCAGCGTCTCCGACAGCAGGTCGTGCGGCTCCTCGCCGGGCAGCGCCCGGTTGCCGTACTGCTCCTCGTGGACCACCCAGGACAGCGGGCGCTTCTTCGCCCAGCCCTGCTGCTGCAGCTCCGGCTCGTCCGGGAAGGCGTCCACGAAGCCCACGCAGAGGTAGGCCACCACGTCGAGGTGCTCGGGCAGGCCGAGTTCGCGGACCAGCTCCTCCTCGTCGAAGAAGCTCACCCAGCCGACGCCCAGGCCCTCGGCGCGGGCGGCCAGCCACAGGTTCTCCACCGCGAGGGCCGCCGAGTACGGGGCCATCTGCGGCTGGGTGTGCCGACCGAGGGTGTGCCGGCCGCCGCGGGTGCGGTCCGCGGTCACCACGATGTTCACCGGCGTCTCGAGGATCGCCTCGATCTTGATTTCCTTGAACTGCTTGGCCCGGGCCTTCGGCAGCGAGTCCGCGTACGCCTCGCGCTGACGCTCCGCCAGTTCGTGCATCTTGCGCCGGGTCTTCGCCGACCGGATCACCACGAAGTCCCACGGCTGCGAGTAGCCCACGCTCGGCGCGGTGTGCGCCGCCTCCAGCACCCGGATCAGCACCTCGTGCGGGATCGGGTCCGGCCGGAAGCCGTTGCGGATGTCGCGCCGCTCCCGGATCACCTGGTGCACCGCCTCCCGCCCCGCGTCGTCGTACCCGGGCGCGGCCTCGCCCCGGTCCTCGGCCGGCGCGGCCTCCTCGACCTGCTCGACCTCCTCGACGGACTCGGCGGCCTCGGTGACGGCGGCGGGCTCTGCGGCCTCGGTGACGGCGCCGGGCTCGGTGTCGGCGGCCGGCTCGGTGGCGGCGGCGGCCGCGGCGAGGTCGGCGGACTCGGTGCTGGGGGTTTCGGCTTCGATCACGGCGCTATCGGTCTCGGTTGCGGCGGGGTGGGGGGCGGGCTCGGCGACCGGCGCGGCCTCGGCGGGCTGCGGGTGGGCGGCGGCCTGCGGGTCGGCGGCCTCCGGCTGCGCGGGCGCCTCGGCCTGAGCCTCCGTCACCTGCGCCTCCGGCTCCAGCACCGGCAGCCCCGCGGGGGCGGCCAGGAAGGCGGAGATCCGCCGGTGCGCACCCCGGCCGGACGAGCGCTTGGGCGTGGCCTGGACCGGCTCCTCGACGACGGCTGACGCCTCGTCGGCGGCCGGGGCCTCGGGCTGCGGTGCGGCAACGGACGCTTCGCCCTGCGCGGGAACGGCCTGGGGCTCCGCCGTCTCACCGGTCGGCGCGACGGCCTCCGGGGCGTACACGGAGTCGGTGACCGGCTCCCCGTCCTGCGGGAGCACGACGACCTCGGCCGGCCCCGGCTGCGCCGCAACGGCGACGGGCTGGGCCTCCGCGGGGACCGGGCTCGGCGCGGCCGGAGCGCTCGCCTCCGCGGTCGGCACCGGGACGGCGACCGGCTCGGCGGCGACGACCGGCGAACCCGGCTGCACCGGCTCGACGGCGTCCGCGGCCGGCACCGGGACGGCCACCGGCTCGACGCCCAGCGGCGCGGGGCTCACCGGCGCGACGGCGATCGGCTGGGCCGCATCGACGACGGGCCCGGCCGGCACCGGACCGACGACCGGCTCGGCGGCCTGCGCCACAGCCTGCGCCAGCTCGGCGACCGCGGGGCCGGCCCCCACGACCGCCGCCACACCCTGCCCGGCCGGCGCGACCGGCTGCCCGTCCGGCACCGCGGACGGCGTCACGCCGGCCGCCGCCACGACGGGCTCGGCGACCTGCGCCGGGGCCTGAACCGCAACCTGAACCGGAGCCTGGACCTGCGCCGGGACGATCGCCAGCGGCACGGTGTCCGTGTCCTGACCGGCCCGCACGATGGCCTCCGCGGCCTGCGCAGGGGCCGCCACGACGGGCTCGCCCACCGGCCCGCCGACGGCCACGACCTCCGGCTGCGCCACTGTTTCGACCGCCAGCGGGGGCACGCCCGGCGCCGCGACGACCGGCTGCGGGGGCGCGTTCTCGACCACCGGCGCGACCGGCGCGGCAACGGCCTCCGCGGGCACGGCCGACGGCTGCACGTACACACCGTCCGAGACGACGTCGGCCGGCACCGCCGTACCCGACACACCGTCAGCCGACGGCACCGCCACGACCGGCGGAGCGAGCACCGGCGCGGTGTGGGCGACGGGCGCGTCCGCGACGACGGCAGCGGCGGCGGCCTCGACCACCTGCGGCTGGACGGGAGCCGGGACCGGGATCGGCTGGACGGCGACCGGCTGCTGCTGCACCGTTTCGGCGGGCACCGGCACGCCGTACGCGGGGGTGCCGCCGGGGGCGGTCGGCCCGCGGTCGGCGAGCGAGCGGACCGGGACCTGACCGGTCATCAGCGAGGGGTCCGGGATCGGCGGCCCGGCGTGCAGCGGACGGCGCGGCTGAGGCGCCGTCATCGCCTGCGCGGCGGCCTGCGGGGCCGCGCCGCCGAGGTGCAGCGTCCCGGCCGCGGGCGTACCGCCGGCCGGCGTCGCCGGAGCCTCGGCCACCGGCTGGGAGGCGACCAGCGGCGGAACGGACTGCGGAGCCACCGACAGCGGCGCGACCGGCTGCGGCGCGAGCGGCTGCTCGGCGAGCGGCGGCGCCATGCCGGCCTGCGCGAGACCACCCTGCGCGAGGTCCGCCTGGGGTACGCCGGGCTGCGGCATCCCGGACTGCGGGGCGACCGGCGGGGGCGTGAGCGGCGGCCAGGACGGCGCGACGGGGGTGCCCGGGACGGCCGCGGCGGGGAACTCACTGCCCGTCAGGCCGCTCTCGGCGGGTCCGTGGACGGCGTCGCCCCACGCGGCCTGCGGGCCGGGCATCAGCAGCACGTCGTCGTCCTCGTCGCCGTCGGGCTGGTCGAGGAAGGTGTAGGCGGGGCGCTGGTCGCCGTGCCAGGCGGGCGCCACCGGTGCCACGGGCGGAAGGGGCGCGCCGAGGTGGTGCTCCGGTACGGGTCCGCCGGGCCCGGGTTCGGGCGTGAGGGGACCGGCACTCGGGGCGTGGCCGCCATCGGTCATGTCAATGCTCCTTCCAGGCCGCTTGCGCGTCCTTGGCGGGGTGCCCTGGGGTCCCGCCCACTCCGCCGGAACGGGACCGCACCGACCCGTCCCTCACTCCATCTGCCGTCACCCGCACGGGTGGCGTGCCATCAGAAACAACGACAGCCCGGGGCAACCGGCACGACGGCACGGCCGCTTCGGACCCTCGCGGCATTCTTCCGGGCCGGTGCGCACCGCGTCGAATGCCCGCGAAGCGGGCCGTTTGGGGTTGCAGCGCGTCAAAAAGGTGACAACCGTGCCGGATCGGACACGGGTGCAGCCTCGCCGGGTGCCGCCCCGGGGCAAACCCTACCGGCCGGGCCGGGGGCGATCTCGAATCCCTGTCCCGATGCGACAGGGATCACCGTCGGGGTCGGCCGGGGCGGTCATTCCCGCGGCTCGGCCCAGATCAGCAGGGTGTAGTCGCCTCGGCCGAACGAGGGTCCTGCGCCGGCGCTCTGTTCGGCGCGCAGGGGCGCGGACTGGAGCAGCAGCCCGTCGGTGTGGTAGCCGGCGGCGTCGAGGATCTGCCGGGTCTCGCCGGCTTCGGCGAGGCTGCGGGCGACGGCGACCACGCGTTCGGGTTTGCGGTCGACGACGGCGCGGAGCATCGCGGGGCCGCCGGTCTCGACGGCGACGGCGTCGGGTTCGGGCAGCGCGCCGAGGACTTCGGGGCCGTCACCGGCGGCGGTCTCGACCTCGACGCCGGCCCGGCGGGCGTTGGCGGAGATCCGGGCGCAGTCGGCGGGTTCGGCCTCGACGGCGACCACGGCGGCGCCGAACCTGGCGGCTTCGACGGCGAGCGCGCCGTCGCCGGCGCCGACGGTCCACAGCAGGTCGCCGGGGGCGGGCGCGAGCCGGGCGAGCGCCAGGGCGCGGACGTGCGGGGGCAGTGCGCGGGGGCGCCGGTCGCCGCTGTCCGCTCCGGCGTACGCCTGCGCGGGCAGGGCCCAGCCGCGCTGCGGGCCGGGGTAGCGCACGGGTTTGCCGGCCAGCCAGCCGGCGGCCTCCTCGGCGAGCGGCACGTTGCCGATGACCAGGACGACGGAGGGGTCGCGCCAGTCGTGGTCGGGGACGCGTTCGGAGGTGAGGACGGTGACGTCCTCCTCGGGGGTGCCGAGGGCCTCGCAGACCACGAAGGTGCGGGGGACGCCGCGCAGCATCAGGGCGAGTTCGCTGGGTCCGGCCTCGGCGGTGGTGAGGACGGCGACCTTGGGGTGGGCGCGGCAGACGTTGGCGGCGCGGCGCAGTCGTCCGCCGTGTGCGGAGACCACCTGGGCGTCCTCCCAGGCCATCCCGGCCCGGGCGAACGCGGTGGCCACCGAGGAGACGGCGGGCAGGACTTCGAGTTCGAGGCCGTACTCGGGGCGGCGCAGGGTGCGGACGACGCCGAAGAAGCCCGGGTCGCCCTCAGCGACGACGACGGCGGTGCCGCGGTGGTCGGCGAGCCGGCGCGCGGCGGCGCGCAGGTCGGCGAGGCCGATGCGCTCGGCGTGTTCGGGGACGGGCAGCGCGGCGAGCTGGTAGCCCGCTCCGGCGACCAGGGTGGCGCCGGCGAGTGCGCTGGCCGCGGCCTGTGTCAGCGGTGTGCCGTCCCACCCGATGACCGTGATCCGGTCAGCCATCTGCGGCCGCTCTCCCTACGCCTGTGTTCCACCCCTGGCGGGCCCGCCGTGGCGCGCCCAGGCAGAGGCTACCGTCTGGCCGGGGGTGTGCGACGCACTGCCGCGCGATTCGTCCCCTCGCCGGTCGACGGCCCGGTCAGTGGCGCAGGGCGTGGCGGCGGTCGCCGGGGTGGGTGCGGGCGGGCGGGTCGAGGTCCTCGGGGAGCAGGCTCCAGAGGATCAGGTCGGTGCGTTCCGCCGGTCCGGGGCCCCATTCGCCGCCGTGGACTATGCCGGCGCTGCGCAGCACGCCCTCGCTGATCGCGCCGGTCTTCTGGGCGACCTGCTGGGCGGCGGTGTTGCCGGCCGCGGTGCGCATCTCCAGGCGGAGGAAGCCGCGGTCCTCGAACAGCCACTGGGCGGTGCCGGAGACGGCTTCGGGGGCGTAGCCCTCGCCGCGGGCCCAGGGGGCGGTGACGATCTGGAGTTCGGTGCTGCGCAGTTGCCAGTCGGTGCGGTCGAGTTCGAGCAGGCCGACCATCCGCTGGGTGAGGTGCTCGGTGACGGCGAAAACGATTCCGCGGCCCTCGGTGCGCCGGGCGGGAGCCTGACGGGTGATCAGTTCCCGGGCGCGGGCCTCGGGGTCGGGGCCGTGGTGGGCGGTCCAGGTCTGGACGAGTTCGTCGGCCAGCAGCGCGGCCAGGCTGGCGGCGTCGTGGTCCTCAAGGGCGCGCAGCAGCAGCCGTTCGGTGCTGATGGCTGTCTCGGGGAAGCTCGCAACCATGCCGTCTCTCCTCGCCGGGTCGTGGACACACCGTACGCCCCGCCCTCCCTCGGGCGTGCCAGCGTACCGGCATTACACCCGACGGCTCGTCAGGACAGCGCCCCCGGCGGTCTGCCGGGGGCGCTGCGGGGCGGTGCTGAGGGCGGGTCAGAACGCCGGGATGACCGAGCCCTGGAAGGTGTCGTCGATGTACTTCTTCACCTCGGCGGAGTGCAGCAGCTCGGCGAGCTTCTGCACCCGCGGGTCGTTCTCGTGGCCCTTCTTGACGGCCAGGATGTTGGCGTAGGGGTTGCCCTCGGCCTTCTCCAGGGCGATCGCGTCGGTGGCGGGCTTGAGGTTGGCCTCGAGCGCGTAGTTGCCGTTGATGACGGCGGCGTCGACGTCGGCCAGGGCGCGCGGCAGCTGGGCCGCCTCCAGCTCCTTGAACTTGAGGTTCTTCGGGTTGGAGGCGATGTCCTGGACGGTGGCGGTGGTGCCGGCGCCGGACTTGAGGGTGATGACGTTGTTGTCGGCGAGCAGCTTGAGCGCCCGGCCCTCGTTGGTGGCGTCGTTGGGGACGGCGACCTGGGCGCCGTTGGCGAGCTCGCCGAGCGACTTGACCTTCTTGGAGTACAGGCCGAGCGGCTCCAGGTGCACCGGCTCGACGGCGACGATGCTGGTGCCCTGCTTCTTGTTGAAGTCGTCGAGGTAGGGCTGGTGCTGGAAGTAGTTGGCGTCCGCGGAGCCGTCCTGGACCGAGGTGTTGGGGGTCACGTAGTCGGTGACCACCTTGATGTCGAGGTTGAGCCCGGCCTTCGCCGCCAGATTGTCCTTCACGTACTGGAGGATCTGGGCGTGCGGGGTGGGGCTGGCGACGACGGTCAGCGCCTTGTTGGGGTCGGCGGAGGCCCCGGAGCCGGAGGATCCGGACGAGCAGGCGGCGAGCGCCAGGGCGAGTCCGGCGGCGGTGGCGGTGACGGCGGTGGTCTTCAGAACGTTACGCACGAAAAGTGCCTTTCTGCGGGTTGCGTACGGCCCTGGTGGGGCCGGGGTGCCCGTCCCTGGTGGGGGCGGGAAGTCAGTGCGAGGAGAGCAGGTCTTCCTCGGTGTCGTCCGGCTTGGCGGTGGCGCTGCGGAACATCGCCAGCGGGCTGCGGTAGTCGCCGCGGTGGGAGAGCCGGCGGGCGGTGAAGTCGCCGACGGTCTGCAGGACCGTCACGATGATCACGATCTCGGCGACGATCACCCACATGAAGGCGGTCTCGAACCGCAGGTAGCCGTAGGTGACGGCGAGGTTGCCGAGCCCGCCGCCGCCGACCGCGCCGGCCATCGCGGAGTAGCCGATCAGCGCGATGACGGTGGTGGTGAGGGAGGCGACCAGCGAGGACAGCGCCTCGGGCAGCAGGGCCTTGCGGACGATGGTGGCGGTGCCGGCGCCCATCGCCTTGAGCGCCTCGACCAGTCCGGGGTCGACCTCGCGGACGGAGGTCTCCACCAGCCGGGCGAAGAACGGGATCGCGCCGATGGCGAGCGGCACGCTGGCGGCCTGCCAGCCGAGCGTGGTGCCGACCAGCCACCGGGTGAACGGGATCAGCGCGATGATCAGGATGATGAACGGGATCGACCGTCCGACGTTGACGATCACGCCGAGCACCCGGCTGACCGCGAGGTTCTGCAGCAGCCCGCCCCGGTCGGTGAGCACCAGCAGCAGGCCGAGCGGCAGCCCGATCACGATGGTGGCGACGGTGGCGATGCCGACCATCCCGAGGGTCTCCCAGGTGGCGGGCCACATCAGTTCCCACATCTGGTCCCAGGTCATGCCGCCGCTCCGTTCGCCGGGTCGAGGACGTCCACCTGCAGGCCCTGCTCGCGCAGGTAGCCGATCGGCACCACGTTGTCGGTGTGGCTGCCGGGCAGTTCGACCCGCATCCGGCCGACCATCCGGCCTGCGATGGTCTCCACCGCGGCGCCGAGGATGTTGATGTCGATCTGGTAGGTGCGGGCGAGCTGGGAGACGAACGGCTGGGCCGGGGCGTCGCCCTGGAAGGTGATCTCCAGGACGGTGCGGCCGACGTGGCCGGAGGCGAAGTCGCCGAGCGGGAACAGGTCCCGGGCGATCTGCGAGCGGCCGTCCGCGAGCAGATCGGTGAGCCGGCCGGACTCGACGACCCTGCCGCCGCGCATCAGCGCCGCGGAGTCGCAGACCGACTTGATCACCTCCATCTCGTGGGTGATCAGCAGCACGGTCAGGCCGAGCCGCTCGTTGAGCTCGCGCAGCAGCTTGAGGATCGAGCGGGTGGTCTCCGGGTCGAGGGCGCTGGTGGCCTCGTCGGAGAGCAGCACCTTGGGGTCGCCGGCCAGCGCACGGGCGATGCCGACGCGCTGCTTCTGGCCGCCGGAGAGCTGGCTGGGGTAGCTGCGGCCCTTGTCGGCGAGGCCGACCAGGTCGAGCAGTTCGGCGGCCTTGCGGCGGCGCTCGCGGCGGTCCAGGCCGATGATCTCCAGCGGCAGTTCGACGTTCTGCTGGACGGTGCGCGAGGCGAGCAGGTTGAAGTGCTGGAAGACCATGCCGATCCGGCGGCGGGCCTCGCGCAGTTCGCGCCCGGCCCGCTCCTCGCCGCCGGAGAGCGCGGTCAGCTCCACGCCGTCCACGGTGACGCTGCCCGCGGTGGGGCGCTCCAGCAGGTTGACGCACCGGATCAGGGTGGACTTGCCGGCGCCGCTGGTGCCGACGACGCCGTAGACCTCGCCCGGTTGAACGTGCAGGTCCACGTCGTCCAGCGCGCGGACCTCGCGGCCGCGGGAGCGGTAGACCTTGGTCAGGCCCTTGGTGGTGATCACAGCTGCTTCCGTTTGTCCTCGGCGGACCGCCGGTGGGGCGTCCGCGGCAATGGCGGGGTCGGGCACCCGCGGGGCCCGGGGAAGAGGTGGTTCCTGCCGTCGTGTCGATCATGGCCGCCGGTCGGGCGGGCCGCGCGTGGGCGTGGCCCTAACGAGTCATCAGCGGACGGGACGTCAGCAGGCGCTGGGCGAAGGCTCTCAGCGACAACACATTCGACGGCACATGCGTCGCTCACCTGCCGGCGTCGCGCCGGTCGGGGTGCATGTCATCGTCGAGGTCATGGAAGCAAGTAAATCAGACAATTGGTCCACGTCCCAGTTTCCGGGAAACGGCGTCCGGATAGTGGACACGGCCCTTGCAGGACAAGCACTGCGGCGCCCGACCCCTCGTTCGGGTCGGGCGCCGCAGTCACGGTTTCAGGCCGCCAGTGAGGCCGCCACGGGCTTGGCCATCGTCACGATCGACAGCCGCCGGGACACCTCGCGCACCTCGGTCTCGCGGTAGCCCAGGCGCTGGTACAGCCGCAGGTTGCCGAGGCTGCGGTGGCCGGTGAACAGCTCGAAGCCGCCGCTCGCGCCGTCCTCGGTCAGTAGCGCCTCCATCGCGGCCAGCAGGCGCCGGCCCAGGCCGTGCCGCTGCATCCGCGGATGCACCACCAGCCGGCCGATCTGCCCGACGCCGGCCTCGTCCACCCAGCCGCGTACGGTGCCGACCACCTCGTCGCCGAGCCGGGCCACCAGCACCCGGTGCTCGGCCAGTTCCACCTGGAGGCTCTCCAGGGTCTGGGTCAGCGGGTCCAGGGTCCAGTCGCTGTACAGCTCCGCCTCGCTCTGGTAGCCGAGGTACTGGAGCTTGAGAATCTGCTCCGCTTCATCCGGTCGTGCCGCTGCGATGATCACACTCATGCCCATGTGCGGGGGCCTCCCCATCGTTAAGTGCCCGGCGCGCGCGAGTGAGGGTCTCGCACCGGTCTCCTGTCCGAGGTGTGCCCGGGCGGGGATCGGCCCGGCCCGGGGCTAGCGCGACGCGTCCCGCCCGACGGTGGTCCGGCGTCCGGGGACTGTCACGCTCAGTATCCGGGCAGCCGGGCGACCGTCAAGGAGACGTTCGCCACCGCTCTACCCAGGAGACCACTGTTCTCAATCTTCCGGACGCCCCAACGTGGCGAGCGCCACACCCGGCCGGCGCAGAACCTCCACACACCGTCAGGCGCTCGGCCGGATGTTCTGGTTGACCCGGAAGAGATTCCCCGGATCGTACCGGTCCTTCAAGGCGACCAGCCGCTCGTACTTCGCCAGCCCGTACGCCTCCACCACCCGCGGCTGCCCCTCCTGCCCCAGCAGGTTCACGTACACCCCGCCCGAGGAGAACTGACGCATCGCCTGCCAGAACCGCCGCGCCCACGCCACCTCCCGCTCCCCCGACCCGCGCTCCCAGCGCGCCAGCACGTTCAGCAGGTACGGCGCCGTCCGGTAGGTGTACGCGGTGTCCTCCGGCCCGACCCGGGCGATCGCCCCGCCCAGGAACGCCAACTGCACGTCCGAGTACGGCGAGCCCATCGCCGCCACGTGCTCCGCCAGCCGGTCGATCGCCGCCCCGTCCAGCACCGACAGGAACTCGCTGCGCCCGTAGTTCCCCGCGCCAGGGCCGCGCCCCGGATCCAGCATCTGCTGCCACAGCGTGTACGGCCGGGTCTGCACGGTGTCCGCCACCACGCCCGGCAGCGCCCGCAGCGGCGCCACCACCTCCCGCCCGCGGTCCGCCCGGCCCGCCCAGCACATCCCCACCCGCACCAGCGTCCGCTCCCGGTACCTCTCCGGCAGGTGCGCCGCGGCCCGGGCGCGCCCGAACTCGCAACACACCGTCAGCCCGTCCGGCGCCGTCGCCATGAAGTCCCGCACCGCCGCCACCGTCGGCGCCAGCACCTCGGCCGGCAGGTACACCGCCCCGCACAGCACGTGCGGCCCCACCTTGTGCAGCCGGTACGTGAACGAGGTGACCACCCCGAAGTTGCCGCCGCCCCCGCGAATTCCCCAGAACAGGTCCGGATGTGACGCCGAGTTCACCGTCAGCAGCCGCCCCTCGGCGGTCACCACGTCCGCCTCCAGCAGGTTGTCGCAGGTCAGCCCGTACGCCCGGGCCAGCCAGCCCAGCCCCCCGCCGAGCGTCACCCCCGCGATCCCCGCCGCCGACCACGGCGCCCCCGGCGTCGCCAGCCCGAACGCCTGCGTCTCGTGGTCGAACCCGCCCCACACCACCCCCGGCTGCGCCCGCGCGATCCGCCGCGACGGATCCACCCGGACGCCGCGCAACTGCGACAGGTCGATCACCATCCCCCCGTCGCAGACCCCCAGCCCCGCGACACTGTGCCCCCCGCCCCGCACGGCCGCCAGCAACCCGTGCTCCCGGGCCACCGCCACCGCCTGCAGCACGTCCGCGACCCCGGTGCACCGCGCCACCACCTCCGGTCGCCGGTCCACCGCCCCGTTCCACACCGCCCGCGCCGCGTCGTACCCCGCGTCCCCGGGCACCACGATCTCGCCCCGGAACCCTTCGGCTAGCGCCATGGCTGCTTTGGCCATGCCACCAGGCTAGGCCGAACCGCCCCACCCGGCTCGGGGAACCTCAAGCCCGGGCGAAGCCAGGCGCCCGGGCGAGCCCAGGGGCCCGGGGAACGGCGGGGGTGCGTGGCGGACAGGGCCACAGGGCGCGACAGGTCCGGTCGCGCGGAGGTCTCCCCGGCGCCCGGCCGCCGCCTCGCAGTTCCGCCCCTCGGAGCCCCTGCCAGTCCTCCCGTCCGCGAGGTCCCGCAGAGTCGCGACACCGGTCGTATCCAGGCGGGGCGCCGGCCACACGCACATCACCGGACCGGCTGACGGTGTGTCAACCGGTCCGGCGTGCAGCGAAGTCGGCGTTCAGCCCACCCAGTCCTGCTGGGTCGCCAGGTCGGCCTTGATCTCGGCGAGCTGCACCGCGACGGCGGACGGTGCGGTGCCGCCGCGGCCGTTGCGGGAGGCGATGGCGCCGTGGACGGAGAGGACCGAGCGGACCTCCGGGGTCAGGTGCGGGGAGACCGCGGCGAACTGGGCGTCCGTCAGGTCGGACAGCTCGATGCCCTCGGCCTCGCAGACCTTGACGCAGGCGCCGGCCACCTCGTGGGCGACGCGGAACGGGACGCCCTGCTTGACCAGCCATTCGGCGATGTCGGTGGCGAGCGAGAAGCCGGCCGGGGCGAGTTCTTCGAGGCGCTCGCGGTGGACGGTCAGGGTGGCGACCATGCCGGTGAAGGCGGGGAGCAGGACTTCGAGCGTGTCGCAGGAGTCGAAGACCGGCTCCTTGTCCTCCTGGAGGTCGCGGTTGTAGGCGAGGGGGAGCGCCTTCAGGGTCGCCAGCAGGCCGGTCAGGTTGCCGATCAGGCGGCCGGACTTGCCGCGGGCGAGCTCCGCGATGTCGGGGTTCTTCTTCTGCGGCATGATCGACGACCCGGTGGAGAAGGCGTCGTGCAGCGTGATGAAGCCGAACTCCTTGGTGTTCCAGATGATGATCTCCTCCGCGATCCGCGAGAGGTTGATGCCGATCATCGCGGTGACGAAGGCGAACTCGGCGACGAAGTCGCGCGAGGCGGTGCCGTCGATGGAGTTGCCGACCGAACCGCGCTCGAAGCCGAGGTCCGCGGCGACGGCCTGCGGGTCGAGGCCGAGCGAGGAGCCGGCCAGCGCGCCGGAGCCGTACGGCGAGACGGCGGTGCGGGTGTCCCACTGGCGCAGCCGCTCGGCGTCCCGGCCGAGGGCCTGGACGTGGGCGAGGACGTGGTGGGCGAAGAGCACCGGCTGGGCGTGCTGCAGGTGGGTGCGGCCGGGCATCGCCGTGTCGGGGTGCGCCTCGGCGAGGCCGACCAGGGCGTGCTGGAGGTCGAGGATCAGGCCGCCGATGGTCTTCGCGTGGTCGCGCAGGTACATCCGGAACAGGGTGGCGATCTGGTCGTTGCGCGAGCGCCCGGCCCGCAGCTTGCCACCGAGGTCGGCGCCGAGCCGCTCCAGCAGGCCCCGCTCCAGGGCGGTGTGCACGTCCTCGTCGGCGACCGTGCCGACGAACGCGCCGGACTCCACGTCGGCCAGCAGCTGGTCCAGCCCGGCCAGCATGCCGGCCAGTTCCTCGTCGCTGAGCAGGCCGGCCTTGTGCAGGACGCGCGCGTGGGCCTTGGAGCCGGCGATGTCGTAGGGGGCGAGCCGCCAGTCGAAGTGGACCGAGGCGGAGAGCTTGGCGAGGGCCTCGGAGGGGCCGTCGGCGAAGCGCGCGCCCCAGAGGCGGACGTCTGCGGGCTGTTCGGCGGTCATCGCGTGGGGCTCCTTCAAGTGCTGTAAGTGTGGCGGCGCCCCGGCCACCGCGGGTGGCCGGGGCGGGTGGTGACGGTGGATCAGGCCAGGTCGCGGCGGGCGGCGATCTTCGAGGACATGCCGAAGATCTCGATGAAGCCCTTGGACATGGACTGGTCGAAGGTGTCGCCGGTGTCGTAGGTGGCGAGGTTGAAGTCGTACAGCGACTGGTCGGACTTGCGGCCGTTGACCACCGCGCGGCCGCCGTGCAGGACCATCCGGATCTCGCCGGAGACGTGCTGGTTGGCCTCGTTGACGAAGCCGTCCAGGGCGCGCTTGAGCGGGGAGAACCACAGGCCGTCGTAGACCAGTTCGGCCCAGCGCTGCTCGACCTGCCGCTTGTAGCGGGCGAGTTCGCGCTCGACGGTGACGTTCTCCAGGGCCTGGTGGGCGGTGATCAGGGCGATCGCGCCGGGGGCCTCGTAGATCTCGCGGGACTTGATGCCGACCAGGCGGTCCTCGACCATGTCGAGCCGGCCGATGCCCTGGGCGCCGGCGCGCTTGTTGAGCTCCTCGATGGCCTGCAGGACGGTCACCTTGCGGCCGTCGATCGCGACCGGGACGCCGGCCTCGAAGGTGATGACGACCTCGTCGGCCTCGCGGGGGGTGGCCGGGTTCTGGGTGTACTCGTAGACGTCCTCGATCGGGGCGTTCCAGATGTCCTCGAGGAAGCCGGTCTCGACGGCGCGGCCGAAGACGTTCTGGTCGATCGAGTACGGGTTCTTCTTGGTGGTCACGATCGGGAGGTTCTTGGCCTCCGCGAAGGCGATCGCCTTGTCGCGGGTCATCGCGTAGTCGCGGACCGGGGCGATGCACTTCAGGCTCGGGGCCAGCGACTGGATTCCGACCTCGAAGCGGACCTGGTCGTTGCCCTTGCCGGTGCAGCCGTGCGCGACCGTGGTGGCGCCGTGCTTCTGCGCGGCGGCGACCAGGTGCTTGACGATCACCGGGCGGGACAGCGCGGAGACCAGCGGGTACTGGCCCTGGTACAGGGCGTTGGCCTTGAGGGCCGGCAGGCAGTACTCGTTGGCGAACTCGTCGCGGGCGTCGGCGACCTCGGCCTCGACGGCGCCGCAGTCGAGGGCGCGCTGGCGGATCACCTCGAGGTCCTCGCCGCCCTGGCCGACGTCGACCGCGACGGCGATGACCTCGGCGCCGGTCTCCTCGGCGATCCAGCCGATGCAGACGGACGTGTCCAGACCGCCCGAGTAGGCGAGTACGACGCGCTCGGTCACGGCTATCTCCCATTCACTACAAAGGTTCCATGCGGCGTTAGGCATAAGTATGCACGACCGCGTATGAGTTTCACAAACCGGTGCCGGCGGGCGCGCGGCGGACGCGCTACCCGGACTTGGCCTGGGCCAGTTGCATCAGGTGGTCGGCGAGCGCCTGCCCGCCGGCCGCGTCGCGGCTGATCAGCAGCACGGTGTCGTCGCCGGCGATGGTGCCGATGACCTCGAAGACCTCGGCGGCGTCGATCGCGGACGCCAGGAACTGCGCCGCGCCCGGCGGGGTGCGCAGCACCACCAGGTTGCCGGAGGCGGTGGCGGAGACCATCAGCTCGCCCGCCAGCCGGGCCATCCGGGCCTCGCTGGCGGACTCGCCCATCGGGGCGCGCGGGGTGCGGTCGCCGCCCTCGGCCGGGACGGCGTAGATCAGGGCGCCGTCCCGGTTGCGGATCTTCACCGCGCCGAGTTCGTCCAGGTCCCGGGAGAGCGTGGCCTGGGTGACCACCAGTCCGTCGTCGGCGAGCAGCTTGGCGAGCTGGCTCTGCGAGCGGACGGCCTGGCGGGTCAGCAGGTCCACGATCCGCCGGTGGCGCGCGGTGCGGGTCTGCGGGACCTGCTGCGACGGGCCGGCGGGCGGCGTGGGCTCAGGACGAGGTGCGGTCATAACTGATGATTCTCCTGAAAGACGCTCAGCTGTTCGCGCCGGGGGCGGATTCGCGGACCGTTCGGAGGATCGCGGGCAGCGCGGCGACGAAGGCGTCGGCCTGTTCCTCGGTGAGGATCATCGGCGGGACCAGCCGCACCGCGTCCGCCACGGCCGCGTTGACCAGGAACCCGGCGTCCTGCGCGGCGGCCTGCACCTGGGCGGCGACCGACGCGGTCAGCACGATGCCGAGCAGCAGCCCCTTGCCGCGGACGTGGTCGACCAGCGGGTCGCCGATCGCCTCGACGCCCACGCGCAGCCGCTCGCCGAGCTTGGCGGCGTGCTCCAGCAGGCCCTGCTCCTCGATGGTGCGCAGCACGGCGAGTCCGGCGGCGGCGACCACCGGGTTGCCGCCGAAGGTGGTGCCGTGCTGACCCGGGCTCAGCAGTTCGGCGGCGTCGCCGAAGGCGAGCACGGCGCCGATCGGCAGGCCGCCGCCGAGGCCCTTGGCGAGGGTCACGACGTCCGGGTCGACGCCGTCGTACGCCTGGTGCGCGAACCAGTGGCCGGTGCGGCCGACGCCGGTCTGGATCTCGTCCAGGACCAGCAGGGTGCCGGTGGCGCGGGTGATCTCGCGGGCCGCCCGCAGGTAGCCGTCGGGCAGCGGAATGGCGCCGTTCTCGCCCTGGATGGGCTCCAGGAAGACCGCGGCGGTGTCGGTGGTGACGGCCTGCCGCAGCGCCTCGACGTCGCCGAACGGGACGTGCGTGACGTCGCCGGGCAGCGGGCGGAACGGGTCCTGCTTGGCGGGCTGGGCGGTCAGCGAGAGCGCGCCCATGGTGCGGCCGTGGAACGCGCCCTCGACCGAGACCAGGTGGGTGCGGCCGGTCAGCCGGGAGATCTTGAAGGCGGCCTCGTTGGCCTCGGCGCCGGAGTTGCAGAAGAACACCCGGCCCGGGCGGCCCGCCAACTCGACCAGTTTCTCGGCGAGTCGGACGGTCGGCTCGGCCATGAACAGGTTGGAGACGTGGCCCAGGGTGGAGATCTGCGCGGTGACCGCCTCGACGATCGCCGGGTGGGCGGTGCCCAGCGCGTTGACCGCGATGCCGCCGACCAGGTCCAGGTACTCCTTGCCGTCGGCGTCCCAGAGCAGCGCGCCCTCGCCGCGCACCAGCGGGATCCGCGGCGTGCCGTAGTTGTGCATCAGCGTGTGCTGGTACCGCTCGGTGATCGATGCGTTGCTCATGCCAGGCCCCCCAGTACGGTCGCCTCGTCGTCGGGCACCACCATGGTGCCGATGCCCTCGTCGGTGAAGATCTCCAGCAGCAGGCTGTGCTGCACCCGGCCGTCCAGCACGCGCGCGGTGCCGACGCCGGAGCGGACGGCGCGCAGGCAGCCCTCCATCTTGGGGAGCATGCCGGTGGCCAGGCCGGGCAGCATCTCGTCCAGCTCACTGGCCGTCAGCTGGCTGATCACGTCGTCGGAGTTCGGCCAGTCCTTGTACAGGCCCTCGACGTCGGTGAGCACCACCAGCATCTCGGCGCCGAGCGCGACCGCCATGGCGGAGGCGGCGGTGTCGGCGTTGATGTTGTAGACGTGGCCGTCGGCGCCGCGGGCGATCGAGGAGATCACCGGGATGCGGCCGTCGGCGATCAGCGCCTTCACCGCGCCGGCCTCGATGTTGACGATGTCGCCGACCAGGCCGATGTCGACCTGCTCGCCGTCGACCACGGCGTAGCGCTTGACCGCGGTCATGGTGTGCGCGTCCTCGCCGGTCATGCCGACCGCGAACGGGCCGTGCTCGTTGAGCAGGCCGACCAGTTCGCGCTGGACCTGCCCGGCGAGCACCATCCGGACCACGTCCATGGTCTCGGGGGTGGTGACCCGCAGGCCCGCGGTGAACGAGGACTCCAGGCCGAGCTTGTCGAGCTGGGCGCTGATCTGCGGGCCGCCGCCGTGCACCACCACGGGGTGCAGGCCGGCATAGCGGAGGAAGACCACGTCCTGGGCGAAGGCGGCCTTCAGCTCCTCGTCGACCATGGCGTTGCCGCCGAACTTGATCACCACGGTCTTGCCGTGGAAACGCTCCAGCCAGGGGAGCGCCTCGATCAGGGTGCGCGCCTTGGGCAGCGCGGCGTTGCTGCGGGCCTGTTCGCCCTTGGGTGCGATCTGCACTGGTCCCTCGTCCCCCGGGTCAGCTGGAGTAGGCGCTGTTCTCGTGCACGTAGTCGGCGGTCAGGTCGTTGGTCCACACGGTGGCGGCGGCCTGACCGGCCTTCAGGTCGGCGGTGATGACGACCTCGCGGTCCTTCATGCTCACCAGCTCGCGGTCCTCGCCGACGCCGCCGTCCTTGCACACCCAGACGCCGTTGATCGCGACGTCGAGGCGGTCCGGGTCGAAGGCGGCGGCGGTGGTGCCGATGGCGGACAGCACGCGGCCCCAGTTGGGGTCCTCGCCGTGGATGGCGCACTTGAGCAGGTTGTTGCGGGAGATGGTGCGGGCCACCTCGACCGCCTCGTCCTCGGTGGCGGCGTTCAGCACGTCGATCCGGATGTCCTTGGACGCGCCCTCGGCGTCGCCGATCAGCTGCCGTGCCAGGTCGGCGCAGACGGTGCGCACGGCCTCGGCGAACTCGGCCTGCCCGGGCGCGACTTCGGAGGCGCCGGAGGCCAGCAGCAGCACCGTGTCGTTGGTGGACATGCAGCCGTCGGAGTCGACCCGGTCGAAGGTGGTGCGGGTGGCGGCGCGCAGCGCGGCGTCCAGGCCCGCGGCGTCGACCACGGCGTCGGTGGTGACCACGACCAGCATGGTGGCCAGGCCCGGGGCGAGCATGCCCGCACCCTTGGCCATGCCGCCGACCGTCCACCCGGCCGGGCTGGTGACCTGGGCGGTCTTGTGCACGGTGTCGGTGGTCTTGATGGCGATCGCGGCCCCGGCGCCGCCGGTCGGCGACAGCGCGGCCACGGCCTGCTCGACGCCGGGCAGCAGCTTGTCCATCGGCAGCCGGACGCCGATCAGGCCGGTCGAGCAGACCGCCACCTCGATCGCCCCGACGCCCAGCTCGGCGGCGACCTTCTCCGCGGTGGCGTGCGTGTCCTGGAACCCCTCGGGGCCGGTGCAGGCGTTGGCGCCACCGGAGTTGAGGACGACGGCGGCCAGCTCGCCGGTCTTCAGCACCTGCTCGGACCACTTCACCGGCGCGGCCTTGACCCGGTTGGAGGTGAAGACGCCCGCCGCGGCGCGCTGCGGCCCGTCGTTGACCACCAGCGCGAGGTCCGGGGTGCCGGACGCCTTGATCCCGGCCGTGACGCCGGCCGCGCGGAAGCCCTTCGCCGCGGTGACGCCGATGTTCTCGTTCCGACCGTTCGTCACGGTGCGACTCCGTTCAGCGGAAGACCCAGCTCCTCGGGCAGCCCGAGGGCGATGTTCATGCTCTGCACCGCGCCGCCCGCGGTGCCCTTCACCAGGTTGTCGATCGCGCTGATCGCGATCACCCGCCCGGCGTGCTCGTCCAGCACCACCTGGACCAGGGCGGCGTTCGAGCCGTACACCGAGCTGGTGTGCGGCCACTGCCCCGCCGGCAGCAGGCGGACGAACGGCTCGTCCCCGTAGGCGCTCTCGTACGCGGCGCGCAGCGACTCCTGCGTGGTCCCCGGCTTCGCCTTCGCCGAGCAGGTGGCCAGGATGCCGCGCGGCATCGGCGCCAGCGTCGGCGTGAACGACACGGTCACGATCTCGCCGGCCAGGGGGGTCAGGTTCTGCGCCATCTCCGGGGTGTGCCGGTGCCCGCCGCCCACGCCGTACGGGCTCATCGAGCCCATCACCTCGCTGCCCAGCAGGTGCGGCTTGGCGGCCTTGCCCGCGCCGGAGGTCCCGGACGCCGCGACCACCACCGCCTCCGGCTCCACCAGGGCGTTCGCGTACATCGGGTACATCGCCAGCGACACCGCGGTCGGGTAGCAGCCCGGCACGGCGATCCGCTTCGCGCCCTTCAGCGCCTGCCGGTGGCCCGGCAGCTCGGGCAGCCCGTACGGCCAGGTGCCGGCGTGCGCGGAGCCGTAGAACTGCTCCCAGTCCGCCGCCGACTTCAGCCGGTGGTCCGCGCCCAGATCCACCACCAGGACGTCCTCGCCCAGCTGTGCCGCCACCTCCGCCGACTGCCCGTGCGGCAGACCGAGGAAGACGATGTCGTGCCCGCCCAGCGTCTCCGCGTTGGTCGGCTCCAGCACCCGGTCGGCCAGGCCCACCAAGTGCGGCTGCAGCGCCCCGAACCCCGTCCCGGCGTTCGATCCGCCGGTCAGCGCCCCGATCTCGACCTCCGGATGCCCCAGCAGCAGCCGCAGCACCTCGCCGCCCGCGTACCCGCTCGCCCCGGCGACGGCAACTCGCAAAGCCATGACATTCCCTCCTGAATCCCAGCATGAATATACGCACCACGGAACATTCATGCAAGGTACCCAAACGTTCGTCCACGCCCGGCTCTGCGGCCTAGCGTGTCCGCATGGAACATGACGAACAGTCAGCCCACGCCTCGTCCTTCGGGTCCGCCGCCCTCGCCTACGCCGAGCACCGCCCGGACTACGCCCGGGCGGCCGTGCGCTGGGCGCTCGACCCCGCGCCGGGCCCGCGGGTGCTCGACCTGGGCGCCGGGACGGGCAAGCTCACCGCCACGCTCGCCGCCCTCGGCATCGAGGTGACCGCCGTCGAACCCGACCCCGCGATGCTCGCCGAGCTGCGCCGCGCGCTGCCGGCCGTCCGCGCCCTGCCGGCCAGTGCGGAGGCGATCCCGCTGCCGGACGGCTCGGTGGACGCCGTGCTGGCGGGCAACGCGATGCACTGGTTCGACATGGCCGTCGCGGGCCCCGAGATCGCCCGGGTCCTCTCCCCCGGCGGCGTCCTGGCCGGGTTGTGGAACCTCCTCGACGACGAGGTCGACTGGGTCGCCGGCCTCGCCCGGGTCAGCGGCCCCGCGGCCGTCGGCCCCCGCGACACCCCGGCGGCCTGGCGTGCCGCGACCGCCGCCATGCACCTCCCGAAGACCGCCGCACCCGCCCTCTTCGGCTCCCCCGAGCAGTCCGCGTTCCCGCACGGCCAGCGCCGCACCGCCGACTCCCTCACCGCCACCCTCGCCACCCGCGCCGGCATGCTCGTCCTCCCGGAACCGGACCGCGCGGCCGCGCTGGGCCGGATCCGCGCCTACCTCGCCGGCCGCCCCGAGACCGCCCACGGCGAGTTCGCCCTGCCGATGCAGACCGGCGTCCTGCGCGTACGGCGGCTCTGACCCGCCGTCGAGTGGCACCGAAAGCGGGAGCCGGCTCACGGCATCAGGCGTTCGCGGTCCTCCTCCGGCAGTGCCGGGTTGGCTGCGGCGGCTTCGGCGACCGCCTCGTCGGGGTCGTCGAGGAGCCAGGCGAGGATCTGCGGGGGGAGGGCGGGGTGCCGGGCGGCGATCAGCTTGGCCTTGGGGTCGGAGAGACAGATCGTCAGGCTGGCCCCGTCGGCGTGCGGGTGCACGGCGACGGCCCGAAGCGCGCGGACGTTCGGGCTCTCGGCGCGGACGATCTCGGCGAGCAGTGCGGCCGTCGCCTCGGGGTTGGCCGCGATCGAGGTGGCCACCTGGCGGCCGAACCGGGCGAGCAGGTCCCGCAGCCGGGCCTCCTCCAGGCCGGGGTGCCCGGCGATGGCGCCGGCGACCTTCGCGTCCCGGTCGGCGAGCAGGGCGTCGCGGACGTCCGCCGGCAGGTCGCGCCGCTGGGCGAGCAGCACCCGCAGCCCGGGGTTGGGCGAGGCGGCCAGCTGCCGGACCTCCTCCTCGGTGGCGGCGGCGATCCGCTGCACCAGGTTCGGCCCGAGCTTGACGGTGCCGGCGAGCCGGTCCAGGACGTCCAGCGGCACGCGCGGATGGCGGGCGACCCGGCGGCGCACGTCGTCGCTGTCGTCCTCGGCGAGGACGCGCAGCAGCGGCTCGCCGACCGCCGGGTTCTCCGCGATCGTCCACCGCAGCCACGGGACGGGGTCGACGGCGAGGTGCGCGTACGCGGCGGCGTCGAGGTCGGTCCGCCGGGCGAGCTCGATCCGCAGCAGCAGGCTGGGTTCGTCCAGGTGCCGGGCGACGGCCTCGGTCGGCGCGGCGGGGTTGCCGAGCACCAGCAACCGGATGTCCTGCCGCGCCCACGCGTGGGTGCCGTCGCAGTACGCGCCGGGCGGCAGGCCGCAGTCCACGTCCTGGCAGTCGGGTGCGTGCGCCCACGGGACGGGGTGCCGCTCGCACACCGGACAGCTGCCCGCGGGCGGGCGGTCGGCCAGCAGATCGGCGAGCACGGCCGGCGGCGTGGCCTCGTTCGCGGCGGCGCCGCGCCTGACCTGCGTGGACGGGTGCGCGGCGAGCCGCGTGAGGACCGACGGGTCGACGGTGTACCAGCCGAGGTCGGCGACCACCTCCGGGTCGGCGTCCTCGGCGAGGCGCGCGGTGACGTCCGCGGGCAGCCCGGGGCAGGCGACGAGGGCCGCCCGGAGCTCCGGCAGGTCCGCGAGCCGCCGCGCCCATTCGACCGGCGCCCGGCCTTCCTCCAGCAGGGCGAGGGCCGCGCGGGGCCGGCGCTGCGGATCGACGTCCTGCGCGAGCAGCGCACCCGCGCGCGCGAGCTTCACGGCCACGTCCTCGCCGAGGGCGGCCAGCGCAGCCACCTGACCGCGCGTCAGGTCCGGCCGACCGGCCAGCTCACCGGCGAGCTCCGGATCGGCGTACTCGATCAGCCGGTCGACCGCCCGGGGCGGCAGTGCGGGGTTGACGGCCAGCCCGGCCCACAGATGGCGCACGGTTTGCATCCTGCCCCACCCGCGCCGGGTCGGCCAGGGGGTATCGCCCGTCCCGCGGCCGCCGACCGGCCCGCGGTGCGGGCGTCAGGTCCACCACTGCCGCGGCGCGGGGATCTCGCGCACGAAGACCACCGCGTCCAGCCGGTCGAGCGTCGCCGGGTCGAGGCCGAAGTAGGTGTGGTCGGCGGGCACGCGCGGGCTCAACTCCCGCGCCAGTGCGGGCACATCGAGGCGGCGCGGGTCGATGACGGTGCGCGGCTCGGGCCGGGTGGCGAGCACGCCCTCGACGGTGTCGGGGCCGGGGCGGTCCGTCTCGGCGCGGATGCCGAAGGCGGTGGCCGCGAAGGCGTAGCCGCTGCCGAGCCGGTTCTCCAGCAGCGAGCCTGCGCTCGCCCAGCGCAGGTCGTGTTCCCCGAGCGCGATCGCCGAACAACTTCGCCGCCGCGCTGCACGCCTACCTGGCCGCCGGCTGACCGGCTGCTCCCCTGACGACCGGTCAGCCAAACCTGTCAGGTCTCCACAGACCTTCCCGGCGCGACATGGTGTCGCCCGGTACCAGGCCTGGCCGGATTGCCCTGGCAGAGTCGGTATCGCCGCGCACCCCGGGCATCCGCCGGGAAGTGGATCATTGTGCGGCCACCACAAAGGGAGTGACGCCAGTGCAGCAGCAGACCGCCCCCGTCCTGGTCACCGGACTCGGGGCCACCACCCCGCTCGGCGGGACCGCCGAGGCCACCTGGGCGGCGATGCTGGCCGGGGCGAACGGCATCCGGCCGCTCGAACGGGACTGGGCCGAGGCCCTGCCGATCCGGATCGCCGGGCAGCTCGCCGTCGAACCCGCCGAGGTGCTGGACCGGGTCGAGGCCCGCCGGCTGGACCGCTGCGAGCAGCTCGCCCTGATCGCCGCCCGCGAGGCGTGGGCGGACGCCGGCGCGCCCGCCGTCGACGGGGAGCGGCTGGCGGTGGTGATCGGCACGGGGACGGGCGGGGCACTCACCCTGCTCGGGCAGAACGACGTGCTGGAGCGTTCCGGGGTGCGCAAGGTCTCGCCGCACACCGTCCCGATGCTGATGGCCAACGGGCCCGCCGCGTGGGTCTCCATCGACCTCGGCGCCCGGGCCGGCGCCCACACCCCCGTCAGCGCCTGCGCCTCGGGCGCGGAGGCGATCGCCCTCGGCCTCGACCTGATCCGCCTCGGCCGGGCCGACGTGGTGATCGCCGGCGGCACCGAGGCGTGCCTGCACCCGCTGCCGCTGGCCGGGTTCGCCCAGGCCCGCGCGCACTCGCTGCGCAACGACGACCCGGCCCACGCCTCCCGCCCGTTCGACCTGGACCGGGACGGCTTCGTGATCGGCGAGGGCGCCGCCGTCCTGGTGCTGGAACGCGCCTCCCACGCGGCGGGCCGCCGCGCCTACGCCGCGCTCGCCGGAGCCGCCGTCACCTCGGACGCGCACCACATCACCGCCGGCCACCCCGACGGCCAGGCCCGGGCGATGCGCCGCGCCCTCGCCGACGCCGCGCTGCCCGCCGAGGCGATCGGGCTGGTCCACGCCCACGCCACCTCGACCCCCAAGGGCGACCTCACCGAGGCCGACAGCCTCGGCCGCGTCTTCGGCCCCCACCGCCCCGCCGTCACCGCCACCAAGTCCATGACCGGCCACCTCTTCGGCGCCGCCGGCTCGTTGGCCGCCCTGGCCACCGTCCGCGCCCTCCACGACGGCCTCGCCCCCGCCATCCGCAACCTCGCCCACCCCGACCCCGCAGCCGCGCTCGACCTCATCACCACCACCCCCCGCCCCCTCACCACCCGCGCCGCCCTCACCAACGCCTTCGGCTTCGGCGGCCACAACGCCAGCCTGGTCTTCACCACCGCCGACTGACGCCCCACCACATCCGACGCGGCCCTCCCCTCACACCGCGCCCGCCGAACGGTGGTACGTGATCGCCCTCAGCCTCAGCGCCTGGTCCGCTCCTCGCCGCCCACTACCACCGCCGCCGCACCCCTGCAGCACCAGTACTGACGATGCGTCAGTTCACCCGCCCGGCTTCCGGATCCAGCGCCGCAGCGAGCCGGGTCAACTCCCCGACCCGCAGCACGCGCCCGGTCGGCGGCAGCGGAACGTGCAACGGCGCCAACCAGCGCGCCGGAATCGCCGCCCGGCCGTACCGCGCACCGGCCAGACCGCCCGTCACCGCAGCGGTGGTGTCGGTGTCACCGCCGAGGTCGATGACCGCGCGCAGGGCGTCGGCGAAGTTGCCGGTGGTGCGCAGCGCCCAGACGGCGGAGCCGAGGCAGGGCCAGACCGCCCCGTTCGCCTCGGTGGCCCGGCTGGGATCCCAGTCCGACGCGAGCACCCGCGCGTAGCGCTCGCGGTGTTCGTCCCGGACGGCGGCGAGCGCGGCGGGCAGGGCGTCGACCGGATCCTCGCCGTCGAGGGCGACCCGGACCAGCTCGTGGTAGATCGCCGTGCCCTCCCACGCGGCGCCGTCCCCGTGGGTGAGCGCGGTGATCTGCCGGGCCGCCGCCATGGTCTTCTCACGGCCCTCCGGCGCGAACCGGACGGCGGCGGTGGTGGCCCGCATCAGCGCACCGTTTCCGGCGGCGCGCAGTTCGTTGTTGAAGTGGACGGCGGCGGCGAGGTCCCAGGGCAGTCCGCTGGTGAGGACGTACTCGGTCTGGATGCCGATGTCCTTGGGCTCACCGGCCGCCCACGCCCGGAATCGCGCGAAGACGTCCGGCAGGTCGAGCCCGCCCGCGTCGACGAGTGACTCGCCGAGGTGCACGGCCATCTGCGTGTCGTCCGTGGCCTCTCCGGGTTCCCACCCGCCGCCCCCGCACATCTCCGACTCACCCGGACCGTCCGCGTCCGCCGGGTCCGCCACCGGCGGGAACCGCGCGCCGAACATCCCGGCCGGCCCGAACTCGAAGGGTGCCCCCAACGCGTCACCGACGGCGGAACCGAGCACCGCACCGGCCACCCGTTCGAACCTGTCCATCCGCCCGCTCCCTCCGGTGTCCGGGCCACGATGATCCACCACCGCCCGGGGCAACCAGGCGGGAGGGTGTCCGGCTCAGGGGGCTGGCTGACGGGCCGTCCGCAGGCGGGGCGACGCCAGGCCCGCGCTTGCGGTCGCGCAGCCGAGGGCGGCGCACAGGGCGGTGGCGGGGCCGGTCGTCGCGGTCAGCCGGCCGAGGGTCACGCCAGCGCCGCGTCGCCCACCAGCGACACCCGCGTCCCGGCCAGCCAGTACACATAGCGGCGGGCCAGCCGCCCGGGCTCGCCTGCCCCCGCGACGACCTCATCGACGACAGGTGATCTCGTGGCGGCCGACCCCGGGACCCCCGACCTGGTCGAGGTCCACCGCCGAGGTCAGCCGCTGGCGTCCAGTGCCGCGGCCCGGTGACGGACCGTCAGCTGCCCGCGGGGCCTCGCATGCCCCGCCACCAGCCCTTCTCGCCGCCGCGCTCCGCTAGCCTGGAGGCACGATGAACCTCTTCACCACCGCCTGGGGCGAGCTCGAGCTGGCCCGGTTCCCCGTGAGTCCGCGCGAGCAACTGCGCGCCTGGGACGCCGCCGACGAGTACCTGCTCCGCCACCTGCACGGGCCGGACGGCGCCGCCCCCGTGCCGCTGGACGGGACGGTGGTGGTGCTAGGCGACCGCTGGGGCACCCTCACCACCGCGCTCACCATCGCCCTGACCAGCGCAGACGCCGCTGACGCCGCAGACGCCGCAGGCACCCGCACGGACGCCACGGTGACGCTGGTCACCGACTCCTACCTGGCGACCCGCGCCACCGCCGCCAACCTGGAGCGCAACAAGGCGGACACGGACCGGGTCCGGCTGCTCACCACCCAGGACGCGCCGCCGCCGCGGATCGACGTCCTGCTGGTCCGGGTGCCGAAGAGCCTGGCGCTGTTGGAGGACCAGCTGCACCGCCTCGCGCCGTCGCTGCACGCGGGCACGGTGGTGGTCGGCGCCGGCATGGTGACGGAGATCCACACCTCCACGCTCCAGCTGTTCGAGCGGCTGCTCGGCCCGACCCGCACCTCCCTGGCGGTGCGCAAGGCCCGGCTGATCCACACCACGCCGGACCCGGAGCTCGTGCGGGCCGCCAACCCGTGGCCGCTGCGCTACCGGCTGCCGGACGGCATCGGCGTGTTGTCGGACCGTCAGGTCGCCAACCAGGCGGGCGTGTTCTGCGCCGACCGGCTCGACATCGGCACCCGGTTCTTCCTCCAGCACCTGCCCGAACTGCGCGCCGGGCAGCGGGTGGTGGACCTCGGCTGCGGCAACGGCATCGTCGGCACGGCCGCCGCGCTGGCCGAGCCGCAGGCCGAACTCCTCTTCCTCGACGAGTCGTTCCAGGCCGTGGCGTCCGCCGAGGAGACCTTCCGCGGCAACCTCGGGCCGGACGCGAAGGCCGACTTCCAGGTCGGCGACGGCCTCGCCGACGTGCCCTCCGCCTCGGCGGACGTGGTGCTCCTCAACCCGCCGTTCCACTCCCACCAGGCCACCACCGACGCGATCGCCTGGCGGATGTTCACCGGCGCCCGCCGCGTGCTGCGCCCGGGCGGCGAGCTCCGGGTGGTCGGCAACCGCCACCTCGCCTACCACGTGAAGCTCCGCCGGATCTTCGGCAACTCCCGCCTGGTGGCGGGCAACCCGAAGTTCGTGGTGCTCAGCGCCGTCCGCTGACCGCCCCCGAGAAGCGCCCCGGGACGAGCTGCCCAAGGAGCGCGGCCCATAGCGCAGAGGCGCTGAGCTGCACGTCGATCGGCCACCCCGCCGTTCACCCGTCCGCGCGATGCCCTAGGGTGAGCGCCGTTTCGCCGCGGACCTCCGGTCGGTGGCCGGTCCGGCGTCGGACCTGGCCTGGCGGCGCCGTCAAGGGGAGGGCCTTGCCATGGACGCCACGCACGCCGCCGAGGGGGCACCCGCTCCCGAGGCGCAGCCGCAGACCTGTTTCCGGCACCCGGACCGCGAGTCGTACGTGCGGTGCACCCGCTGCGACCGCAACGTCTGCCCGGACTGCCGCAAGGACGCCGCGGTCGGATACCAGTGCGTGGAGTGCGTGAAGTCCGGGCACCAGAGCGTGCGGCAGGCCCGGACGGCGTTCGGCGGGCGGATCAGCGCGACGCCGTGGGCGACCATCGTACTGATCGCGCTGAACGTGATCGCCTACCTGCTGGAGCTGGCCCGCCCGGAGATCGTCGACCACTTCGACGTGCTGGGCACCGCGCTGCTCGGTCCGGACGGGCAGCACTACGTCAACAACCTCCCGTACACCCCGTCGGGCTTCACCGCCATCGGCGTGGCGCACGGCGAGTGGTACCGGCTGATCACCGGCACCTTCCTGCACCTGCAGCCCACCTCCGGGCTGTTCGGGATCACCCACATCCTGTTCAACATGTACTGGCTGTGGATACTCGGCCGGGTGGTGGAGGAGCGCCTCGGCGTGCTCCGTTTCAGCGCGCTGTACCTGCTCTCCGGTCTCGGCGGCTCGGTCTTCGCCTACCTGGTCGCGCCCACCCAGCCCTCGCTGGGCGCGTCCGGCGCGATCTTCGGCCTGGCCGGCGGCTACTTCGTGCTGAGCCGCCGGATGCACTACGACCCGCTCGGCGGAAGCCAGTTGATGGTCACCTTCGTGATCTGGATGGTCATCTCGGCGGGCTTCACCTCCTGGGAGGGCCACCTCGGCGGCCTGGTCACCGGCCTGACCACCGGCTACGCGCTGGCCTACGCGCCGCGGCAGCAGCGCAACGCGGTCCAACTGGTCGGCGTCGTCCTGGTGTTCGCCTTCCTGGCCGCCCTGGCCGTACTCAAGACCACGGCCCTGAACAGCCCCTGACACACCCACCCTCAGCCGGGCACAGCCGCACGCACCATCAGCCGGGCACGGCCGCACGCACCGTCAGCCGAGCACAGCCGCAAGCACCCTCAGCCGAGCACGGCGGCGGCCGCCGCCCCGAGCAGCGCCGCCGCCTGTGCCAGCCGCTGCTCGGCGACGCCCGCGTAGCCGAGGGCGATCGCCCCGGGCCCGGGGGTGATCCGGCTCGGCGCGACCGCGGCGACCCGCACCCCGCGGCGCAGCGCGGCGGCCACCAGCGCGGCTTCGTCGAGCCCGTCGGGGAGCTCCGCGTACAGGTGCAACCCGGCGGCGACGCCGCGTAGTTCGACCTGCGGCAGGTGGACGCCGAGGGCGGTGACCAGCGCGTCGCGACGGGCCCGGTAGCGGGGGCGGACGGCGCGCAGGTGCCGGTCGTAGCCGCCGCTCTCCAGCAGTGCGGCGAAGGCGAGTTGGTCGACCGCCCCGGTGCCGAGGTCGGCGTACCGCTTGGCCTCCCGGAACTCCGCGGCGAGCCGGCCCGGCAGGACCGCCCAGCCGAGCCGCAGCCCGGGCGCCAGGGTCTTGCTGAGCGAGCCGAGGTAGACGGTCCGCTCCACCGCCAACCCCTGGACGGCGCCCACGGGTTCGCGGTCGTAGCGGAACTCGGCGTCGTAGTCGTCCTCGATCACCAGCCCGCCGGCCCGCGCCCAGGCGGCGAGTTCGGTGCGCCGCCGCGCGGACAGCACCACCCCGGTCGGATACTGGTGCGCCGGGGTGACCAGCACCGCGTCCGCGCCGCTCGCCGCCAACTCGCGCACCATCAGGCCCTCTTCGTCGACCGGCACACCGATCGGGTCGACCCCGTGGGCGCGCAGCAGCTCCACCGCGCCGGGCGAACCGGGGTCCTCCACCGCGATCCGCCGGTACCCGTGCCCGGCCAGCACCCCGACCAACAGCGACAGGCTCTGCCCGACACCCGCCACCACCATCGTCCGCTCCACCCCGGCGGCCACCGCCCGCACCCGGCCCAGGTAGGACGCCAACTCCCCGCGCAGCCGCGGCAGTCCGGCCGGGTCCCCGTACCCGAGATCCCGGTGGGGCGCCGTCTGCAGCGCCCGCCGCACCGCCGCCGCCCACGCCGCCCGCGGGAACAGCCCGAGGTCGGGCGTCCCCGGCATCAGGTCGTACGCGGGCACCGCCGCCTCCGGGGCCACCGGCCCGTCCGCCCGCGCACCGCCGACCCCCGCCGCGACCCGGGTCCCGGAACCCTGGCGCCCCACCAGGTAGCCCTCCGCGGCCAGTTGCTCGTACGCCTCGACCACCACGCCGCGCGAGACGCCGAGTTCGGCGGCGAGCACCCGCGTCGCCGGCAGCCGCGCCCCGGCCGCCAACCGCCCGTCCCGGACCGCCTCCCGCAGCGCCCGGGTGAGCTGCCCGGTGAGCTCACCGCGCCCGTGGTCCAGCACGATCAGCAGCTCACGCACCCGCATCCACCCGCCCTCTCCACCGACCGCGGACCGTCCGGGCCCCGCCGAATTGGTCCTCTCCACCGGACGCCGACTGGTCCTGGGAACCGGACCACCCGTTGCCTAGCGTGACAGACATGCCGCCCACCCCCATCCCCTCCCCGGCCCCCGCGACGGCCGGCGCGCTGCGTGCCGCCGCCGCGATGACCCTGCTCGGCTGCTCGACCGGCGTCACCGCCGCCTTCAGCGCGTACCCGGTCGCCGCCGGTCAGGCCCTGCGCTACACGCTGGCCGCCGCGGTGCTGCTCCCGCTGGCCCGCCGCCAGGGCCCGCTGCCCGGCCGGCTGACGGGCCGGGAACTCGGCCTGCTGCTCGCGCTGGCCGCGACCGGGCTGCTCGCCTTCAACCTGCTGCTGGTGACCGCCCTGCGGCACACGGACGCCGCGGTGGTCGGCAGCGTCGTCGGCTGCACCCCGCTGCTGCTCGGCGTGCTCGGCCCGCTGCTGGCCCGCCGTCGGCCGCGGTGGTCGTGGTCGGCGCCGCGCTCACCCAGGGCTACGGCTCCGGCGACCTGACCGGCCTGCTCTGCGCCACCGGCACCCTGCTCTGCGAGGCCGCCTTCTCGCTGCTCGCCGTCCCGCTGCTGCCCCGCCTCGGCCCGGTCCGGGTCTCCGCCTACACCACCGCCCTCGCCGTCCCGCTGTTCGCCGTCGCCGCCCTGCTCTCCCCCGGCCCGCTGCGCGCACCCACCACCGCCGAGGTCCTCGCGCTGCTCTACCTCGCCCTCCCGCTGACCTGCGGCGCGTTCCTGCTCTGGTACTCCGCGCTGACCCGCCTCACCCCGGACCACGCGGGCCTGTACGGCGGTCTGCTCCCGCTCACCGCCACCCTGTCCGGTGCCCTCCTCACCTCCGTCACGCCCACACCCGTCCAGTTCCTCGGCGCCGCCCTGGTCACCCTGGCCCTGCTGGCCGGGCCCACCCGGACGCCGCCCGCACCGGCCGCGCCCCGCCCCGCTCCCGTGCCGCCCGACACCCCGTCAGCCGCGTCAGCCGAACCCGCGGCGCCCGTCGCCTGAACGCCACTCGTCCGGGGGCGGGCGTTTGTATGCGGGTCGACAACTGCGCATAGGGTGGGCGGCGATGACTGTCGACCGGCGCAGCGTGCTGCGTTCCACCGCCCGGCTCGCCGCGCTCACCGCGGCGGGCGGCCTCGTCGCGGCCTGCGGCGACGCCTCCGACCACGCGACCGCCGAGGCCTCCTCGATGGCGGCCCGCCCGCAGCCGACGCACCTGGCCGAATCGCCGGAGCCGGTCACGCCGAGCCCCAGCCCGACGCCGACGGCGACCTTCGCGCTGCCGCCGCTCGCGGCGGGCACCCCGGAGGAGGTGGTGACGGGGCCGCGCACCCGGCCGAACGTCGCGCTGACCTTCCACGGCCAGGGCGACCCGGCGATCGCCACCGCGCTGCTGACCGCCGCCGAGCAGCGCGGAGCCCGGCTGACCGTCCTCGCGGTCGGCAGCTGGCTGGACCAGCAGCCGCAGATGGCGGAGCGGATCCTGTCCGGCGGCCACGAGCTCGGCAACCACACCCAGAACCACCTGGACATCTCCTCGATGCGCCCGCAGCAGGCGCACGACGAGATAGCGCAGTGCGCGGAGCGCCTGAACCGGCTGACCGGTTCGATCGGCCGCTGGTTCCGCCCCTCGGCGACCCAGTTCGCCAACGCGATGATCCGCGAGCAGGCCCGGCAGGTCGGCTACCAGCACGTCCTGTCCTTCGACATCGACCCGCACGACTACGCCGACCCCGGCGCCGAGGCGGTGCAGAACCGGGTGCTGAAGGCGGCCGGCCCCGGCTCGGTGGTCGCCCTGCACATGGGCCACCCGGGCACCGTCACCGCCCTCCCGGTGATCCTGGACGCCCTGGCCGCCAAGGGCCTGCACGCCGTCACCGCCTCCGAGCTCTGCGCCTGACCACCCCGCCGGCGCCGCCCGCCCGCCCCCGCCTGACCCGCCGTCACCTGCCGACCGGGCCGCATGCCATGCTCACCCCATGCGCTATGTGATCCTCGGCGCCGGCGCGGTCGGCGGCACCATCGGCGGACGGCTCCACCAGAGCGGCCGCGACGTCGTCCTGGTCGCCCGCGGCGCCCACCTGGCCACGCTGCGCGCGGACGGTCTGCGGCTGACCACGCCCGACGGCGCGCACCGGCTGCCCGTCCCGGCGGTCGGCGGGCCGGACGAGCTCGACCTGACGCCCGAGGACGTGCTGGTCCTCGCCGTGAAGACCCAGCACACCACCGCCCTGCTGGACCAGTGGGCGCCCCGACCGGTGGCCGGTGGCGGCACCGCGGCCGAGCGGCTGCCGGTGGTCTGCGCGCAGAACGGCGTCGCCAACGAGCGCCTGGCGCTGCGCCGCTTCGCCCGGGTGTACGGGATGTGCGTGTGGCTGCCGTCCACCCACCTGGAGACGGGCCGGGTCTCCGCGGCGGGCACCCCGTGCTCCGGCGTGCTGCACGTGGGCCGGTACCCGCAGGGGCGGGACGCCACCGCCGAGCGGATCGCGGCGGACCTGGCCGACTCGTACTTCGACGCGCCGGTCAGCGGGCGGGTGATGGAGTGGAAGTACGCCAAGCTGCTCGGCAACCTCGGCAACGCGCTGGAGGCGGTGGCCGGGCCGATCGACGGCGAGCTGCGCGAGGCCGTGTGGCAGCGGGTGCAGGCCGAGGGCCGGGCGGTGCTGGCCGCCGCGGGCATCGACCACACGTCCGCGGAGGAGCAGCGCCGGGTGCGCGGGGAGCGGATCGTCCTGCAGCCGCTGGCGGGCGAGGAGCGCGGCGGCGGCTCGTCCTGGCAGAGCCTGAAGCGCGGCACCGGTGACATCGAGGCGGACTACCTGAACGGCGAGGTGGTCCTGCTCGGGCGCCTGCACGGCGTCCCGACCCCGTTGAACGCGGCCCTGCAGCAGCTGGCCGGCGCCTTCGCCCGCGAGGGCCGCGCCCCCGGCACCCTCCCCGAGTCCGAGCTCGCCGCGCTGCTGCGGCCCTGACGGGCCGCCACCGCCGCGCCGACGCCCCGTCACGCCATCGGGTCGTCCGGACCGTACGGGCGCAGCCGCAGCGTCCGGGCGTCGGCGGCGCGGATCTCGGCGGCGGAGGCCACCAGCGTCTCCAGGTTGTCGCGTCCGGCGTGCAGGAAGCGCCCGTGCAGCCCGTCGAACCGGCCGCGGGCGGCGTCCACGGTGACCGCGACCATGTACGGGATGGAGCCCCAGGCCTTCATGTCGCGGAACATCGGCATGCCGGCGGTCATGTCGGTGGCGACCGCGCCGGGGCTGATGTCGAGCACCACGACGCCGTGCCGGCCGACCGAGTCGGCGATGTTGTCGGTGAGCTTCAGCAGTGCGCCCTTGGAGGTGGCGTACGCGGTGTAGTTGCCGTCGGGGCGCAGCGCGAAGCCGCTGTTGAGGTTGATCACCCGGCCGCGGCGGCGTTCGACCATGCCGGGCAGCACGTGCCGCAGCAGGTTGTACGGGCCGCGCAGGTTGGTCTCCACCACCTGCCACCACTGGGCGGGGTCGGTCTCCCAGATCGGGGTCTCGTCGCGGTCGACCTGCCCGGCGTTGTTGATCAGCAGGTCGACCGGGCCGAGGTCGCGTTCGACGGCGCGGACGGCCTCCCGGACGGCGCCCGGGCGGGTGACGTCGGCGGTGACGGCGACGCCGCGGGCGCCGTGCCGGACGCACTGCTTCAGGGTGTCGATCAGCCTGTCGTGGGTGCGGCCGACCAGTCCGACGGACATCCCCTCGGCGGCCAGTCCGATGGCGATCTCCCGGCCGATGCCGCGCCCCGCACCCGTGATCAGCCCCACCTGCCCGGCCAGCGATCCCGTCATCTGCGTGCTCCCTCCTCGGCGGAACCCTCGCATTCTGTCCGCTGGCCGGGGGCGCACGGGGAGCGCGCGCGGCGTACGGGGCACCGTCACCCGTTCGGCGCAGTGGCCGACCTGCCGCGGCCGGGAGCGAGGCGGCGTGAACGGGCGTTAAGCGGAGTAGTACCGTCGTCCGGGCGACTGCTCGGCCGCACCAGGCCGAACGGTTCGCCGACACACCCGGCTGGGCCACCCCCAGCACCACGTGAAGGGCAACTGAGTGAGTGACATCGCGCGCGTCGGAGTAGTCGGCTGCGGCCTCATGGGGTCGGGCATCGCCGAGGTCTTCGCCCGTTCCGGGCTGGAGGTGCTGGTCTCCGAGGCCAGCGGCGAGGCGCTGGAGCTGGGCCGGACCCGGCTGACCAACTCCCTGGAGACCGCTGTCAGGCGCGGCAAGCTGTCCGAGGAGGAGCGCGACGAGGCGCTGTCCCGACTGTCCTTCACCACCGAGCTCTCCGACTTCCACGACCGCGACCTGGTGGTCGAGGCCGTCGCCGAGCGCGAGGACATCAAGGTCAAGATCTTCGAGACCCTGGACCAGGTGATCACCCGCCGGGACGCGCTGCTCGCCTCCAACACCTCCTCCATCCCGATCGTGAAGCTGGCCGCCGCCACCACCCGCCCCGAGCAGGTGATCGGCCTGCACTTCTTCAACCCGGCGCCGGTGCAGAAGCTGGTCGAGGTGATCCCCACCCTGACCACCTCCGCCGAGACCACCTCCCGGGCCGAGCAGTTCGCGATCCAGGTGCTCGGCAAGGAGCCGATCCGCGCCCGCGACCGGGCCGGCTTCGTGGTCAACGCCCTGCTGGTCCCGTACCTGCTCTCCGCGGTCCGGATGTTCGAGACGGGCGTCGCCACCGCCGCCGACATCGACAAGGGCATGGAGGCCGGCTGCGCCCACCCGATGGGTCCGCTGCGCCTGTGCGACCTGATCGGCCTGGACACCATCGTCTCCATCGCCGACTCGATGTACGAGGAGTACAAGGAGCAGCTGTACGCCGCCCCGCCGCTGCTGTCCCGGATGGTCGACGCGGGCCTGCTCGGCCGCAAGTCCGGCCGCGGCTTCTACGACTACACCGCCTGACGGACCGTCAACGCACTGCGGCCGCCCCCACGCGTCGTGGGAGGCGGCCGCAGTGCGTCCGTGCCCGGCCCGGCGTCACCCGCGAGCACCGGGCCGGACGTTCCGGGGGGGTGACTAGCTGTTGATCTGGTACGGGTCGCCGTAGACCTTCCACTTCAGCGGCGGGTTCAGGTCGAAGTTCTTGGCGTTGACGAACACCAGCTGCTCGGTGTCGACGCGGCTGGTGTCCGCGTGCGCCTCCTCCTTCTTCATGACGACCTTGCGGGCGTCCATGAACGCCTTCAGGTAGGTCGCCTCGTCGCCACCCTGGGCGGGGGTCTTGGCCTTCTTCATCGCCGCCGCGCGGATGCCGCCGAAGCTGTCCGAGTCGGTGCCCGGGCCGTGCATCACGATCGCGTCGTAGTAGATGAACTGGCCGAGCGCCCGCAGGCCGTCCGACTTGCCCTGGCGCACCGCCGGGTTGAAGTACACCCGGTCGCGCTCGTCGTTCTGCGCCTGCTGGAAGACGGTGTCCTTCGCGGCGGTCGCCCAGTCCTTGGTGAACGCCGAGCCCAGGCCGCTGTGCGAGGCGGAGCCGTTCACCTTCTTCAGGGCCGGCAGGTACTTGGCCAGGATGTTGCCCGGCTTCAGGTCCGTGTAGTGCTGCACCAGTTCCAGCATGTCGCCGGTCCCGGAGCAGAAGCCGATGATGCCGGCGGTGTAGCCGCGGCCGTCACCGATGTCCTCGATGTACTTGTACTGCGCCTTCCAGTCCAGCGAGGAGTTCTCGGCCGAGGAGACCAGCTCCATGGCGATCTCCTTCTTGTGCGCGTCGTCCAGGCCGACGCCGGCCACCGCGCTCACCGGGGCGGCGTTCGCGACGCCGACACCGGCGACCGTGACCGGGAGGGCGGCGATCAGGACCGCGAGAGCGGCCCGGGTGGTGCGGGAGGTACGGTGCTTGCTGCCCATCTGACGCTCCGTCTGCCGGGCTGCGGGCATGGGGGTGCCCGCAGGGAGTGGGGGTGGGAAAGCTTGCGTTAGGAAACTTTCCTAACCAGGATTGAACCGTCAGTTCCCCGCCACCGCAAGGCCCTTGGCCCGATCTGTCAGGTACTCAACATACGTCGGCGGTCGCCGCCGCCACGCAAATCGCTCGCCCCACGGGCCGTTCGCAGGCATCCTGGGCCGAATGCAGATCCGCACCGCCACCGCCGCCGACTGGCCCGCCGTCTGGCCGTTCTTCCACCGCATCACCGCCGCCGGGGAGACCTTCACCTACCCCGCCGACCTCACCGCCGACACCGCCCGCGACTGGTGGATGCTCCCCGCCCCCCACCGCACCGTCGTCGCCACCCTCGACGACGGCACCCTCGTCGGCACCGCCAAGATGAACAACAACCAGTGGGGCAACGGCAACCACGTCGCCAGCGCCAGCTTCATGGTCGACCCCGACCACGCCGGCCGCGGCATCGGCCGCGCCCTCTGCGAACACACCCTCGACTGGGCCCGCGAAGCCGGCTACCGCGCCATCCAGTTCAACGCCGTCGTCGCCACCAACACCCCCGCGATCCGCCTCTACCAGTCCCTCGGCTTCACCATCCTCGGCACCGTCCCCGAAGGCTTCCACCACCCCCGCCACGGCTACGTCGGCCTCCACATCATGCACCGCCCCCTGTAACGCCCCACCAGACCGCTCCCCGCGAGACCACGCCCCGCCAAGACGCGCCCCGCCAGGGGCGCGAGGAACTGCGCGAGCAACCCCTCCCCCACCGCCAGATCGCGCCCACCAGCAACTCCCCCACCCCCGTAGCGCCCACCCCCAAACCGAAAGGGCCCCGCCAGACGGAAGAACCGTCCACCGGGGCCCCAGGCGCATCGCCTGACGTCGCGTCAGCCTCGCAGCACCGCACCCGTACGCTCGGCCGCCACCGCCACCGCGGCCTCGCGGGCCGCACTCGCCTCGTCCGCCGTCAGCGTCCGGTCGGTGGCGCGGAAGCGCAGCGTGTACGCCAGCGACTTCTTGCCCGCGCCCGCCTGCTCGCCCGTGAAGACGTCGAACAGCCGCAGCGACTCCAGCAGTTCGCCCGCACCGTCGCGCAGCGCCGCCTCCACGTCCGCGGTGTGCACCGCCGCGTCGACGATCAGCGCCACGTCCTGCGTCGCCACGGGGTACGCGGAGACCGGCGGGCCGGAGACCCGGCGGCCGTCCTCGAAGAGCAGGTCGAGGTCGAGCTCCATCGCGCTGGTGCGCTCCGGCAGGTGCAGCGCCTTGATCACCCGCGGGTGCAGCTCACCGGCGTGGCCGATCACCTCGTCGCCGACCAGCAGCTCCGCGCAGCGGCCCGGGTGCCACGGCGCGTACTGCGCCTGGCGGACCGTCAGCTCCACGCCCGCCGCCGCGGCGACGGTGCGGGCGGCCTCGACGGCGTCGGCCCAACCGGCCGGCGCGCCCTTGCCCCACCAGCCGGAGGGGATCCGCTCGCCGGTCAGCGCGACGGCGACCCGGCGCGGCTGGTGCGGCAGCGCGGCGTTCAGCTCGGCGAGCTGCTCCTCGCTGGGGCGGCGGTCGACGGGCAGCCGCGGCGCGACCTTGTGCTCGTCCTTCGGCAGGAACACCGTCCCGGTCTCGAACAGCGCGAGGTCGGTGTTGCCCCGGCCGACGTTGCGGCGCAGCGCGCCGAGCAGCCCCGGCAGCAGGGTGGTGCGCAGCGCCGGCTCGGCGTCGTTCAGCGGGTTGACCAGCTTGACGGTGCGTCGGCGGGCGTCGTCCGCGTCCAGGCCGAGCCCGTCGAACGCGGCCTCGCCGACGAACGGGTAGGCGTTGATCTCGACGTAGCCCGCGCCGGCCAGCGCCACGCCGACCCGGCGGTGGAAGCGCTGCGCCTCGGTCAGGCCGCGGCCCGGCGGGACGGTGGGCATCCGGGCGGGGACGTTGTCGTAGCCCTCCAGCCGGATGACCTCCTCGGCGAGGTCGTACGGGTCGGTGAGGTCGGGGCGCCAGGACGGCGGGGTGACCTCCAGGACGTCCGCGCCGGCGACCGTGCAGCCGACCTCCTGCAGGCGGCGGGCGACGGTCTCGCGGCCGTACACGGCGCCGGCCACCCGGTCGGGCAGGTCGGCGTCGATGGTGATGGTGCGCACCGGGTGCGGGGCGGCGATGTCGGTCACCCCGGCCTCGGCGGTGCCGCCGGCGATCAGCACCAGCAGGTCGACGGCGCGCTGCGCGGCGGCGCGGGCGGCCTCCGGGTCGACGCCGCGCTCGAAGCGCTTGGACGCCTCGGAGGGCAGCTTGTGCCGCTTGGCGGTGCGGGCGATCGCGACCGGCTCGAAGTGCGCCGCCTCGATGATCACCTCGGTGGTGCCGGTGACGGCGCCGGTCTCGGCGTCGACGACCGGGTCGAGGATCTCGGTGGAGGCCCCGCCCATCACGCCGGCCAGACCGATCGGACCGGTGTTGTCGCAGATCAGCAGGTCCTCGGCGGACAGCTTGCGCTTGACGCCGTCCAGCGTGGTGAGGGTCTCGCCCTCGGTGGCGCGGCGGACCTGGATCGGGCCGTCGACGCGGCCGCGGTCGTAGGCGTGCAGCGGCTGGCCGACCTCCAGCATCACGTAGTTGGTGATGTCGACGGTCAGCGAGATCGGCCGGATGCCGGCCTTCTGCAGGCGGCGCTGCAGCCAGATCGGCGACTTGGCGGCCGGGTCGACGCCGGTGACGGTGCGCGCCACGAAGCGGTCGCAGCCCACCGGGTCGGCGACCTTGACCAGGTAGCCGTACGCGTTCGCCGGCGGGACGTCCAGCAGCGCCGGGTCGGCCAGCGGCAGGCCGTACGCGGCGGCCGCCTCGCGGGCCACGCCGCGCATCGACAGGCAGTAGCCGCGGTCCGGGGTGACCGCGATGTCGAGCACCTCGTCGGCCAGCTGGAGCAGCTCGATCGCGTCGGTGCCGGGCTCGAACTCGGGCGGCAGCACGATGATGCCGTTGTGGTCGTCGCCCATGCCGAGCTCGCGGGCCGAGCAGATCATGCCCGCCGAGGTGTGGCCGTAGGTCTGCCGGGCGGAGATCGGGAACGGGCCGGGCAGCACGCCGCCGGGCAGGATCACCACGACCTTGTCGCCGACCTGGAAGTTGGTCGCGCCGCAGACGATCTCCTGCGGCTCGCCGGTGCCGTTGGCGGCGCCGACGTTGACGAAGCAGTGCCGGATCGGCTTCTTGAAGCCGCTCAGCTCCTCGATCGACAGCACCTCGCCGACCACCAGCGGGCCCTTGATGTCGGTGCCGAGCTGCTCGACGGTCTCCACCTCGAGACCCGCGCGGACCAGCCGGGCCGCGACGTCGCGTCCGGTCTCACCCGCCGGCAGGTCGACGTACTCGCGCAGCCAGGAAAGCGGGACGCGCATCAGATCTCCATCCCGAACGGGAGGGTGAAGCGCACGTCACCCTCGACCATGTCGCGCATGTCGGCGACGTTGTGACGGTTCATCAGGATCCGCTCCAGGCCCAGGCCGAACGCGAACCCGCTGTAGCGCTGCGGGTCGACGCCCGCGGCGACCAGCACGCGGGGGTTGACCACGCCGCAGCCGCCGAGCTCGATCCAGCCCTCCGAGGAGCAGGTCCGGCACGGGCGGTCCGGGTTGCCGACGGACGCGCCGCGGCAGACGAAGCACTGGAGGTCGATCTCCGCGCTCGGCTCGGTGAACGGGAAGTACGAGGGGCGCCAGCGCAGCTCCAGGCCGCCGCCGATCAGCTTCTCCACCAGCACCTCGATGGTGCCCTTGAGGTCGGCGAAGGTGATGCCCTCGTCCACCGCGAGGCCCTCGACCTGGCGGAACACGGGTGTGTGGGTGGCGTCCAGCTCGTCGGTGCGGTACACCCGGCCCGGGCTCACCGCGTACAGCGGCGGCTGGCGGTCCAGCATGGTGCGGATCTGCACCGGCGAGGTCTGGGTGCGCATCACCACGCCGGAGTCGGCGGTGCCGTCGGGGCCCTCGACGAAGAAGGTGTCCTGCATCGAGCGGGCCGGGTGGTCGGCGTGCAGGTTGAGGGCGTCGAAGTTCAGCCACTCCGCCTCGACCTCGGGGCCGGAGGCCACCTGGTAGCCCATGGCGATGAAGGTGTCCTCGATCCGCTCCGCCAGCGTGGTCAGCGGGTGGCGGGCGCCGCGCGGGGTGCGGCCGTAGGGCAGCGTGACGTCCACCGCCTCCTCGACCAGCACCCGGGCGTCGCGCTCGGCCTCCAGCTCGACCTGGCGCTTGGCCAGGGCCTGGTTGACCGCGCCGCGGGCCTGGCCGATCAGCTTGCCGGCGGCGGCCTTCGCCTGCGGGGGCAGCGCACCGATCTCGCGGTTGGCGAGCGAGAGCGGGGAACGGTCGCCGGTGTGGGCGACCTTCGCCTGCTTGAGCGCCTCGAGGTCGGCGGCGGCGGCGAACGCGGCGATCGCCTCGTCCCGGGCCTGCTCCACCACCTCGGGCTTGAGGGCCTCGACCTCGACCGGGTCGTACGACTTGTTGGGTGCCGACATCTCTATAGTTCCCGTGCTCCTGCTCGTGATCAGGTCTGCTGCCTCGCCGGGCGTCCCAGAACGCCAAAGGTCGAGTGTAGTCGCAGCGCGCTACCGCATACGGCGGGTGACCGTGGCCGTGCGGTGCTCAGAGCATGAAGTCCGGGATGCCGGCGGGCAGCACGAAACGGAACCGGGCACCCCCGCCGGGCGCCCGGCTGATCCGGATCACCCCGCCGTGCGCCTCGACCACACCCTTGACGATGTACAGGCCCAGGCCGGTGCCGCCGCGCCTGGACCCCCGCCAGAACTTGGTGAACACCCGCGGCATCGCGTCCTCCGGGATGCCGCCGCCCTGGTCGCTGACGGTCACCGCAGTGCCTTCCAGCACCCGCGGCGGCGTCCCGGCCGGCTCCCAGCCCGCCGCCTCCACCACTTCCTTGGCCGTCGCGACCTCGATGGTGACCGTGCCCTCGCCGTGCCGCACCGCGTTCTCCAGCAGGTTCGCCAGCACCTGGTCGATCTTGTCCGGGTCGCCCCACTGCTCGTTCAGCGGCTCCGCCACCCGGATGTCGAACCGGTCGGCCGGGATGCCCGCCGCGACCTTGCCCGCCACGTGCCGGTGCACCGCCGCCGCCAGGTCGATCCGCTGCCGGCGGATCTCCAGCCGGCCGGCGTCGATCCGGGAGATGTCCAGCAGCTCGGCGATCAGCCGGGTCACCCGGTCCGCGTCCGCGTCGACGGTCTCCAGCATCACCCGCTTCTGGCCGTCGTTGAACCGCTCCCACTTCGCCAGCAGCGTCGCCGTGAAGCCCTTCACGCTGGTCAGCGGCGAGCGCAGCTCGTGGGCGACGGTGGCGATCAGCTCCGCGTGGCTGCGCTCCGTCCGGCGCCGCGCCTCGGTGCCGCGCAGCGTCACCACCACCCGCACCGGCGGGCTGCCCGGGTCCTCCCGCACGTACCGGGCGCAGACCAGTACCTCCCGCCCGCCGGGCAGCAGCAGGTTCCGCTCCGGCTGCCCGCTGCGCACCGCGAGGCCCCCGTACGGGTCGGTCAGCTGCCACCAGCGCCGCCCGTCCAGGTCCTCCAGCGGCAGCGCCTGATCCAGCGTCAGACCGAGCGCACCCGCCGCCGACCGCCCGGTGATCCGCTCGGCGGCGCGGTTGAACACCACCACCCGCCCGTGCGCGTCCGCGACCACCAGCCCGTCCGGCAGGTCGTCAGGTTCCAGGGTCGCCGAGCTCCCGCCGCCCATGGGTGTCCTCCCCCGCCCCTTGTCGGCCTTGAGCCCCGACCCTAGCGCGGTCAGGCGTCGGCGCGACACCCTCCGGGGGAGCGCTGGGCGCGCGCGGAGGCGTACAGGCACACGGCGGCGGCCGTGGCGAGGTTCAGGCTCTCCGCGTGCCCGTGGATGGGCACCCGTACCACCTCGTCGGCCAGCGCCCGGGTCTCCTCCGGCAGGCCCCACGCCTCGTTGCCGAACACCCAGGCGTGCGCGGAGCCCAGCGAGCCCTCGTCCAGCTCCTGGTCCAGGTCCCGCTCCCCCGCGCCGTCCGCCGCCAGCACCCGCACCCCGGCCGCCCGCAGCCGCGCCACCGCCTCCTCGATCGGCACCCCGGTGGCGACCGGCAGGTGGAACAGACTGCCCACCGACGCCCGCACCGCCTTCGGGTTGTACGGGTCGACCGACGCGTCGGTCAGCACCACCGCGTCAGCCCCGGCCGCGTCCGCGGTGCGCAGCACGGTGCCGGCGTTCCCGGGGTCGCGGACGTGCGCCAGCACCGCGACCAGCTTCGGCCGGGCCTGCAGCACCTGCTCGAACGGCGTGTCGATGAACCGGCACAGCGCCACGATGCCCTGCGGGGTGACGGTGTCGCAGATGTCCGCGATCACCTCCTCGGTGGCGGTCAGCACCGGCAGCCCGGCCGCCCGCGCCGCCCCGGCGATCTCCGCGTGCCGCTCGGCGGCCTCCCGGGTCAGGTAGATCTCCACCACGGCGTGCTCCCCGCCAGGCAGCCGCCCGTACGCCACCGCCTCCCGCACGGCCTGCGGGCCCTCGGCCAGGAAGCGCCGCTCCTTGCTCCGCTGGTTGCGCTTGGCCAGCCGGCGGGCGAAGACGACGCGCGGGGAGCGCAGGGAGGTCAGCAGGGGGATGTCGGTGCTCATGCTCACGATCTTCGTCATGAAGGGGCGGATGGCGCGCGATACGCGACGGACCCGCAGGCACGAGAGGCCTGCGGGTCCGGGAAGCTCAGCTCAAGGCGAGGGGCCTCGATCAGGCGGCGACCTTGGGGGCGTTGACGTCCTCCGGCAGCGCCTTCTGGGCGACCTCGACCAGGGCGGCGAACGCGACGGTGTCGTTGACCGCGAGGTCCGCGAGCATCTTGCGGTCGATCTCGACGCCGGCGGCCTTCAGGCCCTGCACGAAGCGGTTGTAGGTCATGCCGTTGGCACGGGCAGCGGCGTTGATGCGCTGGATCCACAGCTGACGGAAGTCGCCCTTGCGCTTCTTGCGGTCGTTGAAGTTGTAGACCAGCGAGTGGGTGACCTGCTCCTTGGCCTTGCGGTACAGGCGCGAGCGCTGACCGCGGTAGCCGGAGGCCCGCTCGAGGATGACCCGGCGCTTCTTGTGGGCGTTGACTGCCCGCTTGACGCGTGCCACTTGATTACTCCTTGGTTCCGGACCCCGGATCGTGCCGCCGGTCCGTTATTCGATTCGGTCGGAAAGGATCAGCTGGTGCCCACGGCCGAGCCGCGGGCGGGCGATCACTTGCCGAGAAGCTTCTTGATCTTCTTGGCGTCGCCGGGGGCCATCTCGGCGTTGCCGGCCAGCTTGCGGGTCAGCGTCGAGGGCTTGTGCTCAAGCAGGTGGCGACGGCCGGCACGCTCGCGCAGCACCTTCCCGGAGCCAGTGATCTTGAAGCGCTTGCTGGCGCCGCTGTGCGTCTTCTGCTTCGGCATGTCGCCGTTTCTCCTCGTCGGTCCGTTCACGGCCCGCGCCGTACGGCACGGGCCGGAACTGGATGGATCTCGTCTCCGGGGCGGGTGCCCCGGAACCGATGCCGATCCCGCCCGGATCTGAACCCGAAGGCTCAGGCGTCCTGGGCGGCGTCGGCGGGCTGCTCGACCTCGGCGGCCTCGACCTCGGTGGTCTCGGCGTCGTCGGCCTCGACCTCGTCGGCCTCGACGGCCTCGTCCTCGACGAACTCGGCCTCATCGACCTCGTCCGCCCCGTCGGCGGCCGGACCGCGACCCAGCCGCTCCGCCTTGCGGGCGTCGGCGAGCGCGCGGGCCTCGGCCATCGCCTCGGTCTTCTTCTTGTGCGGGCCGAGAACCATGATCATGTTTCGGCCGTCCTGCTTCGGAGCGGACTCCACGAAGCCCAGCTCCTGGACGTCGTCCGCAAGCCGCTGCAGCAGTCGGAAGCCCAGCTCGGGCCGGGACTGCTCACGACCGCGGAACATGATCGTGATCTTGACCTTGTCGCCCTGCTTGAGGAACCGAACGACGTGACCCTTCTTGGTGTCATAGTCGTGCGGGTCGATCTTCGGCCGGAGCTTCATCTCCTTGATGACCGTGTGCGCCTGGTTCTTGCGCGCCTCACGGGCCTTCATCGCCGACTCGTACTTGAACTTGCCGTAGTCCATGAGCTTGCACACCGGCGGGCGGGCCGTCGCGGCCACCTCGACCAGGTCCAGGTCGTACTCCTGGGCAAGCTCCAGCGCCTTCGCGAGCGGGACGATGCCGACCTGCTCGCCGCTGGGACCGACGAGTCGCACCTCGGGGACGCGAATCCGGTCGTTGATGCGGGGCTCGGTGCTGATGGGGCCTCCTCGGTTGCACCTTCTTCGATGCGGCCGTCGGACGGCGGTCGCACGTAGTGGTTTCGACCACTGGGCGGGGCTTCATTCATGCTCCGCTGCTCCTGCCGCCTGGCAGAGGCACCGAACGCACGAAAAAAGCCCCGCACGGTACAGGCGGGGCTCCACACGTTCCGGATGTCCTCGCGGACACCACTGGCGACGGGCAATCCTCACGGGCGCCCTTCGCGGACCGTACCCGTCGGCCCTTCGGCCGATCAGGTGGGAGACTGTCGCGGTTGCCCTCTCGGGCCTCCTGAGGTGGAGCCTCCACTTGCTGGCCGGGCACCCCGAAGGGACTACCTGGCCGGTCAGTCTCGAAGCATACCAGCGTTCGGGGGCCGACCGGTATTCCGACCCCTCGCCGCCCGCCTTGTACGCTCCCTTTGTACTGCGCTTTCGCACCAGCATCCCGGAGTGACACCGTGACCAGCCAGCCCGACCACGACCACACGCCCGAGTCCGCGGCGTCCGACGAGGCGATCGGCTTCGACGACCTGACCCGCGACATCGCCGAGGTCCCGGCCGTCGAGGTGATCACCACCGTCGCCGTCCACCTGATGAGCGCCGCCGCCGTCAAGTGCGGGCTGGCCGAGGGCGGCGAGGCCGACAAGGACCTCGACGAGGCCCGCAAGCTGATCACCGCCCTGGCCGGCCTGGTCACCGCCGGGGCCCCCGAGATCTCCAACTTCCACGCCGCCCCGCTGCGCGACGGCCTGCGCTCCCTGCAGCTGGCCTTCCGCGAGGCCTCCCTCATCCCCGACGCCCCGGGCTCCGGCCCCGGCGAGAAGTTCACGGGCCCGGTCTACTCCTGACCCGCGCAGCGCTCTGCGCCCCGACAGGGGCGCGGGAAACCGCGCGAGGCGGAAGACGCCCAGCAGAAAGCCGCCCGCCGAGGGAAGTCCCCCGGCGGGCGGCTCACTTGTCGGATCAGGCGTCGTACTCGTCCAGCGGCGGGCACGAGCAGACCAGGTTCCGGTCGCCGTACGCGCCGTCGATCCGCCGCACCGCCGGCCAGTACTTGTCCGCCGGGTTCACGCCCGCCGGGAAGACCGCGGTCTCCCGCGAGTACGCGTGCTCCCACTCGCCCGCCAGCATCGACGCGGTGTGCGGGGCGTTGCGCAGCGGGTTGTCGTCGGCCGGCCACACGCCCGCGCCGACCTGCTCGATCTCGCCGCGGATCGCGATCATCGCCTCGCAGAACCGGTCGATCTCGTGCAGGTCCTCGGACTCGGTGGGCTCGATCATCAGCGTGCCGGCCACCGGGAACGACATGGTCGGCGCGTGGAAGCCGTAGTCGATCAGGCGCTTGGCGATGTCGTCGACGCTGACGCCGGTCTCCTTGCTGAGCGGGCGCAGGTCGATGATGCACTCGTGCGCGACCAGCCCGCCGGGGCCGGTGTACAGCACGGGGTAGTGCGGGGCGAGCCGCTTGGCGATGTAGTTGGCGTTCAGCACGGCCACCTGGGTGGCGCGCTTGAGGCCCTCGCCGCCCATCAGCCGGACGTACGCCCAGGAGATCGGCAGGATCGCCGCGGAGCCCCACGGCGCGGCCGAGATCGGGCCGACACCGGTCGCGGGGCCGGCCTCGGCCTGCAGCGGGTGGTTGGGCAGGTACGGCGCGAGGTGCGAGCGCACCGCGACCGGGCCGACGCCGGGGCCGCCGCCGCCGTGCGGGATGCAGAAGGTCTTGTGCAGGTTCAGGTGCGAGACGTCCGCGCCGAACTTGCCCGGCTTGGCGAGGCCGACCAGCGCGTTCAGGTTGGCGCCGTCGACGTACACCTGGCCGCCGGCCTCGTGGACGAGCGCGCAGATGTCGGTGATCTGGGTCTCGAACACGCCGTGGGTGGACGGGTAGGTGACCATCAGCACGGACAGCTGGTCGCGGTGCAGCGCGATCTTGGCCTTGAGGTCCTCGACGTCCACGTCGCCGTCGGCGAGCGTCTTGACGACCACGACCCGCATGCCGGCCATCGCCGCGGAGGCCGCGTTGGTGCCGTGCGCGGAGGACGGGATCAGGCACACGTCGCGCTGGAGGTCGCCGTTGGCCCGGTGGTAGGCGCGCACCGCGAGCAGACCGGCGAGCTCGCCCTGCGAGCCGGCGTTCGGCTGGATCGAGACGGCGTCGTAGCCGGTGACCTCGACCAGCTGCTGCTCCAGCTCGCGGATCAGGGTCAGGTAGCCGGCGGCCTGCTCGACCGGGGCGAACGGGTGCAGCTGGCCGAACTCGGGCCAGGTGACCGGCTCCATCTCGGTGGTCGCGTTGAGCTTCATGGTGCAGGAGCCAAGCGGGATCATGCCGCGGTCGAGCGCGTAGTCGCGGTCGGAGAGCCGGCGCAGGTAGCGCAGCATGGCGGTCTCCGAGCGGTGGCTGTGGAAGACCGGGTGGGTGAGGTACTCGTCCTCGCGCAGCAGCGCGGCGGGCAGCGCCTCGGCGTCCTCGGCCACGGCGGCCTCGATGCCGAACGCGCCGAACACGGCGGCCAGGTGCTCGCGGGTGGTGGTCTCGTCGCAGGAGACCGACACCCGGTCCGCGTCGACCCGGTGCACGTTGACGCCCTGCGCCAGCGCGGCGGCGGCCACGGCGTCCGCCCGGCCCGGCACGACGGCCGTGACGGTGTCGAAGAACGCGTCGTGGGCGAGCTGCACGCCGCCCGCGCGCAGGCCGGCCGCGAGGGCGGCGGCGTAGCGGTGGGTGCGGCGGGCGATCGCGGCGAGGCCGTCGGGGCCGTGGTAGACGGCGTACATGGAGGCCATCACCGCGAGCAGCACCTGGGCGGTGCAGATGTTGGAGGTGGCCTTCTCGCGGCGGATGTGCTGCTCGCGGGTCTGCAGGGCCAGCCGGTAGGCGCGGTGGCCGTCGGCGTCGACGGAGACGCCGACCAGGCGGCCGGGCAGGTTGCGGGCGTACTCGGCGCGCACCGCGAGGTAGCCGGCGTGCGGGCCGCCGAAGCCCATCGGGACGCCGAAGCGCTGCGAGGTGCCGCAGGCGATGTCGGCACCGAGCTCGCCGGGCGAGCGCAGCAGGGTGAGGGCGAGCAGGTCGGCGGCGACGGCGACGATCGCGCCGAGGCCGTGGGCCTGGTCGATGACCGGCTTGATCGCGCGCACCGCGCCGGAGGCGCCCGGGTACTGCAGCAGCACGCCGAAGACGCCGCGCTCGGCGATCTCGGCGGGGATGCCCTCGGACAGGTCGGCGACGACGACCTCGACGCCGGTCGGCTCGGCGCGGGTCTCGATGACGGCGACGGTCTGCGGCAGGGTGTCGGCGTCGACCAGGAAGACACCGCCCTTGACCTTGGTGACGCGCCGGGCGAGGGCCATCGCCTCGGCGGCGGCGGTGCCCTCGTCGAGCAGCGAGGAGCCGGAGGTGGCCAGGCCGGTGAGGTCGGCGACCATGGTCTGGAAGTTGAGCAGCGCCTCCAGGCGGCCCTGCGAGATCTCCGGCTGGTACGGCGTGTAGGCGGTGTACCAGGCCGGGTTCTCCAGCACGTTGCGCAGGATGACCGGCGGGGTGAAGGTGCCGTAGTAGCCGAGGCCGATCATCGAGGTGAGGACCTGGTTGCGGCCGGCCAGCTCGCGCAGTTCGGCGAGCACCTGGGCCTCGCTGCGGCCCTCCGGCAGGCCGAGCGCGGTGAGGCTGCGGATGGCGGCGGGGACGGCGGCGTCCGACAGCTCGTCCAGGGAGGCGAACCCGACGTGGGCCAGCATCTTTTCCTGGGCGTCGGCGTCGGGACCGATGTGGCGCTGCTCGAAGGGGCTGGCCTGCTCAAGCTCACGGAGCGTCGGCTGGGCGTTCATGGGGGTCGGGCCTCCTGGTCGCGGACCGGCGGGGGTACGCACGCCGGTCGCGCCGTGGGGCGCCCGGGATGTACGAACCCGTCAGCCTCCCCCTCTGTCATCGGTACCTGAGAGCTTCGCACGGCCGCCCGTGGGGCGCGGCGTGCTTGCACCGTCGGTGAGGGTGGGTGCCGACGGCATCGGTGCCGACGGTCCTGCCCTGCTTTCCAGAGTGACCTGATCTCGCCCGGTACGGATGCCTGAGAGATTCCGGGGAGGGGTTGCTCCTTCGGCGTCCCCGCAGCCCCTCGTACGGGGCCGGGGACTCTCCCGAGCGTGCTCGGCGGTCGCCGCCCAGGTTACCAGCGCGGGCCCGGCCGATCACCGGTGCGGCCCTGTGATCTGCCCCGGACGGCGGCGTCCGGAATGCCACCGTCCGTTACGTGCCGTTTGGTGTGAAGTGGCGGGCCGGCCAGCTCCTCCTCCCGCCCCTCTGACGGACCCTCAAGGAGCAGCAGGACTGGAGGACAGCGTGCAGACCGATATCGATCCGCGCGACCTGATCGGACACAAGGCGGTCGACCGGAACGGTGACAAGATCGGCACTGTCGACGAGGTGTACCTGGACGACGCCACCGGCGAACCGGAGTGGGCGGCGGTCCGTACCGGGATCTTCGGCCGGGACGCCTTCGTCCCGCTGACCACCAGCGAGTTCGCGGGGGACGAGCTGCGCGTCCCGTACGACAAGTCGCTGATCAAGGAGTCGCCGGACTTCGGGGTGGGCCAGCACCTCTCCCCCGCCCAGGAGCTCCAGCTGTACCGCTACTACGGCCTGGACACCGTCGCCGGCACGCTCGCCGGGGAGTCCGGCTCGGCGCCGGCCGCGAAGGAGCGTCCGCGCCCGACGGCCGGCGGCGACCGGGACTTCGGCGCGCTCGCCCCGAGCGTCCCGCCCACGCCGTCTCCGACGAACGGCACGAACGGCACGAACGGCACGAGCCCCGTGAACGCGGCCCCGCCGGCTTCGGCGTCGTACGCCTCCGCGAAGAGCAGCCCGCGGCACGCCTCCGAGCAGCGGCCGGGTGCGGAGCGGGCCGCGTCGGTGGAGCCGACCGCGCCGGTGGAGATCACCTGCCGGGAGGAGCGGCTGGACATCACCACCGAGTGGCACGCGGTGGGCACCACCCGGCTGCGCAAGTACGTGACCACTGAGCCGGTCGAGCGCCGGGTGCCGGTGGTGCGCGAGCGGGTGCGGGTGGAGCGGATCCCGGTGTCGGACGCGGAGCGGGCGGGGCTGACCGAGCAGGAGATCGCCGAGGCGGTCGAGGAGGTCACGCTGCGCGAGGAGCGTCCGGTGGTGCGCAAGTACCTGGCGCCGATCGAGCGGGTGCGGCTGGTGGTGGAGCGGTACACCGAGGAGGAGGTGGTCCGCGACGAGCTGCGCCGCGAGCAGGTGGAGGTGCACGACGCGGCGGTCGGCGCGGACGGCGCGGCCCCGCACCGGACGCAGCAGCAGCCGTGGCACGCGAAGCCGCAGCAGCCGGCGGCCGCCGGGGGCGGCGTGAACGCGGTGCCGCTGTCCGGGCTGAACGGCGGCGGTCTGGAGCACGCCCGTCCGGAGCCGCTGCGCTCGGTCTGACGGCGGGTCAAGGTCCGGCCCCGGTCCGCTTCGGCGGGCCGGGGCCGGGCGCTTTGCCAAAGCTTCACTATTCGATATTTGACACAGTGAAGCATCTCCGGGATGGTTACTTCAGTTCATGCACTATCGCCATCCTGAAGAAAACTTCCCGGAGGATCCCCGTGAGTGAGGCACCACAGCCCACCGCCGCGGCCGACAAGCCCACCAGCGCCCGGGTCCTGCCCGCCCTGATCCTGGCCATGCTGGCGTTCAGTGTGGTGCAGACCGCGGTCGTCCCGATCCTGCCGGGCCTGGCCCGCGAGCTCGGCGTCTCGGGCTCGAGCATCACCTGGCTGATGACCGCCAACCTGCTGTCCGCCGCGGTCCTGACCCCGCTGCTCGGCCGCTTCGGCGACCTGCGCGGCCGCAAGCCGATGCTGCTGGTCTCGCTGGCCGGCCTGGTGCTCGGCTCCGGCCTCGCCGTCACCACCCACTCGTTCACCTGGCTCGTGGTCGCCCGCGTGCTGCAGGGCGCGGGCGGCGGCGTGCTGCCGCTGGCGATCAGCATCGTCCGCGACGAGCTGCCCAAGCAGAAGGTCACCGGCGGCGTCGCCGCGATCTCCGCCTCGATGGGCGTCGGCTCCGGCCTCGGCCTGGTCGCCACCGGCCTGCTGCTGGAGCACTGGAGCTACAAGTCGATCTTCTGGATGGGCCTGGTCTTCGGCCTGCTCGCCGTCGTGCTGGTCGTCGTCCGGGTGCCCAGCGACCCGGTGATCGACAAGGAGGGCGGCGCCGACCCGCTCGGCGCGCTCACCCTGGCCGGCTGGCTGTCCGCACTGCTGATCGCGGTCAGCCAGGGCAACCACTGGGGCTGGACCTCCAACCGCACCCTCGGTCTGTTCGCCGTCGCCGCCGTGGTCGCGCTGCTCTGGCTGCTGGTCGAGTCCAAGGTCAGCCACCCGCTGGTCGACCTGAAGATGATGTCCCGCCCCGCGGTCGCCTTCACCAACATCTCCGGCCTGCTGATCGGCTTCGGCATGTACGGCTCGTTCATGGTGATCAGCAACTTCGCCCAGACCCCGGAGAAGTTCGCCCACTACGGCTTCACCGCCACCGTGCTGCACGCCGGCATCATGCTGCTGCCGTCCGCGATCGGCTCGATGGTGGCCGCCCCGCTCGGTGCGATGCTGATCGCCCGCCGCGGCCCGCGCCTGCCGCTGGTCCTCGGCGGCCTGCTGGGCGCGGTCTCGATGGCCTACCTGGCCGTCCGCCACGGCGCCGAGTTCGACATCTACCTCTCCTCCGCGGTCTTCGGCCTCGGCGTGGGCCTGGCCTACGCGGCGATGCCCGCGTACATCAACGGCGCCGTCCCGGCCGAGCAGTCCGGCATCGCCAACGGCATGAACGCGGTGCTGCGCACCGTCGGCGGCGCCGTCGGCACCGCGGTGATGGCCGCGATCCTCACCGGGGACACCCTGAAGCTGCCGATCCCGGTGCAGCTGCCCACCGAGAACGCCTACCAGCACGCCTTCTGGGTGGCCGCCGCGATGTGCCTGGTCGCCGGCGCCGTGCCGTTCGCGATCCGCCGGATCCGCTCCGCCGCCACCACCCCCGCCGAGCGCCCGGCCGACCTGGCGCTCGCCAAGACCGACGCCTAGCCCCGACAGGCCCTGACGGCGTCCCCCTCGCGTACTGGACACACGCGAGCGGCTCCCGGGCCCGCCGCCACGGGCATCGGCGGCGCGGCCCAGGACCGGCCGACGGCCCCGCACCCCTCCCGGGTGCGGGGCCGTCGCCGTCTCACTCCCCCGCGGACTCACGCAGCGGCAGCGCCCCGGACGGCTCCAGCTCCTCGTCGTCGACCGCGAAGGTGCGCACCCGGCCGGGCGCCGAGTACGGCGTCTCGAACCGGACGGTGACCCGGCCGACGCCGCTGCCCTGCACCCACCCAGGACCGAACTGACGGTGCGTCACGTCCTGCCCGGGCCACCAGCGGCGCACCGCCGGCGGCTGCTCGGGCTGCACCGGCTCCGGCTCGGGCTGCTCCTCCGCCGCCGCCTCCCGTTCCTCCCGCTCCAGCTGGGCGAACAGGTCCTCCTGCGTGTAGTCGGCGAGCTGGGCGACGCCGACACCCAGCAGCCGCACCCCGCCGGTGACGTCGACCTGCATCGCCAGGCGGCGGGCGGTCGAGGCGATCACCTCCTCGTCGTCGGTGGGGCCGCGCAGCGTCTCCGAGCGGGTCAGCGTGGAGAAGTCGAAGCGGCGGACCTTCAGCACCACCGTCCGCCCGGAGCGGCCGGTCGCCCGCAGCCGGCGCACGCAGCGGCCGGCCAACTGCTCGATCTCGCGCAGGATGCGGTCCCGGTCGGCGAGGTCGACCTCGAAGGTGTCCTCCACCGACACCGACTTGGCGTCCCGGTCCGGCACCACCGGCCGCTCGTCCCAGCCGAGCGCCATCTGGAAGACCCCCGCGCCGTGCGCCTTGCCGAGCAGCGCCACCAGCTCCTCGTACCCGGCCTCCGCCAGGTCCGCGACCGCGGTCAGCCCGGCCCGGCGCAGCGCCTGCTCGGTGGCCGGACCGATCCCCGGCAGCGCCCGCACCGGCATCGGCGCCAGCACCGAGCGCTCCGAGCCCGGCTCGATCAGCACCAGCCCGTCCGGCTTGGCCTGCTCCGAGGCGATCTTGGCCATCAGCTTGGACGCCGCCGCACCGACCGACGCGGTCAGCCCCGTACGCTCCACGATGTCCGCCCGCAGGTCCTCGGCCAGCGCCAGCACCAGCTGCGCGCCCTCCTCGGGCGTCGCGTCGGCGAGCGCCGGACCGTACGGCCCCGCCTCCAGATCGACGAACGCCTCGTCCAGGCTGAGCGGCTCCACCAGCGGCGAGCGCTCGCGCAGCAGGCCCATCACGATCTCGCTGTTGGCGCGGTACGCCTCGAACCGGCCGGTCAGGAACGCCGCGTTCGGGCAGAGCCGGCGGGCCTGCGCCATCGGCATCGCCGAGTGGACGCCGAACTTCCGCGCCTCGTACGAGGCCGTCGACACCACCCCGCGCCCGCCCAGCCCGCCGACGATCACCGGCTTCCCGCGCAGGCTCGGCTTGGACGCCTGCTCCACCGCCGCGAAGAAGGCGTCCATGTCGAGGTGGATCACGCTCGGCACGCTGCGCACGCGCCGATCATCCCGCGTGCCACCGACAATCGCCGTCAGCCGCGGTCGGAATCGCTCAACGCCCTGGCCACGCCGTCCTCCCGCGGGCCCAGGAAGTACGGATCCGGCTGGAACAGCGCGTTCAGCAGCGCCTTCCCCGCACCCGGCACCTCCCGCAGCCCGCCGTACCACCAGGTGGCGTCGTGCCACTCCTCCACGCCCACCGCGTACGCGTCGATCCCGGCCGCCCGGCACAGCGCCAACGCCCGCCGCACGTGGAAGGTCTGACTGACCAGCACCGCCTTCTCCACCCCGAAGATCCGGCGCGCCCGGGCGCAGGAGTCCCAGGTGTCGAAGCCCGCGTAGTCGCCGACCACCCGCACCCCGGGCACCCCGCGCTCGATCAGGTAGCCGCGCATCGCGTCGGTCTCGTCGTACGCCACCGTGCCGTTGTCGCCGGTCACCAGGATCGCCCGCACCTTGTGCCGCCGGTACAGCTCCAGCGCCGCGTCGAGCCGGTGCGCCAGGTACGGCGAGGGCTTGCCGTCGAACAGCCCGGCGCCGAACACCACCGCCACCGGCGCCTCGGGCGCGCTGTCCACCGTGCCCACCCGCGAGGACTGCGACGCCCACAGCCAGGCACTCGGCGCCAGCGCCAGCACCGCGCACAGCACCAGCGCCTGGAACCACCGCCGCTGACCGCGCCTGCTCCCCCAGCCCGGCGGCCGCCACGCCGCCAACGCCCGCCCGCTCCGGCCCAGCCGGCGGACCAGCGCGCGGCAGCGCCGCCCCAGCCATCTCATGATCGACACACCGGTGCGGACGACTCCCGCCCGCCCCGCGGTTCCCGCGCCGACGGACCGTCAGACCGCGCGATTGCGGCGCTGCGCCAGCTCGTCGGCCGGATCCTGGCCCACCAGCGTCTCCCCGGTGTCGGTGCGCTCCGCGTGCAGCCGCCCGAGCGTACCCTCCAGCTCCAGCCAGACCGCGCCCACCGCGATGCCGAACACGCCCTGACCACCGTTCAGCAGATCGACCACCTGCTGCGGCGACGTGCACTCGTACACCGTCGCGCCGTCGCACATCAACGTCAGCCCGGCCAGGTCCTGCTGGTCCGCGGACTGCAGGTGGGTCACCGCCACCCGGATGTTCTGCAGCGAGACGCCCGCGTCCAGCAGCCGCTTGACGATCTTCAGCATCAGGATGTCGCGGAAGCCGTACAGCCGCTGCGCCCCCGCCGGGTACGCCGAGCGCACCGAGGGCTCCAGCAGCCCGGTCCGGGCCCAGTAGTCCAGCTGCCGGTAGGTGATCCCGGCGGCGGCGCACGCGGTCGGACCGCGGTAGCCGACCAGCGCCGAGGTCGGGGCGAGCCGTTCGATGGCCGGCTGTCCGGCCTGCACGGCGGGGAAGCGGCCGACCCGCGGCAGCTCCTCGCCCTCCGGCTCGGGGCTCCAGGGCCGCCCGATCAGGCCGCGACCGGCACGCGGCACGTGCACCGCGCACAGCGCTCCGGTGCGCGTCTCCTCGCCGGTGCCGCTCATCGCCAACCTCCGTCCAGATCCCCGGGAACCGCCGCGGCCGCCACGGGCCCCGGGTTTCCGGGTGGCCCGCCGGGCGGGGCCATCACCTGACGGTAGGCAGTCGCCCGAGCACCGTCAACGATCGCCACGCCGGGGCCTTCCGCAAACTTCACTCCATCGAGTGGTTATTCGTGCCCCAAGCACGGGTACCGGAACGGATTTCCCCCACAGCCGAGTTGCATCGCCCGCCCGACCCCGGTAGCGGCCCGGACCAGGACCGCTACTGCTGGCCGCCGCCGAAGTCCTCCGGTGAGACCTGGTCCAGGAACTCCCGGAACTTCTCGACCTCGTCCTCCTGCTCGTCCGGAATCGAGATGCCCGCCTCCGCCAGGACCTCCTCGGCCCCGTAGATCGGCGTACCGGTGCGCAGCGCCAGCGCTATCGCGTCCGAAGGGCGCGCACTCACCTCGACGCCACCCGCGAACACCAACTCCGCGTAGAAGACGCCGTCGCGCAGATCGTTGATCCGCACCTCGGTCAGCCGGTGGCCCAGCGCCTCCAGCACGTCCTTGAACAGGTCGTGCGTCAGCGGCCGCGCCGGCGTCATGCCCTGCTGGGCGAACGCGATCGCGGTCGCCTCACCCGGGCCGATCCAGATCGGCAGGTACCGGTCGCCGCCCACCTCCCGGAGCAGCACGATCGGCTGGTTGGACGGCATCTCCACCCGGACACCCACGACGTCGAGCTCATTCACACTGGCAACCCTATGGCGCGGGCTGCCGATAGGAAAGCGCAGCAGGCAGCGGCCACCCTGATCCGGCCGCCCGCACCACCCCGGCTCAACTCCGCGCCCGCAGCCCCGCCTGCACCATCGCCGCGTGCAACCGCACCGACAGGGTGGCCAGTTCCCGCGCGGTCGCCTCCGCGTGCGCCCGGGTCTGCGGATTGCGGTGCCGCCTCAGCGGCGCCACCACCTGCTCCACCAGCGCCACCTCGCGCTCCGCCGCCGCCTTCATCGCCCGCAGGTGCCGCGGCTCCAGGCCGAACCGGCCGAGCTCCGCCACCAGCCGCGCGATCTGCAGCGTCTCCCCGTCGTACCCGCCGTCCGGCCCGGGCTGCACCAGCCCGTACGCCTCCCACTCGACGAGCTCGCGCTCCTGCGCCTCCGCCGCCGCGATCAGCTCCGCCCGGCCCAGCCGCACCCCGCTCGGCCCGGCGGCCGCCACCAGCTCCCGGTCCGCCTCCTCCAGCGGCCCCGGCCGGCTGTCCGCCGCCGGCAGCGCCGGCGGCTGCTCGCCGCGCTCGATCGCGTCCAGGTGCTCGCGGATCACCCGCAGCGGCAGGTAGTGGTCACGCTGCATCCGCAGCACGTACGCCAGCCGCTCCACGTCCGCCGCCGAGAACTTCCGGTAGCCGGACGGCGTGCGCTGCGGCTCGACCAGGCCCTCCGCCTCCAGGAAGCGGATCTTCGAGATCGTCACCTCCGGGAAGTCGTCCCGCAGGAAGGCCAGCACCGCGCCGATGGACAGCAGGTCGTCACCGCGCCGCCGCGCCTCGCCCGTGCGGCGCGAGGCCGGCACGGGCGAGGGACCGACGGAGCTGGGAGTCTGTGGGGTCACTCGGGCTCCAAACGGAGAAGTGGTCAGTACCCCCGGTGGTGGCTGGCGAAGAACACCAGCCGGTACTTCCCGATCTGCACCTCGTCACCGTTGGTCAGCAGGACCTCGTCGATCCGCTCCCGGTTGACGTAGGTGCCGTTCAGGCTGCCCACGTCGGCGACCGAGAAGCCCCCGTCGGGCTGCCGGCGGAACTCCACGTGCCGACGCGAGACCGTCACGTCGTCGAGGAAGATGTCGCCCTGCGGGTGGCGACCCGCCGTGGTCACGTTCGAGTCCAGGAGGAACCGGCTGCCCGAGTTCGGGCCGCGCTGCACGATCAGCAACGCCGAACCCGGCGGCAGCGCGTCGATCGCCGCCATCACCTCGGCCGACAGCGCCGGAGTGGCACCGGTGGACGTGGCGCTCGGGTCGTACGACTCGATGCCGGAGATCGAGATGGTCGAGGTGGTCTCCGCCGCGCCCTCCGGGAACCCGCCGCCGCGCAGCTGGGTCCCGCAGTTCGAGCAGAACCGGGCACCCGCCGGGTTCTGGTTCCCGCACCGCGGGCACGGGCTGGTGCCAGCCATGTTCACAGCCTCCTGGCGCGGCACACCCGACTGGACGTGCCCGGCGTAGGGATCCGGGGCAAACCCTCCACCGGAGGTTGAGGGTCCTGACGCGAAACCTATGCGCGCCCCGCCGGGCGAATCAACCGACGCGCCGTAGTCCGTGTCGAACTGCCCGGTCGGGATGCCCGCGCCCTGGGTCACGTCGTCCCGGTACATCGGCCGCTGCCCGTCCGGAGCCGGACGCATCGGAGGAACCGCCGGCTCCTCGTCCCGCCGGTGCCGCGCGGTCGGCGCCTCGGCCGCCGTCTGCCGGTTGCTACGGCCGAAAAGCTTCGAGAAAAAACTCACGGGCGAATCCCCTTGCGTGTGACAGAACCGCCCGCGGGGCAGGGTTCAAGGCTCGGTGTGGCGGTGGGCCCGGCATCGGACCGGGGACTGACGATCGGTAAGACCCAGTGTCGCCGACGCTCCACGGACGCCCACCACCGGGGGCGGTCCGCAGCTGACGAACCGTACGGAGCGCGCCCCGTCACTTCGTCGCCGGCTTGCCGTACTGCAACGGCTTCGGCGCGGCCAGCGCGTCGACCACGACCTTCTGCTGCTGGACGATGGTCGCCCGCGCCTGCTGCTTCTCCAGGCTGCGCACCACCCCGCCCGGAATGTTCAGGGCCGGAGTCAGATCCTGCGGGTTCCCCACCACGGTGAAACGGAACGGCTGGGAGACGCTCTTCCCGTCGATCTGCACGCCGCCGCCCGACTGGTTGTCGGTGAAGTACGTCCCGGCCACCACGCGCACGTCGTTGATCTGAATCGCCTCCGCCCCCGCTGCTCGGAGTTCCTGCAGGGTGTCCAGCAGCATATCGGCCTTCACCTGCCCTTGGGGATCATCGATGGTCAGCACGATCCCCGGCCCCGTCGCCTTCTCCGTCCCGGCCAGCACGCCCAGTTCGGCCGCCTTCTTCCGGGTCTGCTCCTGCGCCTCCTTGGCCTGGTTGGACGAGTTCTCCAACTGCGCCAAGGACTGCTCCAGCTGCGTCTTCTCCTGCTGCAGACGCTGCTGGCGGCTGTCCAGTTCGTCGAGGATCCGCACCAGGTCCTCCTGCCGCGCCCCGCGCAGCTGGCTGTGGTCGTTGGTCGACCGCACCTGGATCGCCAGTGCCAGCCCCAGCGCGAACAGCAGCAGCGCCACCACCAGCTGCCCCCGCGACACCCGCAGCGGCCACACCGCCGCCTTCAAGCGGGTCCGCCCGTCCGACGGCAACGCCACCGGCTGACGACTCGTCACCCCGGCCGCGGCCTCCCGCTCCGGCACCTCGGGCTCGGCCCGGTCCGCAGTCTCGACCTCGGCCTCGGGCTCGCTCTCCGTTGCGGCCTCAGGCTCCGCAGCCGTGTCCGGCTCGGCAGGCTCCGCCTCGGCGGGCTGCTCGACCTCCGCCGCCTCCGGCTGCGTAGAACCCTTCGGCTGCTCGTCCGGCGACTCCGGGCCCCGCTCCTCCTGCTCCTTGCCCACCGTCGCTCCCTACGCCCTGAACACATGCCGGCGGATCGCCGCGGCATTCGAGAAGATCCGGATGCCCAGCACCACCACCACGCCGGTGGACAGCTGCGAACCCACGCCGAGCTGGTCGCCCAGGAACACGATCAGCGCCGCCACCACCACGTTCGACAGGAACGACACCACGAAGACCTTGTCGTCGAAGATCCCGTCCAGCATCGCACGCACGCCACCGAACACCGCGTCCAGCGCCGCCACCACCGCGATCGGCAGATACGGCACCACCGCGTTCGGCACCTCCGGCTGCACGAACACGCCGACGACCACGCCGATCACGAGACCCAGTACGGCAATCACGGTGTAGCAGCTCCTGTTCCGGTGGGGGTGGACTTCACGGTCGAACGCGCGGCCCCGGTCGGCGCCCTCGACGGCGACTTGGACCCGGAGGGACTCGACGACGGCGAGGCCGGGGCAGACGGCGAAGCGGACGCACTGGCCGACGCCGACGGCGACGGCGACGCGGACGGCGACGCCGAGTCCGGCCCGGCCACCCGCAGCGTCACGCCCAACGCGGCCGGCAGCGTCAGCGACTTCTGCACCGACACCGTCGACCGGATCCCGTACGAGTCCTGAATGATCTTCAGGTACCGGCCGCCCTCGTTGTCCTGGAACGCCTGCGCGAACCGCGCCCCGTCCCCGATCGCCAACACCGTGTACGGCGGCACCAGCGGACGGTTGTCGACCAGGATCGCATCACCCGCCGCCCGGATCGCCGACAGCGCGGTCAGCCGCTGCCCGTTCACCGACACCGCCTCCGCGCCCGCCAGCCACAGACCGTTCACCGCGTACTGCAGGTCGTGGTCCTTCACCCGGCCGCTGTTGCGGAAACCCTCCGTGTTGCGCGGATCACTCACGTTGCCGCCCGCCCCGGTGCCCGACGCGTCCTCTATCACCAGCTTCAGCCCCGGCCCGGTGATCTCCCCGGTCCCGGCCTGCGCCGCCAGCGAGGCCACACCGCCGTCGCCGGTCTGCAGCGCCTGCTGCTGCGCCTGGTCCACCTTGTCGCGATCCTGCTCGACCTGCCGCTGCAACGCGTCCGCCGCCTTGTTGGCGTCGTTCACCCGACTCACCAGGGCGTCGCGCTCCTTGGCCAGCGTCGGCGCCGCCTCGTGCGACTGCACCGCCCCGACCGTCACCACCGCCGCCGCCAGCGCCAGCCCGACGGCCAGCACCAGCCGACCGCGCGCCGTCGACGGCAACCGCGACGAACCCTCCGCCCCGCGCGCCCGGGCCGCCTCGGCGTACCCGTCGTCCAGCGAATGGTCCATCACCGTGGTCAGCAGGGACATCGAGGCATCCGGACGGCGGAACCGCCCGTCCCGGTCACTCGGCGTCGGCGTTGCTGGCATGCACCACATCGTTTCACGACCGCGGCACGCAGCACGACCAGTCCCCGGCCCCACCGGCCCCTTTCGGCACAGGATCGTGACAAACCCGCTGCTCACCCGAGCCCGTACGCGAGCGCGCACGCCGACGGGGGCGGACCGACCGGCCCGCCCCCGCTCAGCTACCGGCTCAGCGCCCGGCGCCGTCCACCACCGCGGCCCACTCGTCCAGCAGCCGCTCGGTCGCCTCGTCGTCCGGACCCTCCGCCCACAGGTGCGTCACGGCCTCCGCCGGGTCCGGCAGCACCAGCGTCCACCGGCCGTCCGCCTCGACCACCCGCACACCGTCCGTGGTGTCCAGCTTGCGGTTGCCCGCCGCCTCCACCACCGAGCGCATCACCATGCCCTTCGCGGCCCACGGCGTCGCGATGTCCCGCTTCTGGATGTGCGCCTGCGGAATCCGCGCGTCGATCTGACTCAACGTCAGCTGGGTCCGCGCCACCAGGCCCACCAGCCGCACGAACGCCGCCGCACCGTCCAGCACCCCGGAGAACTCCGGCACCACGAACCCGCCGCGCCCGTCGCCACCGAAGATGGTCCCGTCCGCCGCGGCCGCCTTCGCCAGATCGTCCGGCGAGGTCGTCGTCCAGATCACCTGCGTGCCGTGGTACGCCGCCACCTGCTCGGCGATCCGCGTCGTGGTCACCGGCAGCGCCACCTGACCACTGCGCCGCTCCGCCGCCACCAGGTCCAGCAGCACCAGCAGCGCCCGGTCGTCCTGGATCACCCGACCCAGCTCGTCGACGAAGGACACCCGCTCGCCGACCGGATCGAACCGCACCCCGAACGCCGCCCGCGAGGACGCCACCAGCTCACCCAGCCTGGCCAGCGCCGCCCGCCGCGACTCCGCGTCCTCGGTCGGCCGCGCCTCGTCCAGACCGCCGGCCACCGTCAGCGTCTCCACCCCGAGCCGGCCCAGGATGCTCGGCAGCACCAACCCGGCGCTCCCGTGCGCCGCGTCGACCACCACCTTCAGCCCGGCCTCCCGCACCCCCGAGGTGTCCACCGCCCGCAACAGGTTCGTCGCGTACGAGTCGAACACGCTCGCCGGATGCAGCAGGTCGCCGATCTCGCCCGGGAACGCCCGCCGGAACTCCTGCCGCGAGTACACCCGGTCCAGCTTCCGCTGCCCCGCCTGCGACAGGTCCGCACCGCGCTCGTCGAAGAACAGGATGTCCAGCGAGTCCGGCACCCCCGGCGTGGTCCGCAGGAAGATCCCGCCCGCACTCCCCCGCGCCGTCGCCTGCCGGGCCACCGGCATCGGCACGTTCTCGAGGTCGCGCACGTCGATCGCACTGGTCTGCAGCGCCGAGATCATCGCCCGCTTCAACGCCCGCGCACCACGCGAGTGGTCACGCGCGATCGTGACGGTCGCGCCCTTCTTCAACGTCGTCGCGTACGCCCCCGCCAGCCGCACGGCCAGCTCCGGCGTGATCTCCACGTTCAGGATGCCCGACACCCCGCGCACCCCGAACAGGTGCTCCTGGCCGCGGGACTCCCAGATCACCGAGGTGTTGACGAAGGCGCCGGCCTCGATCGTCTTGAACGGATAGACCCGGACGTTGCCAGCGATCGCCGACTCCTCGCCGATCAGGCACTCGTCGCCGATCACCGCGCCCTCGTCGATCCGCGCCGCCCGCATCACGTCGGTGTTCTTCCCGACCACGCACCCGCGCAGGTTGCACTGCGGCCCGATGTACACGTTGTCGTGCACCACCGCCTTGTGCAGGAACGCCCCGCGCTTCACGACCACGTTCGACCCCAGCACGGTGTGCTCCCGCAACTCCACGCCGGCTTCGACCTTCGCGTAGTCGCCGATGTACAGCGGCCCCCGCAACACCGCCTCCGGGTCCACCTCCGCGCCCTCGGCCACCCACACGCCCGGCGAGATCTCGAACCCGTCGAGCTCGACCTGGACCTTCCCCTCCAGGACGTCCGCCTGCGCCTTCAGGTAGCTCTCGTGGGTGCCCACGTCCTCCCAGTAGCCCTCGGCGACATAGCCGAACACCGGCTTGCCCTCCTTGAGCAACTGCGGGAACACGTCGCTCGACCAGTCGACCGACTCCCCGGCCGCCACGTAGTCGAAGACCTCCGGCTCCATCACGTAGATCCCGGTGTTGACCGTGTCGGAGAACACCTGCCCCCAGGTCGGCTTCTCGAGGAAGCGCTCGACCTTCCCCTCGTCGTCCGTGATGGTGATACCGAATTCCAACGGGTTCGGCACCCGGGTCAGACACACCGTCACCAGTGCGCCCTTCTCCCGGTGGAAGGCAATCAGCTGAGAAAGGTCGAAGTCCGTGAGCGCATCACCGGAGATCACCAGAAACGAATCGTCCCGCAGCGCGTCCTCGGCGTTCTTCACACTGCCGGCGGTCCCGAGCGGCGTTTCCTCGTTGGCATAGGTGAGGTGCATCCCCAGTTCCTCACCGTCACCGAAGTAGTTCTTGACCAGTGAGGCCAGGAACTGCACCGTGACCACGGTGTCGGTGAGGCCGTGCCGCCTCAGCAATCGCAGCACATGCTCCATGATCGGCCGATTGGCGACCGGAAGCAGTGGCTTGGGCATGCTGGAGGTCATGGGGCGGAGTCGAGTGCCCTCCCCGCCCGCCATCACAACGGCTTTCATTACGGGTGCGTCCTCCTTCGCGGTGGTGAACCCCTGCGGGTCCATCAAACCGGTCCGACGCATCTCTACCCGGATGAAAACGTCCGACTCACCGGAGAGGGCGTGTGAAACGTCTCAGGCTGATCTCAAACAGCAGCCGCGCGCTCCGCCTTCACGATCTGCCGAGCCTGCACCGCATACAGTGCACCGGCCCCCCAGTAGAGCGTCGTCCCCCACCAGATGAATGCCCAGCTGACCACTCCCGCAACCCGGTGCACCCAGCCGTCCCCCACGCCCAACAGCAGAAGCGGAAACGCGTACATCAGATTGAACGTGGCCGCCTTCCCCAGGAAACTCACGTTCAACGGCCCGTACCCCGCCCGGTTGAGCCGCAACAACACCACGCCGACGAACACCTCCCGGGCCACCAGCAGCGCCGTCACCCACCACGGCAGGATCTCCCGCCAGGTCAGCCCCACCAGCGTCGACACGATGTACAACCGGTCCGCCGCCGGATCCAACAACTGCCCCAGCCGGCTGATCTGCCCCCACCGCCGAGCCAGCTTCCCGTCCAGATAGTCACTGACGCCGCTCAGCATCAGGACGACGATCGCCCACCCGTCATTCGTCGGCCCCCCGAAGACCGGCCACAGCACCAACCACAGAAAGATCGGCACACCCACCAGCCGAGCCATACTCAGCAGATTGGGAATCGTCAGGACCCGGTCGGTCTGGACGCGCGTCTCCTGGACCTCCACCTTGAGGATCCTCCTGTGGTACCAACGACAAGTGTGCGGATTGACGATACAGCAAAGAAGCCCCCTGACATCCCGTCAGGGGGCTTCTTCTGAAAGATTGTTCGGCGGCGTCCTACTCTCCCACAGGGTCCCCCCTGCAGTACCATCGG
>NZ_JBFAQR010000015.1:0-123423 GCF_040678815.1 Kitasatospora sp. NPDC049285 | reverse complement strand
CTGTTCACCGACGGACTCATCGAACGGCGTGACGAGACGCTGGACCACGCACTCGAACGCCTCCGCACGGCCGCGGAGGAGTACCAGGCTCCGGGACTCCGAGGCCGCATCGACCACATCCTCCGTCGGCTCAACGCCCCCAACCCACGGGACGACACCTGCATCGTCGGCCTCCAGCCGACCTGAGCCGTGGTCACCCTCGTCGGTCCCTTCCGCCATGGACGCGGGCTGGATGGCGTAGTTCCTTGACGATCGCACAGGCCACCGACACCAGCGGCACGGCGACCGCTGCTCCGACCACCCCGGCGAGCAGAGCGCCTGCGGCAACGCTCAGGGCGATCGCCACCGGGTGGATCCGCACGGCCCAGCTCATCACCAGCGGGTGCAGCAGGTGACCCTCGATCTGGCCGATCACCACGATCAGGCCCAGTACGATCAGTGCGATCACCGGGCCCCGCGTGGCCAGCGCCACCACCGACGCCACCGCCAGCGCGATCGGTGAGCCGATCAGCGGGACGAACGCGGCGAAGAACTCCCAGCAACATCAACGGCAGTGCGAGTGGCACCCGTAGGGCGAACAGCGCGACTCCCACCAGGATGGCGTTGCTGCCGGCCGCCAGCAGGCCCCGGGTGTAGCCGGCGAACGTCCCCATGCCGTCCGCCCCACACGGTCCCAGGTCGCACCCGTGCGCGGGCCGAGCTGCCGCTGCGCCCAGTCCCACATCCGCTCGCCCGAGTGCAGGAAGAACACCGAGCAGAACAGCGCCAGGGCCAGCCCCGTCACCGCCTCGACCACCCGACCCGCGCTGCTCACCGCGGTGCTGACCAGCCAGCCGCGGTGCCCGGAGACGTACGACCCCAGCTTGCCCTGCAGATTGCTCAGTGCACCTGCGTCCACATGGAACGGGGGCCCCTGGAGCCAGCGCTCGATCCGGTCCAGACCACCTCGGACCTCCCGGCCCAGCGCGGCGGACTCGGCCGCCACCACCTCGCCCACCCCGACCAGCAGGCCGACCACCGCCACGATCGCCGCCACCAGCGACACCAGCACCGCCAGCGGCCGGGGCATCATACGGGCGACCAGGTCCACCAGCGGCCGCAACACCGCCGTGAACACCAGCGCCACGAACAGCGCGACCGCGACGAGTTGCAGCCTTTCCAGCAGGAGGAAGAGGGCGTACGCGGCCGCGCCGACCAGCAGCAGCCGCAACGCGTAGCCGGCTGCCCGCCGAAGTCCCGGACCGGGACCCGTTCGGCTGACCGGGCGCCAGGCCCGGTGTCGCGTCACGGGGGCGGGACGCGATGCCCGGCTGCCCAGGACCCGTTGCGGGCGGCCGGGCGGCCGACTTTGGCCGGATGCCACCTGTCGATCCATCCCGTTGCACTCCGGCCCTCGACGGCCGTGCGCCGGGGCTCATCACCCGCGTACCTCCGTGCGCTCTCGCGGGTACCCGCTGGCCCGGGCTTCACGCGTCTGCGTCTCCGAGTGAGTGCCCTGCGCCCGTTTGTCCGGCGGGTGCAACGGGAAGACGTGCACATCGACCCGCCAAGGGGGCGGAGGGCCCAGGAGGAGGCCGCCATGACACCGGTCGAGCGGTACGCCGTCACCATTCCGGGTGCGCCGGGTGGCCATGCGCCGCCCCGGGTCGTCGTGGTGCATCATCTGAGGACGACCGGGCCGGACGGACGCCCGGTGTACGCGGACGAGTCCGGCACGCTCGTGGTGTACGTGAGCGGCGGGGTCGCCGAGCCGGTCGGCGCTCCGTCCGGTATGACCGCGCACCCGTGTCTGCAAGCCCATCCGGTGCCGTGACTGGTAGCCCGGTCACGGTGAGCGGGTATGTCCGGCGAGTTGTCGTGACGGCCTGGCGGCGGGGCCGCGAGGTCGAGCTGCTGCACCGGTCGATGGCGTTCGCGGCGCTGTCCTTCGTCACTCTGGTGCCGCTCCTGGTAGTCATCGCCGCCGCGTCACCGACACGCGGCAGCGGTATCGCCGACTGGATCGCCGACGGCCTCGGTCTGTCGGGTGACTCCTCGGTGGCGGTGGGGCAGCTGTTCGCCTCGCGCCGTGAAGTCCTCAGCACCACCACCGCTCTCGGTCTCGCCGCGCTCGCCGTGTTCGGGGTGAGCCTGACGACCGCGGTGCAGAACGCGTACGAGCGGATCTGGCAACTCCCCGCCAGCCCCTGGCACAGCGTGTGGCGGCAGGTCGTCGCTCTGATGGGGGTGATCGGCTACATCCTGGTCGCGGCGTGGAGCCGGATCCCCTGGGAGCACACTCCAGCCCAGTCGGCCGCGCGGGTGGCCGCCACGGTGGTCGGTGGCGTCCTGCTGTTCTGGTGGTTGCAGCGGCTGCTGCTCGGTGCGCGGATTGCCTGGCGCAGGCTGCTGCCGGGAGCCATCGCGACCGTGGCCGCGCTGGCGGGCCTGCGGGTGTTCTCACGGCTGGTCTTCGCGCCGCTGATCGTCACCAACGTCGTGGCGTACGGACCGGTCGGCACGGTCCTGGTCGTGCAGTCGTGGCTGGTCGGCGTGGGGTTCTCGCTCTACGGGGGCGCGATCGCGGGCCGAGCCCTGTTGTCGCTCCGAGCGATTCCACGCCGCCGAGGCCCTCGATGAGGCGCTGACACCGGCGGATGTCGGCCCCGGGGACAGATCCCCGGGGCCGACCGCTCACCAGCGATACCACCGCCTACCCGACCCTCCCGACGAGCCACGGGCCACCACGCACCTCCAGCCCGACCGTCTGCCCGGCTGCGGCGGATCCATGCCTGCCGCCACCCTGGGTGGGCTCAGTGCAGGGCCCGAGGGCGCGGCCGAGTGGATGGCCGACGCGTTCGGCGTGGGTCGACCGGCGGGTCAAGGCCGATCTCGACCGGTCCAAGGAGGTGATCGAAGAGCGAGGCTCTGCCGGCGGTGCCTGGCGGGGCCGGATCTCCCCAGGCAAATCACGCTCGGTCCGGGCCACGCCCACCGGGGCGCTGGCCGCCACCGGAAAGGTCGGCGTCGATCTTCGGCAAGAGCCGGATTGCGGTCCGGTACAGGATTGACCGCTGCGCCGACCGGGAATGTGCTAGGTACGGAGCAGCAGGGCGAGTATGCCCGACTCCGGTACCGGCGCCCATTGAGGCGCCGGGTTTCGCGGCACGGTCACCGTGCCGGGACGCCGCCGCCTGAAGAAGCCGGGCGTCACGGTCTCCCACAGCCGCACCCTCGTGCGCCGCGCGGTCAGCCGAGCTGCACCGCCGCTCCTCGGCGCGGGGGTCAACCAGGGAGATGACTGACCCCGTGTTCGGTCTCACCGCTACGCCGTCCTCTGCTGTTCTGCCCCGGTCCTGCGACGTGACGCCAGCCTCCAGCCTGCCCAGCCGTCAGGAGATGCGGCTGATGGACAAGACCGAGGCGCGCGAGCTGAGCGATGCCCTGTTCGCGCGGCTGGCCAGCCTGGATCGTGAGTCCGCCGACTACAGCTACGTCCGCGGCACGATCATCGAATTGAACATGCCTCTGGTGCGCTTCGTCGCCGCCGGGTTCCGCAACCGGTCCGCCGAGATGGAGGACCTCCTGCAGGTCGGCACAGTCGGCTTGATCAAGGCCGTTGACGGCTACGACCGCCGGCGCGGCATCGAATTCGTCACGTACGCGATTCCCACCATCGCCGGCGAGGTCAAGCGGTTCTTTCGCGACACCTCCTGGCCTGTACGGGTGCCGCGCAGCCTGCAGGAGCTGTACCTGCGGGTCGTGCGAGCTTCGGACCGGATCGAGCAGAGCCTCGGTCGGCTGCCCAGCGCCCAGGAGCTCGCGGACAGCCTGGGGCTGGATGTCGACGATGCTGCGGCCGCACTCGCCGTGGGCCGCGCCTACCGCGCCAGATCACTGGACGCGCTGCGCGAGGACCGCGGGGAGGACACCGGCAGCGCGCTGCTCGACCGGCTCGGCGAACGCGACGCCAGGCTCGACCTGGTCGAATGCCGAGAGTCGGTGCGGCCGCTGCTCAAGGACCTCACGCCACGGGAGCGGACCATCCTGATGCTGCGGTTCTGGGGTGACTGCACCCAGTCCGAGATCGCCGAACAGATCGGCTGCTCCCAGATGCATGTCTCCCGGCTGCTGGCTGCCACCCTGGATGGCCTGAGGGCCCGGCTGGACACGCCTGCCGCCGATGCGCGCTGACCGACCCTCTGGCCGAGGCTGCGCTCAGCGGACGAGGACGGTCTCGGTCGGCCAGCCAGTCGACGACATCGGTCAGCTGGCGCCGCCGCCCGAAGGCGGCCCGCTGGTGGTCTGAGCCAGTCCCGGCACAGAACACCTCCTCCAGCAGGGTCCCAACAGTCGCCAGGTCGCCTGCGGCGGCAAGCCCGGGCGTCGCGTACTCGAACAACTGCTCCACGAGCAGCGCGGCCGGCTCCGGCCGGGCAGCCACCGGGTCCAGGCCCAGGCCGGTGAGCCCGCTGCGGGCCACGCAGCTGTGGGCCGCCCGCAGCACCTCGTCGTCGGCCGGCGGTACGGGTACGCCGTCGTGCTGGTCGGCGAGCAGCCGGGCGCACAGGCCGCGGGTCAGTCCCGCGACCAGCACGGTGGTGTCCACGGTGGCGCTGACGTCGGGGACCCGGATTTCCAGGGTCGGCACATGCTCCGACGGGCGGGCGTACCAGTAGATCATTCGCCGGTCGAGCAGCAGACCGGAGGTGACCAGGGCGTCGGCGAGCCGCTCGTATCCGGTGGCGTCCAGCAGCGGTGCCGGGCCGACGGTCGGCCAGGCGGCCCAGCGGACCGCGCGCCAGTCGGCGAAGGCGGTGTCGCGACCCGCGCAGTACGGAGATTTGACGGCGAGCGCCTGGAGTGCCGGCAGCCAGGGCCGGAGCCGGGCGCTGATTGCCAGTGCCTGCGCCCGGTCCAGGGGGCCCACGTGGATGTGGCAGCCACAGACCGCCCCGCTGGTGTCGTCCACCACTGAGCCGAACCTTTCGGCCATCTGCTGGTAGCGCTGGAAGTCGCTCACGCCAACCGGCTTCTCCGCGGCCAGTGGTGACGTCCCCGACACGACCAGGAGACAGCCGGCGTCGGCCGCGGCTGCGGCCACGGTCGCCCGCAGGCCGGTCAGCTCACTGCGTAGCGCGGCCAGCGAAGCGACCGGGGTGGTACAGATCTCCACCTGGCCGCCGAAGAACTCGGGCTGGAGCTGATCTCCCAGCAGTGGTCCGGCATCGGCCACCACCTGGGACGCCCGGTCCGCCGGCGCGCGGCTTGCCCGGTCGACGAGGAGGAACTCCTCCTCGACACCCAGCGTGGGAACGGTGGGCATGCGGATCACCGGCCAGGCCGGGGCCCGTCCGGATCAGACACGAAGGCGATGCACTCCACGTCGATCTGGTCGGAAACCTCTCCGAGCATCGCGGCGAGAGCGCCGGCTGTCCGCGGGTCCGGGTCGGAATCCATGCTCGGCGCCCGTCGCACCCCTTGGAGGCCGAGTTCGCGCAGCAGGTGGGTGACCTGCTCGGCGGGGATCGCGAGGCCCTCATCCGGCTGGTGGATCAGTGGCACGTCCACCCGGTCCGTGCGCCCACAGCTCCTCTCGGTCAAAGGACTGCCCGACTTCTGTCCCGAACGAAGCGATCAACGCGCAGCCGAAAGCCCGGCCGCACGTGGGTGTGCCGAAATCAGCCTTCGTCAGGCTCGGGAGCCGGATCCGATGTCTGCTCGGCGACCGGCTTGCTCGCCCGCACTGTCAGCACGGTGCGGGTCTTCGGCTGGTCCTTCTGCGCCAACCGGTCTGCGTCGTCGTGTTCGTCGTCGTCGTGGTGGAGGGGTACGCCACCTGAGCCGCCCTGCGGGATGTCGTCCATGGCCTGCTCCTGGTTCTCGTCGGGCCCTTGCGGCCACCCCGGCACTGCGCAGGGAAACCGCTGCTGCGCCCAGCGGTGCGGTAAGGGGCAGTGGGCAGACACGCAGGCCAGGAGGTACGCCAGGGCGACCAGCCGGTGACCGCTCGCATCGATCTGGAGCTGCGACGGCTGCTGTCGTGGGTATTCCTGGGCCTGTTCGTCTGCGGCGTCGCAACGTTCTCCGGCGACGGCGGGCGGCGCTCTGGCCACGGCGACCCTTGGGCGCTCCGGAGCCCCCGTTCTCCGTTCGGGCGCTGCCCCGGACTCCAATTCGTGCGGGGCGTTCGTGGTCACCGACTTCTGGCAGGATGTGGATCCCGAGCACGAGAAGGCCCGCGCCGCGGCGGCAGCACGCCCGCGCCCACGCTCGGCGTTCAGCACGCGATCTGCACGGCACGAGGACTTCGACACCTGCCCGGCCGCCCATCGGGACGCGCTGCGCGCCGCCCTGGCCTCGTCCCCACACGGCGCGGACACGCGCTAGCACGGGGGGCCGACCGACCCTGGAGTCGGGTCGGCCGTCAGCGTGCCGGTGGTCAGAGTTCCTCGGTGTCCGTGGCCGACCGGCTCTCCTCCTTGGGGTTTCCCTCCTCGTCGGTGTCGTCGGCCTTGGCCCGCACGTCCTAGGGCGTCGGTGCTGTGATGTTCCGCTGCTCCGCGGACCGTGCCTCGGTCTCCTTGTCGACCGTTGGTGCGTCGTTCTCGGCAGTTGCGCTCATGGCTTTGTCCTCGCGGTGGACTGCGTCCTGCGGAGGTCACCGCTCGAGCTGTCGGCCGGCTTTTTCGGCTGCCGACAGCAGGCGGTCCGTCCCGCGTCGCTGGTGGGTGTGGAGGACGCCCAGCCCGAAGGCGATCTGGGGAGGGGCTTGGGCGGCGAGTTCCCGGAGTGTTCCTTCCGCGACCACGCCGTCCTGGTGGGCGCCGAGGGCCTTCTGGAGGCGTTTCGTGTGCTTGGCGAGCCGGCGGGCTCGGTTTCCGAGGAGTGGCGCGGTGCATTCTGCGGTGTACCGGGCCCGTTTGGCTGCTTTCCGCGCGCGGTGCAGGGCAGCATCGCGTTCCTGCCCCGGGGGAAGCGCAAGAGCTGTGCGCAGGCGCCGGACGGTTCGTTTCCGTTGGCGGTCCGTCACCTTGCGGGCCTCCTTGCGGCCGTGCCGGGCACGGCCGCGTAGCGGCGGGTCGGCGGCGAGGTCCTCCAGCGCGTCGATCAGAGCGAAGTAGCGAGGCTGGCCCATCGCTTCGACGGCTGCGCGCCAGGCAGACTCGTAGCGGTGCCGGAAGACGGATTCAAGCAGTCGGCAGGTCCGTCGCGGATGGAGCCCCGGGGCCAGGTCGGCGGCGTCCGCGGTAAGGTGCTCGGCCATCACTTCGGCGTCCCGGGCGTGTCCGAGAGTGCGGCCGAGCCGGCGGAGTTCGTCGTCGATGTCCCCGAGGGCCGCCTGGTGGAGGAGGCGGCGGTGGGCGGCGAGGGCGCTGCGGAGGCGCCGCACGTGGACGCGCATCCGGTGCACGGCGTCGGATTCGTCGAGCCGGACGGCTGCGTCGAGTGTCTCCAGAGCGGCAACGTGGGCTCGCAGGTAGGCGGTGAGCGAGGCCCCGACCGAGTCGTCGGCGTTCTGGCTGGCCGGCGGCGGTCTCCGGGATGCTGGTGGAAGGGCTTCGAGCCGTTCATGCAGGGCCCTGCCGAGTTTTGTTGGGGAGGAGGGCGGTCGCAGGCCGTCGGCCAGTAGCCGCTCCTCGACGGCGTCGAGCAGCTCGGGTCCCGCGTCGGTGAGCTCCACCTCGGTCTCGGTCCAGTTGAGATGTCGGGGTGCCGTGCCACCGGGGCCGATCAGATCGGCCGAGACTGTGTCCCGGTCGATCTCCGCGAGGGTCCGTCCGTGCTCGTCCAGCAGCAGCGTGGGCTCCCGCCGGGTTCGCAGGTGGGCGACGGGGCCGAGTCGACCACCGTGTGCGTGGATCGCTGCTCGGGCAGTCAGTTCGTCGGGCGGCTGGTCCCGGCCGTCGGGGGGTAGGCGGGTCTCTGTGCGGCTCCCGTTTGGTTGGGGAGTCTTCAGATGCCATCCCGCGTCGTGGCCGCCGGTGCGCCGCCGCAGGGTGACGCCGCGGCGCAGCAGCCGAAGGTCGGGAGTGTCGAAGTAGACGGCGTCCAGCCGTTCGACGGCAGTCTTGCGCACCGTTGTCACCCCGGACAGGCCGTCTGCGGTGACCGGTGTACGCGGCGCTCCGTCGTACGAGCGTTCGGTCTCCAGGTGTCGTGTCGCCACACTGCGCGTCTGTCCGGTCCGGCGGATCCCAATCATCGGGGCCCAACGTTGGAGGAGGGGCTGGCAGGCGGTTGTGGGTCTCTCGCGCTGGTACCGCGCGTGAGAGCGCGCGATTCGTCATGCGTCCGGCCGTGCCCGGAGGGTGCGGCCGAATGCTCGGGCGTCGGGGCGGGCGTCAAGGGCTGGTGCGATCCGGCGGGTCGCGGGCAGCGCGTTGTCGGCGATGGTGAACAGAGCGTCGGCCTGGGTGATTTCCAGCAGCCTTGTGGCCTGGTGCCGAAGGCCTGAGAGTTGCAGGTCGACGCCCGCTTGCTGGGCTGCGTGGCGGGTCTTGAGCAGGGCGTTGAGGCCGACGCAGTCGCAGAAGACCACGCCTGTCATGTCGATGACCAGCCGCAGTGGACGGCTCCGCACAGCTCGGGCGAGTGCATGGTCTAGGACGGGCTGCCGGTCCTGGTCTAGTTCCCCCGTCAGGTGGACGACCACCGTGCCGCCAGGTGCCTGGGAGACGGTGACAAGTGGTGGTGATGCCGGGCTAGGTCCGTTGGAACTGGGGATGGTGTGCAGCGCGTCCACGGGTGCGCTCCCTTCTGGCCCGGAACCTGTGTGACTTCGCTCCTCAACCCCGGGACACGTCGGGGCTGACCGGCGGGTGCCGATGTCCGCGCCTGGGCGTCGACGTGGAGGCACGGTCGGGCTCGCGCAAAGTGCTCAGGACATCTGCCGCGGCCGCCGGGGCTGTGGCGCGGACCGCGATCAAGGGCCCCTGGATGTCCTTCTTGTTCCGGCGGTCCAGGCCGTCGGCGTACGGCTCGCTGTCCGCCGCGGCGTGGCCGACCGTCGGAGGGAAGTCAGGAAGGCTCGTCGTGCTCATGATCGTCACCGGTAGGGGTTCGGGGGTCGTGGCTGCTGTCGGAGTCGGTGCCGGGCGCGAGGTCGGCGAACAGTTCCAGGAGTCCGGCGATCTCGTGGCGGGCCTCGGCAGGGTGTCGGAAGTAGGTGTGCCTGGTGACGCTGTAGTGGTTGCGCCGTCCGTGCCGCGACCTGGTCAGGTAGCCGGCGCTCTCCAGGTCGGTGATAACCGCCTGTACCGCCCGCTCCGTCAGTTCGCATGCGGAGGCGAGATCCCGCACCCGCACCTCGGGGTCACGCGAGACCATCAGCAGTACCCGCGCGTGCTGGGTCAGGAACGTCCAGCTGGTGCGGGGTTCGTGTGCGTCCGCCACACCTCAAGTATGTACCGGGATTCCGGTTTCGGCATCCCTGTCTCCGCGATCCGGTGCGCCGGCCGGAGGCGAAGGGTCGAGTTTCGCCGCGGTCACAGTGGTTAGCCGCGTGGGAGGGCTCGTCGCATCCGATGGCCCCGTCCGCGGCCGGGAGGAGTTCGGTGATGAAGGTTTCCGACCACGTGCTGGAGAGGCTTCGCGACTGGGATGTCGAGCACGTCTTCGCCTATCCCGGTGATGGCATCAACGGTCTGCTCGCCGCGTGGGGGCGCGCCGAGGACCGGCCGCGCTTTCTCCAGGCCCGGCACGAGGAGATGGCCGCGTTCCAGGCCGTCGGCTACGCGAAGTTCTCCGGCCGTATCGGGGTCTGTGCGGCCACATCGGGGCCGGGTGCGATCCACCTGCTCAACGGCCTCTACGACGCGAAGCTCGACCATGTTCCGGTGGTGGCGATCGTCGGGCAGACCGACCGGAGCGCGATGGGCGGCTCCTACCAGCAGGAGGTCGACCTCCTGAGTCTGTACAAGGACGTGGCCTCGGAGTTCTGCGAGATGGTCACCGTTCCCGCGCAGCTGCCCAACGTGCTGGACCGTGCGATGCGGGTCGCTGCCACTCGGCGCACGGTGACCGCGGTGATCATTCCGGCCGACGTCCAGGAGCTCGACTACGAGCCGCCGGCACACGCGTTCAAGCAGGTCCCGTCCAGCCTCGGCGTGCCCCACTACGCATCTGTCCCGGCCGACGAGGACCTTGTGCGAGCAGCGGAGGTCCTCAACGCGGGCGACAAGGTGGCGATGCTGATCGGGCAGGGCGCCCGCCAGGCCCGGCCCGAGGTCGAGCAGGCCGCCGACCTGCTCGGCGCCGGGGTCGCGAAGGCCCTGCTCGGCAAGGACGCACTGCCCGACACACTGCCGTATGTCACCGGGTCGATCGGGCTGCTCGGCACCCGGGCCTCCTACGAGATGATGCGCGACTGCGACACGCTACTCGTCGTGGGCTCCAGCTTCCCGTACACCCAGTTCCTGCCCGAGTTCGACCAGGCCCGCGCTGTGCAGATCGACCTCGACCCGTCGATGGTCGGCCTGCGCTACCCCTTCGAGGTCAACCTCGTCGGTGACGCCGGCGAGACGCTCCGCCGGCTCGTCCCGCTGCTCGAGCCCAAGCAAGACGGCAGCTGGCGCAAGACTGTCGAGGAGAACGCCGCCCGGTGGTGGGAGGTGATGCAACGGCGTGCCGAGGTCTCCGCCGATCCGGTCAACCCGGAGTACGTGGTGCACGTCCTCGACGCGCTGCTGCCCGAGAACGCGATGATCGCCGCGGACTCCGGATCGGCGGCGAACTGGTACGCCCGGCACCTGCGCATGCGCGGATCGATGCGCGGCTCGCTCTCCGGCACCCTGGCGACCATGGGGCCGGGCGTGCCATACGTGATCGGCGCCAAGTTCGCCCATCCCGACCGGCCAGCGATCGCGATCGTCGGCGACGGCGCGATGCAGATGAACGGCCTCGCGGAGCTGATCACCGCAGCCAAGTACTACCGGGAGTGGTCCGATCCGCGGCTGGTCGTGGCGGTGCTGAACAACCACGACCTGAACCAGGTCACCTGGGAGATGCGGGCGATGCAGGGAGCCCCGCAGTTCGAGCCCTCGTGGAGCCGGTGTGGCGACAGGCCTTGGCCTCCGACCGGCCGTTCGTCATCGACTTCCGCACCGACCCTGCGGTGCCGCCGATCCCGCCGCACGCCTCCTGGGTCGTCCGCCAAGGGGTGAAGGCCAAGGTCCAGGAGTTCCTGCCCGGTGGAGGGACGTGAGCTGTGTCGGAGCGTCAGGAGGTGGACCTGATCGCGCTCGAGCGGGCACGCGTGGCCGAGGGCGACGGCGAGGTCCGGTTCGATGCGGGCAGCCGTGGCGCGTACGCGACCGACGGTTCCAACTACCGGCAGGTCCCGCTCGGTGTGGTAGTGCCGCGCAGCGTGGAGGCCGGTGCCGACGCGGTCGGGGTGTGCGCGGCATTCCAAGCCCCGGTGCTCGCCCGCGGCGGCGGCACCAGCCTCGGCGGGCAGTGCACCCTCCCGATGCCGGCCATCCGCGGCGCCTACCCAGCCGACGACCCCCGCACCGCCGCCACCCTGCGAGCGGTCCGCGCCGACCTTGCCTCGGATCACTACGGGTACCGGTTCCGCCACGACCAGCGGCCCCTGCAGGACGCCGAAGGGGCGTTCCTGCTGTGCGGATTCACCATGGCCCTGGCCGAACACCAGCAGCACGACGACGTCGAAGCGGCGCGCCGGTTCGAACGCAACCGCGCCGCCTGCGGACCGCCAGGCGTCTACGCGGAGGAGTTCGATGTCGCCCAGCGCCAGCCACGCGGCAACCTGCCCCAGGCCTAGGTGCACGCGATGACGCTCGAAACGGCCGCCCGACTAGCGTCCCGGACGGCGACGGACCGACGACACCACCACGGCATCCCGGTAGGAGGGCCCGACATGAATCCCGTCGAACGCCTGATCCGAGCTGTCGACCGCGCCCAGCAGCGCCGCACAGCGGTGGCGGTGGTGGTCGGCGTGGTCAAGAAGTACGGCGACGACCGAGGGGGGCTGCTGGCCGCGCTGATCACCTACTACGCGTTCGTCGCACTCATCCCGCTGCTGCTCCTGTTGTCCACCGTGCTCGGCTTCGTCCTGCACGGCCACCCCGGCGCGCAGCACGCCGTGGTCGACTCCGCGCTCGCCGACTTCCCGATCATCGGAGACCAGCTGCGACAGAACATCCACACCATCCAGGGCAGCGGCCTGGCACTGGTCGTCGGCATCGCCGGGCTGCTGTACGGCGCGCTCGGGATCGCGCAGGTCCTTCAGCACACCATGGCCGAGGTGTGGAACATCCCCGGAACCAAGCGCCCAGGCTACTGGATGCGCCTGGCCCGGAGCCTAGCCCTGTTCGCCGTCCTGGGAACGGGACTGATCGTGGCCACCGCGGCCGCGAGCCTGGTGACGACCACCCTCGCGGGCACCGCCGCCCGCATCGGAGCCCTCGTGCTGTCCGCGCTCGTCAACTCCGCCCTGTGCCTGGCGTGCTTCCGCATCCTCACCCCCAAGCCGATCGCCCTGCGCTCCCTGCTCCCCGGCTGCGCGCTCGCCGGGCCGCTGTACACGCTCCTGCAGGCCTTCGGCGCCATCCTGGTCACCCACCAACTGCGCCACGCCACCGAGGTCTACGGGTTCTTCGCCACCGTGATCGGCCTGCTGTCCTGGCTCTTCCTCGTGGCGCAGGTGACGTTGTTCGCGGCGGAGACGAACGTGGTCCTCGCCCGAAGGCTGTGGCCGCGCAGCCTCGTCCAGCCCCCGCTGACCGAAAGTGACCAGCGGGTTCTGGAGTCCGTCACCCTTCAGGAGGAGCGCCGCCCCGAGCAGCACATCGATGTCGAGTTCGAGGACCCCGCCCCCAGCTCGGCGGACGAGGAGGACGGCTCTGAGGGCGAGCGATAGGTCAGTCCGGCACGTCGTCGCGCCCGGGGGCCACGTCGTCGAGTTCACGTTTCAGGGCGCGCGCCCGGGCACGGCCCTCGGAGCCGGCGTCGATGATGTCGAGGAACACCTGGTCGAAGACGGGGCAGGCCTGGCGTAGTTGCCGCTTGATCCGCACGCACACCTCTTCGACCTCCTCGCTGTCCAGGCCCTCCCGCAGGTCCACGCGGGCTGCCAACAAGGCGGAGTCGGCACCGAGCCGCATGGTGAGCAGGGCGGTGACTGCGTCGATCTCCCGCTGCTCCGCCAGCAGCCGGCGGGCGTCTCGCTGCAGGCGGGGGTCGACTGCCTGCCCGACGAGCAGGCTCTGCGCCTCGCGGCCCAGACGGACGGCGACGCCGATCAGGAGCGCGCCGATGGCCACGGCTGCGGTACCCTCCCAGACCGGGTTCCCGGTGAGCTGGTGGGCGGCAACGCCTGCGGTGGCCACCAGGACACCGAGGACGGCGGTGGAGTCCTCGGCGAGTACGGTCCGTGCCGTGGGGTCGCTGGTCCGCCAGATCTTCCGGGGTCCTCGTGTGCGGGCCTCACCGCGCAACTGCACGACCACCCGGACGAGCGAGGTACCGTCGGCGATCAGTGCCACGAGCAGGACGGCGTACACCGGGAGGAAGCTCTCGGGTCTCGCGGGTGGGGCCAGCCAGGTGTGGACGCCCTGGTAGAAGGAGAAGCAGCCGCCGGTCACGAAGATGCCGACCGCGGCGAGCAGCGACCAGAAGAACCGCTCCTTGCCGTAGCCGAACGGGTGGCGTGAGTCTGCCCGGCGGCGGCTGCGACTCAGGGACGCGAGCAGGAACACCTGGTTGATGCTGTCGGCGATCGAATGCGCGGCCTCGGCGAGCAGCGCGGGTGAGGGTGCCAGCACACCGGCGACCGCCTTGGCGACGGCGATCACGAGGTCGGCCACCAAGGCCACCACGACGGTCACCCGGGTTGCCCGGTCGTCCGGGGCGCGGCTGGTCCCCGTCGGGGGCCAGGGGCTCGGGTCGCGGTCCATGGTGATCGGAACGGCGAAGCAGCGGCTGTTCCGGAGACCCGGTCAGGGTTTCGCGGATTCCGTGGCGGGTGCGATCTCCGTCATCGTGCACATGACTCCTCCAGGGGGAGTGCCGGCCTTAGGTACGTCTTCCCTGCGGAAGCGGGGTCAACCGGTCGGCCCGAAGGTCCGTTCTGAGATGGTCCGTGGGGTTTGGTCCTGGGCCGGCCGGGCAGCCGACGGGCGGTGGGTGCTGTATCGGCTGGCTTCCGCCGCCTGCGATCGCCACTGGAAGGAGCACGTGGCATGACCGTCAATCCCGGACCCCCCGAAGGCCGCCCCGAGCCGCGCCCGGTCACCGAGACCCGCAATCCGGGCCCGCCGACCCACGGCGAGCGCGACGCCAAGGACACCGCTCTCGACGCCGCCCGGGCCGTGGATCCGGACGGGCCGCTCACCACCGACCAGGGCGTGCGCGTCGACGACACCGACAACTCGCTCACCGTGGGAGAGCGCGGTCCGACGCTGCTGGAGGACTTCCAACTGCGCGAGAAGCTCACCCACTTCGACCACGAGCGCATCCCCGAGCGCGTGGTGCACGCCCGCGGAGCCGGTGCCTACGGCTTCTTCGAGCCCTACGCATCGCTGGCCGAGTTCACCTGTGCGGACTTCCTGCAGGAGGCCGGGCACCGGACTCCGGTGTTCGTGCGGTTCTCGACGGTGCAGGGCCCGCGCGGATCCGCCGACACCGTACGCGACGTGCGCGGCTTCGCCGTGAAGTTCTACACCCGGCACGGCAACTACGACCTGGTCGGCAACAACATGCCGGTGTTCTTCATCCAGGACGCGGTCAAGTTCCCCGACTTCGTGCACGCGGTGAAGATGGAGCCGCACAACGAGATCCCCACGGGAGGGTCCGCGCACGACACGTTCTGGGACTTCTGCTCCCTGCAGCCGGAGTCCACGCACATGCTGATGTGGGTGATGTCCGACCGGGGAATCCCGCGCAGCTACCGGATGATGCAGGGTTTCGGCGTGCACACCTTCCGCCTGGTGAACGCCGAGGGACGGGGCACCTTCGTCAAGTTCCACTGGAGGCCGAAGCTCGGCACCTACTCGCAGGTCTGGGACGAGGCCCAGATCACCGCCGGGCGCGATCCCGACTTCCACCGCCGTGACCTGTGGGAGGCCATCGAGGCCGGCGACTTCCCCGCGTGGGAACTGGGCGTCCAGCTGATCCCCGAGCAGGACGAGTTCGCCTTCCCGTTCGACCTGCTGGACCCGACGAAGCTCGTTCCGGAGGAACTGGTCCCGGTGCGGCCGGTGGGCCGGATGGTGCTGGACCGCAACCCGGAGAACTTCTTCGCCGAGACCGAGCAGGTCGCCTTCCACACCGCCAACATCGTGCCGGGTATCGACTTCACCAACGATCCGCTGCTGCAGGGCCGCAACTTCTCGTACCTGGACACCCAGCTGATCCGCCTCGGCGGCCCGAACTTCTCCCAGTTGCCGGTCAACCGCCCGGTCGCCGAGGTGCGCACCAACCACCGCGACGGCTACGGCCAACACGCGATCCACCGAGGTACCGGCTACGCGCCCAACTCGGTCGGCGGCGGCTGCCCGTTCACCCTGGGGGGAGCCCGCCTGCCGGAAGGGGTGTTCGAGCACTACCAGGAGCGTGTCGACGGCACGGCGATCCGCCGGCGCAGTCCCAGTTTCGCGGACCACTACAGTCAGGCCGTGCTGTTCTGGCGCAGCATGGCCGACTGGGAGCAGGAGCACATCACCGCGGCCTTCTCGTTCGAGCTCGGCAAGGTCGCGGACCAGACCGTGCGGCGCCGCACGGTCGCCAACCTCTCTCGGGTCGACGGCGCGCTCGCTGCGGAGGTGGCCCGCCGCATCGGGGAGCCCGAGCCGTCCGCCACGGCCGACGAGATTGCAAGCGAAGGGCCGCAGGTCTCGCCCGCACTGAGCCTGGAGAATCAGCGCGGCACGGGCATCGGCACCCGCAAGATCGCGATCCTGGTCGCGGACGGGGTGGACGCCGCGCAGGTGCGCACCGCGCAGGCGCGGTTGCGGGCCGAGGGTGCCACGGCGGAGACCCTCGCTCGCCACGGCGGGATGGTGGTCGGGCGCGGGACCAAGGACGTGGCGGTCACCCGGGCGCTGGCGACCACAGCGTCGGTGCTGTACGACGCCGTGGTCGTGCCCGACGGCACCGACGCGCTCGCCGGTGATCCGGATGCAATGCGGTTCGTCGGCGAAGCCCTGCGGCACGGCAAGCCCCTCGCCGTCCTCGGGTCCGGAACCGCGTTGGGCGAGGCTGCCGCCGGTGGAGGCCTGCGGGACGTCGCCGGGGTCGCGACGTGCGGCAGCGGGCGACATGCCGACGCCGCGTTCTGGGACCAGTTCGTTGCCCTGGTCGGGCAGCACCGGTTTCCCGACCGCTGACACGCACGCCGAGCGTGGAAAGGAGCAGATCCAATGACCGAGTACGGGTACTTCCTGTCGTGCGAGGAGTTCACCCCGGCCGAGCTGATCGACCAGGCCCGGCGGGCGCAGCAGGCGGGGTTCACCCGCCTGGCGATCTCCGACCACTTCCATCCGTGGAACGACGCGCAGGGCAACAGCGCGTTCGTCTGGTCGATGATCGGGGCGCTGTCGCAGACCACGGCGCTGCCCGTGACCACGCTGGTGACCTGTCCGACGGTGCGGCTGCACCCGGCGGTGACTGCGCAGGCCGCCGCCACGTCCAGCGTCCTACTGGGCGGGCGGTTCGCGCTCGGTGTCGGCAGCGGGGAGGCGTTGAACGAGCACGTCCACGGCGATGCGTGGCCGTCCTTCGACGTCAGGGCGGCGATGCTGGAGGAGGCCGTCGAGGTGATGCGCGAGCTGTTCACTGGCGAGCAGGTCAGCCACCGCGGGCGGCACTACACCGTGGACAACGCCCGGCTCTACACCGCCCCGGCCGGTCCGCTGCCGATCTACGTGTCCGGGTTCGGGCCCAGGGCCGCCGAGTTGGCCGGCCGGATCGGGGACGGTTTCGTCACCATGACCCCGGACGCCGACCTGGTGGGTGCCTTCCGCGACGGCGGAGGCCAGGGCGCGAAGGTGGTGGGCGGCGTGAAGGTGTGCTGGAGCAGCAACCGGGACAAGGCCGTCGACGTCGTGCACCGGCTGTGGCCCACCGAACTCCTGCCCGGCGAGCTGGCCCAGATCCTCCCGACCCCCGCACACTTCGAGCAGGCCAGCAGCCTTGTCACCCGCGAAATGGTCGCCGACGCTGTGACCTGCGGCGACGACGTGGAGGAACACGTGGAGACGGTGCTGGCCTACGCGCGCGCTGGCTTCGACGAGGTCTACGTCGGGCAGATCGGCCCCGACCAGGAGGTCTTCTTCGACGCCTACAGCGAGCTGGTCCTGCCCGCCGTCAAGCACTGACCCGGGTCGGCCGAGGCAGCTTACCGGGCGGGGCGGCGCGCACCGGTGAGGTCGGCGGCGGGGGCCTGAACCGTGCGCAGTCCCGCGGCTTCGAGTTCCTCGGCGAGCTGCTCGGGCCGGACAGGCCACATGTCGAACGACTCCTGTGCTTCGCGCAGCACTTTCCCCTCCCGCTCGACGCGATAGGTGAAGACGGTCCGCTCGATCCCGCGGTGGGGCCGCCGGGTGATGTCGGCGCTGTACTGGTCCAGTCCGAGACGCACCGGACCGAGTCGTCCTGCCGGCTCGTACCCGCCGGGCAGGTGGGCCGGTGGCGGGTCGAACAGCAGCAGGCCGCCCGGTACGAGGGCCGTCGCGATCGCCTGCCAGGTGGCGCGCCTGGTGTCGGGGTCCAGGCAGGCGATCACGCCGGAGGCGACGGCCAGGTCCGCCACGGCGGTCAAACCCGCCGTCGCGAGGGATTCGGCGTGGACGGTGACCCGGGCGCGCTGGTCCGCCCCGAGGTGAGCCAGGCGGGACAGCAGGGCGGCACGCATGGCCGGCGCCGGTTCGACGGCGTGGACCGGGACGCCCGACGTCCTCAGCAGCACCTCGGTAACGATCCCGGTGCCGGCGCCGACATCCACGATCGCATGGCGGGCACGGGCGGCGGCGCCGACGAACCGCCGCTCGGCCATACGCCGGTCGGTCTCGGCCTGCAAGAGGTCGTAGAACTCGGCGGTGACCCCGTAGCTGCCGGTGTCGTCCACGCGCGGCTACCGGCCGTGCGCGGCGTAATGGGCCGGGTCCGCGAGGGCGCTGCCGTCGAGACGGGCGAGGAGGTCGCCGACGTCGCGGTGGACTTCGAGGGCGCCGGCTGCCCGGAGGGCCCGCTCGCCGAAGCCCCCCGAGAGCACCGCGACGCACGCCACCTTCGCCAGGGCGGCGGCCTCCACGTCCCACGGGGTGTCGCCGACGAACAGCGCCTCGGCCGGTGCGGCGCCGGACTTCGCGAGCGCGGCGCGGACCAGGTCGGGCGCGGGCTTGCTGGCCTCCACGTCGTCGGCGCTGGTGGCGTGGTCGATCGCGTCGTCGGCATCCAGCACGCTGCGCATCACCCCCAGGTCGCGTTCCGAGGCGGAGGAGGCGAGAGTGATCGTCCACCCGCGCCGCTTCAGCTCCCGCAGGAGCTCGCCCGCACTGTCGAAGGCGCGCAGCCGGGGCCAGAACCGGGCGAACAACGCCTGCTGCGCCGCACTGATCGCCTGGTCCTGCCTGTGGTCGCGATCCTCGCCCAGCACGTGGTCCAGAAGCTGGTCGGCGCCCATGCCGATCGCCCCGTGGATGCGGGCCATGGGCGGGGTGCGGCCGAACTGCGCGAGGGCCTCGGTCCAGGCGACGGTGTGCCAGTAGTTCGTGTCCAGCAGGGTTCCGTCGACGTCGAACAGCGCTGCGACCGACATCACAGCCTCCCTCGCGTGTGCACCTGACCGGCCGGTCCGCCTCGACGCTACGTCCCCCCATCCGGTGCCGCACGGCACGAGGCCCGTTTGCCGCGCCGCATCGGGGAAAGCCGGAGAAGTACGGAACCTACGGAGCCTGCATGCCGCACGGTCGTGGTCACCGGAGCCAGCGCGGGCATAGGGCGAGCGTGTGCGGTGGCGTTCGCGGCCCGCGGCGACCGCCTGGCGCTGATCGCCCGCGGCCGGGCCGGTCTGGACGGCGCCCTGCGTGAGGCCGAGCACTCCTGGCGCGCAGGCGTCATCAGGAGCGCATCCGCCCCGCCGCGGAGGGGCCGCGCGGAGCAGTCCGCGGTCGTCGCGGCGAGCGCGTCGGCCACGTCCGACAGCGAGTTCCGCCGGGCGAACACCGCCCGCTGGGTGTCCGCGCCCGTGCCGTCGGCCAGGATCCTGGACGCGAGCTGCCGGGCCGGGCCGAGGTCGCCGTGGGCCGCCAGCCCGGGCGCGGCGCGGTCCAGCACCTCGGCGACGAGCACCCGCATCGGCACCGCGCTGCCGCTCGCCACGTCGAGGCCGTCCCCGCGGACGCCGCCGTGCGCGGCCCGCCGGTGCGCCTCCCGAAGCCGGGGCTCCTGGACACGCGGCCCCGGCTGCTCCTCGTCCAGCAGAGCCCGTACTAGGCCGCGGACCAGGATCGCGAGCAGGACCGTGACGTCGACGTCGGCGTTCACGTCCGCGACCCGAACCTCCAGCGTCGGCAGGTGCTCGGACGGTCGGGCGTACCAGTAGATCGATCGCCGGTCGAGGACCGCGCCGGTGCGCACGAGTTCCCCGACGTGCCGCTCGTACCCCGCCTCGTCCAGGCACGGGGCGGGTCCCACCGTCGGCCAGCAGGCGTAGCGGGACGCGCGGGCGCTCGCCGCGCCGCTGTCCAGGCCTTCGCAGAACGGGGAGTTGACGCTCAGTGCCTGGACGACCGGCAGCCACGGCCGCAGCCGCCTGCTGACGTCCAGGGCTTCCGGCCGGCTCACGTCGCCGACGTGGACGTGGCAGCCGCACAGCTCGCCGCCGATCCGGTCGGTGATCGCGGGGCCGACGCGCGCGGCCATCCGTCGGTACCGCGGCCCGTCGTTGATCGGCAGCGGGTGCGCACTCGGCAGGACGGGCGATCCGGATGCGATCAGCAGGCAGTCCTCGCGCGCGGCGGCGGAGGCCAGCACGGTCCGGACCGCGACCAGTTCGTCGCGCAGTTCGCCGGCCGTCCGCACCGGCGGTGTACAGCCTTCGACCTGGGTGGCGTAGAACTCGCACTGCGCCCGGTCCCCGAGCAGGCGCCGCGCCTCCCGCAGTACCGAGGCCGCCCTGGGTACCGTCGCGCGGGTCCGCGGGTCCACCAGGAGGTACTCCTCCTTCCACGCCCAGTTTCAGGCGCCGCACCTGGTCGGTCCCTCGGGGCATCGTGGGTCAGTCCTCGCCGAGGACCGCGTAGGACTCGGCGTCGTCCAGCTCCGGCGGACGCCGCGCCTTCTCCTCGTGCGGGCGGCGCAGCGGGAGCGGGAGGCGGGGGAAACCCTCGCCCGCGAGGGTGACGACGTGGTCCGATCCGGTGCCCCGGACGGGGCGGTGGTCTTCGGAGGTTCGCATGGGATCCTCCCTCCAATCGGCCGACGCCTGTCGGCCTCGTGAGCCGCGCCTACCCGGCTCTGATCAGGCAAGTCCCGGTATCGGCCGGCCCGGGCGGGCGGCGCCCGCACCGCCCGGGCCGTTCGTCACCAGCGGTACCAGCGGCGACGTCCGCCTTCGGCAGCCCCGCCGAGGACGAAGCCCAGTAGCCAGACGACCAGAACGGCGAGCGCCACCCACCACAGAACGTGAACGGCGAAACCGGCGCCTCCGAGGATGAGGGCCAGCAGGAGAACGATGATCACTAGGGCCATGATGTCTGCACCTCCGGCCCAACCGTCTGCCCCGCCGGCTCCGTCGTACTCCTCCCGGGCCGTGATCCTCGTGACTGTCGGTGGCCGAAACGGGGGCCAGGCCGACGCGCCGAGGCCCTCACGGTTCGTACCGACTTCGCCCGCCCGCCGCTGCGTGCTTCGGATGGGGTGGACGCCGGTCGGCGGTCGACGCCCGGTGGTAGCCGGCGACAGCACGGCCAGGGCGGACGCGTGGAGGCGTCCGCGTTCCCGGCGGTGGCGTGTGAGCGACCGTCGCCGGGATGACGGCATGTCATGAGTGGGGGAGCGGCCGGCGGCGATGCCCGTGGTCAGGCCGGATGGCCGGCGTCACCTCGCGCAGGCGCAGTGGCCGCGCGAACCACGCGAGGGCGTCAATCAGAACGGGGACCGCGAACGGGCCCGGGCGCCAGTCGACGGCGGCGAACCTGTCGACGGTGTCTCCGCTGCGGCCGGATGGAGCACGGGCCCGCGAAGCCCACCAGGCAGGGGGCACGGCGCGGGGGCCGGCTGCCGAGCACCCGCCCAGGGCGGGGCTGCCGAGCCCCGGTGCGAGCCGCCCGCCGATCCATCCCACTGCGCTCCTGCCCCCGGTTCCCGTGAGCCACGGACCGTCAGCGGCGCACCCCGGTACGGCCTCGCGGCTACCCGCGGGTCCCCGTTCCACGCGCCCGGGGCGCAGTTCGCCCTGCCCGGCCGCCGGGGCGGGCGCGAGCCACGAGGCATGGCGAGGAGGAGGCGCGTGCCGGGATCGGCCCCGGGTAGGCGCGGGCGGGAGGGGGCGAGCGTAAGGAGAGCCGACATGATGACTGTCGCTTCAGCGGTCACCGCGCCGCTGCCGCCGGCACCGATACCCCTGCGGCGTGGGGAGCGGTCATGAGTCACCGGGCGAGCACGGACTACCCGGTCCGTCGTGGACACGAGCCGGGGGACCAACTGCGCCGGGTCGCGAGTGCCCAGCTGGAGCTGATGGCTCAGGACGTGCGCCGACTGACGCTGGCCCTGCACGACCTGTCCGGTCGTGAGCGTGCCCGGCGGGGTGCCCCGGCCCAGCGTCGCGGCCCGCACCCCCACGCGGACAGTGCCGCGGCCTGACCGCGCGAGCGCAGGGGAACCGCATCGGCGTCACGGGAGAAGGCCGCTGGGGCGAACCGCTCGCGGAGAAGACCGTGCGGACGCTCGTGACACCGACTGCGCCACGGCGTCGCGCCGAGACGCGCGGCGCCGTTGGCGGCCGCCCGCCGTCCGATCGGGTGAGGCTCCGGGCCCGGGCTCGGGTCGGACCGCCCACAGGGGGAACGCCTTCCACCCGGGTGCGGACCGACCCGCCCGCGGACGACGAGAGGCAGGAACGGCATGGGGCACGGCGGGAACGTGATCGAGGAGCTGATGGCCGACCACCGCGAGGTGGAAGACATGTTCGGCCGGATCCAGAGCATGGGCGGAGGGGGCCAGGCGCTCCGCGGCTCGATCGACGAGGTCACCATCGAACTGGTGCGGCACTCGGTCGCCGAGGAGCAGTACCTCTACCCCGCGGTCCGCGAGCACGTCGAGGGCGGCGACGCTCTCGCGGACAAGGAGATCGAGGACCACCGCCTGGTCGAGGACCTCCTCAAGCGGCTGGAGGACCTGCGCACCGACGACCCGATGATGGACCCGACGCTGCAGCAGTTGATGGACGAGGTGTCCGCCCACGTGGCGGACGAGGAGACCAACCTCTTTCCGATGCTACGCATGGCCTGTACTGCGGAGCAGCTGGACGACCTCGGGGACAAGATCCGCCGGGCGAAGGCCATGGCTCCCACCCGGCCGCACCCGTCGGCCCCGGACAGTCCGATGGCGAGCAAGCTCCTCGGCCCCGGTGTCGGCCTCGTCGACCGGGCCCGTGACTTCGTGACGGGCCGCGGAAAGTCCTGATCGTCCCGAACGGGCCGGCACGTTCGACCGGTCCTCGGCTGGCACCCCGTCACGCCCCGCCTGACCGGGCATGTCGCTTTCACGGTCGGGCAGGGCGTGACGGGGGTCATGCCCTCGGCCCGGGCCCCGTGCCTACACTGGTCGGCCACGAGCGGGGCAGTGCGGCTCCGCGACGACCAGCTCGCGCACCCCGATCAGCCCGATCCGGGCGAGCACCGCCCTGAAGGGGCCGACCGCCGTGCCCATCGACCTGACCCCCGTCATAGCCGCCTCCACTCGCTGGCTGCTGGCCGCCTATCCCGCTCCGGGCGGCGCGTTCAGCCGGGCCCTGGCCGAGGCCCAGGCCCGCCAGGCCGCCGCCCTGGCCGCCGCCCTGCGCTACCCCACCGCGATGGACGTCGAGCTGCTGCACCTGCTCGGACCCAGCGGATCCGACCGTCTCGACTGGCTCACCGACCACAGCCCCGCGATCCCCGGCACCCCGGATTCGTGGCGGAGCTGGGTCGACGAGGCCGTCGTCAGCTGGGCCGCCTGCCTGCTCGCCGATTCCGCTCTCGCGGCCCTCGCCCGCCGGGCCCTCACCGACACCGACCACCACGCAGATGCCGGTGACCCGTACCGCCTCACCCACCCCGGCGCCCACGACACCGGGGCAGCCGTCCTGCTCCGCCATCCCGATCTCCTCGAACCCCTCGCAGCCCTGCACCGCGCCGAACTCGTGAAGCTGCTCAGCGCCCAGGGAGCCGGGATGCCGTGACCCGTCGTCAGGGGCCCGGGACGGAACGTGCAACGGGTGTCAGCCTTCGACGCCGGTGGCGGTGCGGGCCGCGCCGACCGGTTTCGACTCCGGTGAGCCGCGTTGGCGCAGGTACATGGAGAGGATCGCCATGGAGGCGACCGCGAGGAGTTCGGACTGCCAGTTCTGCACGGTGCGGTTCCAGAAGTCCGCGGACAGGACGTAGTCCCACCATGTGAACGGTGGTCCCGGGCTCCCCAGGCTGCTACGGTGCCGGGTTCGAACCGGTGCCGGCCTGCCCGGTGTCAGGCCGCCGGGCCAGCACGGCGCTGCTGACCAGGCGATGCCAGTCGTTGAGTGTGCGCGCCTGCGCGGCGGCCCGTTCGGCGAGGCGGTCCAACTCCTCCTGGTCCAGGCGCTCGTCTCTTGCGGCCACGGCGCGAAGCGCTCGCCACAGCGCGGCTTTGCCCTCGACGCCGGTGCGCAGCGTCTCCAGTTCGATCAGGTCGCTGAGCGGGGAGCGGTGCATGATCGTCCCGTTGGGCTTGAGGCGGCCGAGTCGCTCACCTGCGAGGCCGAGCCAGGTCCGGTAGCGCCGCACGGGCACGCCGAGCCGGTTCATGATCCGGACCAGGTCGTTGCGGTCCTGCTCGATGTCGCGGGCCAGCTGCCACATGTCGTTCGAGCGGGTGCTGCCCGGGTGAGCACGGGCTATGCGGTCCGCGAGCGCAGCGCCGCCGAACGCACCGGTAAGGTGATCATTCAGGTAGACGTGCAGGGGTTCGACCAGGAGTTGGGGCGACACGTCGGCTCCTTCCGGTGGTCGTCGCGGGCGCGCCGAGCAGGCGTGTACGGCGGCTGCGGGCCGGTGACGGCGGGGCACACGGCCCGGCCCATCAATCGTGGCGCGCGGTTCTGAAAGCCGCCCGCCGGCCGTGGCTGCGCTCAGCCGCCCGGCCTGCTCCTTCGCCGGTCGTCGGAGGGCAGGAGCGGCCCCAGCGGTCCCAGATCGAGGTTGAGGTCCTGCATGGTCAGGCCGTACCGGGCGCAGAGCTCGGTCATGCGGTCGTGCAGGGCCATGAGGGTGGCTCCCAGCTCCTCTTCCTGTTCCTCGGTGAGGTCGCCTGCTTCGACGCGGTGGAGTGCCTGGCGTTCCATGAGCTGACGCAGGAGCTCGACGAGGGTGAGGACGAGTCTCATGAGGTCGCGTTCGACGGTTTCGGGGTCGGTGGCGATCCTGCGCGGGGTCGTCCGTGGGGTGCCGCGGCCGGCGGGCGGGTTGTCGTACGCGGTGGCCGGCAGGAGCCGGAAGGCGCGGGCGGCTGCTCGGGCGACTTGGCCGTAGCGATCGGGGTGGTCAGAGCGGCGGGGGGTCATGGCGTCCCCGTTCGCGCGGTGTTGGAAGCGTTCCACGGGGCTGGGTTCTTCTCACTGATGGACACGATGAGGGCGCGCAGCGAGATCCGTACGAGGTCGATGTCGGCGATGGACAGCACGATGTCGCCGGTCAGGACCACTCCACCGCTGAGCAGTCGGTCCAGCAGGTCGATGAGGGCGACCTGCTGCTGTGGCAGAGGCGTCCTGGAGCGGTCCGGGCCGTTTTTGATGCTCACGACGGGCTGTCGGGGTCGGGGAGGGCGGCGAAGGAGTAGGGGGCCCAGGGGCCGGTGACGTCGACGCGCACGCCGGTGAGGCCGTCGGTGCAGCGCATGGCCTCGTCGCGGAAGGCTCGGAGGTGGTCGACGGGCACGAGGTAGGCGTCATTGCTGACGTTCCCTCCTGGCCCTGTGGCCAACTCGCCTTCCTGGATGCGGTGGTGGGCCCGTTCCACGGCGTGGGCACGGGCGGCCGCGGCGATCCGCTCGGCTGCCAACACCGCGGCGTGGTGGGCGTCGTTGCGTGCATGCTGCTCGGTGCGGCGTCGGCGCAGGTAGGCGCGCCCCGGGCTGAGCGCCGGAGCAGGGGGAGTCGGCGCCGGGGGCGTGGTGAGGTCGACGTAGAGCTTGACGCCCAGCTCGACATGCCCGGTCAGGCGGTCCAACCTCTCCAGGAGGAGTGCGTGCCGGACCTGGAGCATGTCGCGTACCCGGTTTTCGTCGAGGTAGACCGTCGCCAGACGGAGGGGGAGGACGGTGGTGCGGGCGGCCAGCGCCTCGATGACCCCGTGGTGGGCGCGGGCGAGGGCTTCGAGCCATGCGAGGTCCTCGAAGTGTGCACGCAGTGCCGTCTCGCGAAAGTCGTCGTCGGGGACGGAGCTGACGACGGCCACCAGATCGGCGTCAAGGCGGGAGGGCACGACGTGGACGGGGGAGCCGGCGACGCCGGTGACGGCGTCGAGGTCCGCGGCCAGGCCCGTGCTGGGGCGCGCGACGGCGTAGACGTAGGACAGCGAGGTGGCGCTCATGTGCCACCTCGGGTGGAGCCGGGGTCCGCGGAGGGCCGCTTCGTCGGGCGCGCCGAGCGGCGCGGCGCGGGCTTCTCTTCGGGCTCGTCAGCGGGCGGCAGCGCGGCGTTCGCGCCCAGCGTCTCGAGCTGTTCGCGCAGCCGCCGGTTTTCTTCCTCGAGGGCGGACGGGCCTTCGCCGGCACGGGAGGACAGGGAGGGGTCGTGCTCCCACCAGTCGATTCCCATCTCCTTGGCCTTGTCCACGGAGGCGATCAGCAGGCGCAGTTTGATGGTGAGCAGCTCGATGTCGAGGAGGTTGATCTGGATGTCGCCGGCGATGACGATCCCCTTGTCCAGGACGCGTTCCAGGATGTCGGCGAGGTTGGCGGAGGACGGCTCGGAGGGCGCGGACCTGGAAGGGAGGGAACCGAGGCGGTTGGCAATGGGATCACTCACGGGGGGCCTCTCTCCTTCGCTCGTCGGTCGACCGCGAGGTCACCGGCCTCGGCGCTGGGCGTGGGCCCTGATCTCGTCGAGACGGTCGAGGAGTTCGTCCTCGCGCCGGTCGAACGTCTCCTCGTCGATCTGCCCGGCCAGGAGCGCCTTCTCGAGTTCGGCGAGTTCCGTTTCGACGGGCGCGGGATCGTAGTACTCGTACTCAGCGGTCTCGACGACGCGCTCAAGCACCCAGACGGTGCCGCGCACGGGGGCCAGCGGAAGGGTGAGGATCTGGGTGATCAGGCCCATGGTTCGGCGTCCTTCACACGAAGCTGTAAGCGGGCAGGGGGCCGTTCAGCCGCAGGTCGAAGTCTTCGCCGAGTTCGCTGGTGAGGTTCTTGCCCGCAGCGAGGAACGGCTCCCGGTGGTCGTGATCCACCAGGAACGAGATGTTCAGGAAGTCGTTCCCGGTGGGCTCGGACGTCCGCTGCCGGCGGGTGTGGGGGCGCAGCGCGTCGGTGACCTCGGCGGCCAGCGCCCGATGGCGGGCCTGGACCTCCTTGGCGACGAGTTCGCCGAGGGCGAGCGCCAGGTCGGGCGTCCGGTCGCCGGCTCTGATCTCGTCGTTGAGCTGTCTGGCCCGGGAGGACTCTAGCAGGATCTGGCGAAGGAGGGCCTCCTCGTCGACGGCCGCCTTGAGGTGGTACTCGACGCAGCCTTCCAGGTCCGCCAGTCGCTGAAGGTACTCGTCGCGGCGCTGCTCCAAAGCCGCGCGCACGGCGTCGTCGTCGGGTGCGGTGAGGCCGAAGCGGAGCGGCAGGACCGTGCCGTCGGCCATGAGACGATCCTGGACGGTCTGATGGGCCAACAGGTCGCGGCGCTTGGGCCGCAGCTCCTCGGGTGCGTCGCTGACGACGGCGCACAGTGGTCCGGCGTCCACGGTGCGCAGTGCCGAGGGATCGGGTCCCACGCCGGCCAGGCCTTCCAGGTGGCGCGGGTGGTCGGCGGCGGTGATGGAGTACACGTAGACGGCCATGTCACTCCTCCCGTCGCCTGGTGGGCCGGCGAGCAGGCCGGGTCCGCTTCGGCGCGGGCTCCTTCTCCTCGTCGTCCTCGTCGCTGTCGCGTCCGAGATGCAGGGAGTCGGTGACGGCTTCGACGGCGCCGCTCAGTGCGCCCTTGCTCTTTCCGCGTGCGCCGCCCTCGGTGACCTCGCCGACGATGTCCGTGAGCTGGGTCGGGGCTTTGCGTCCGGATTCCAAGTCGAGGCGGTTGCACGCCTCGGCGAAACGCAGATAGGTGTCGACGCTGGCGATCACGATGCGGACGTCGATCTTCAGGATCTCGATGCCGACCAGGGAGACCCGGATGAACACGTCGATCACGAGACCGCGGTCGAGGATCAGCTCGATAACGTCGTAGAGACTTCCGGTGTTTCCGCTGCGGGAAACACCGCCTGCGCCTTGCGGCACCACAGTCACGGTGCCTCCCTTCGCCGTCCGCCGCCGCGGTGAGCGCCAAGGCGTTCGCTTCGGATGCGACGCGGGTGTTGTCAGGTCGGCCGGTCGATCTGACCACGGGTGTAGCGGCGGATCCGCTCGTAGGACTGCAGATCGCCGTCCTTGTCGAGAGTGACCCGGTAGCTGGCCAACACACTCGTCGTCTCGGGAATGCGCTCCAGCTCCACCACCTCCACGTCGGCCTGCCAGCCGTCATCGATGGGCTTCAGCGCCGACACCGACTCGGGAACGCGACCGAGGAGCTCGGCCAGTTGTTCCGCTGCGGTGCGCATCGCCTCTGCGGCCGACACGTGGCGCCGGGAGCGTCGGGGCTCCGCACCCTCCGTCCGACGGGGAGCGCCGCTGCGGGGTCGGACGGGGCGCGCGCCAGCCTTCGTCGGCCTCGTGTCGTCGTCCTCGTCCGCGGCCATGCTCTCTCTCCGAATCGGAGACGCTCTCACGCCAAGCGGATGCCCGATATGTCCCCATGCTAACTGCCCTGCTGCTGACGAAATCCGGGCGCGCGGCCAAGGGGCGGGACGCGCCGTCCACCGTCACGCGCGACCGACCGGTCCTCACGGCAGGTCGTAGGCATCGAAGTCACCGCCCTGGGTACGCGTGAACGGCGTACAGCGCCAGACTGGAAGCGTGGGAGTCCGTCTCGGCCTCCCACAAGCGGCGACTGCCTGCACGCCCGGAGCGGCCTCGTCTGGACGCGGCGATGGCCGCACCCGACGACGTGCTGCGAATGGGCGCCGACCTCACACGTCGCGCGGCCCGGGTGGGCTCACAGGAGTCCGGCGTACGGCAGCGTCCGGAATACGGCATCAGATTGGCCCCCCCTTTGCTGGTGCCGAGCCCTCCAGAAGGGGTAAGCGCCAGGAAGGGAGAATCATGAAGGACACCACCAAGGTAGCCCTGGCAGCCGCCGTGGCGGGCGGGTACGTGCTCGGGCGTGCGAAGAAGGGACGCCTCGCGTTCGCCGCCGCCACCTATCTGGCGGGGCGCCGGTTCGGGTTGGACCCCCGCCAACTCGCCACACAAGGCCTGCGCAAGCTCAGCGAGGTCCCCCAGGTCGCGGAGCTGAACGAACAGGTCCGCGGCGAACTGCTGCAGACGGGCAAGAAGGCCCTCGCAGCAGCTGCCGACCGCCGTATCGGCGAGTTCGCCGACACTCTGCGCGAGCGCACCCTCAATGTCGGCAAGCCCAAGCCGGACGAGGGCCGGGAGGACGAGGACGAGGACGAGGACTCGGGCGAGGACGAGTACGAGTCGGCGGAAGACGAGGACTACGCGGAGGAGCCCGAGGCTGACGAAGAACCGGAGGATGACGAAGAAGAGGTATACGAGGAGCCGGAAGGCGACGAAGAGCCCGAGGAAGAAGCGGAGGAACCCGAGAGCACCCGCCCGGCCAGGTCGGCACGCAGGCGCCGCACCGCGTCCGCCGCTGAAGAGCCGGAGGACGAGCCGCGCCCGGCCAGGTCGTCGCGCTCGCGTCGCAGCGCGCCAGCCGCCGACGAGCGGCCGCGGTCCTCCCGCGCAGCAGCCAGCCGGTCCGCGCCCAAGGCTGCTGCTCGCAAGCCCACCAAGGAGGCTGCGGCACCGGCGAAGAAGGCAGCCCCGGCGGCGAAGAAGGCGCCCTCCAAGAGTGCTCCCGCTGCCAAGCGGGCACCGGCCCGCTCCACGGCCTCGAAGACCGCCACGGCCAAGCCCGCGGGCAAGAAGGCGGCGGCACCGGCCAAGAAGGCGCCCGCCAAGAAGGCACCGGCCAAGAAGGCACCGGCAAAGAAGGCCGCTGCGAGCAAGAGCACCGCCACGTCATCGACTCGCACTCGGCGGAGGTGAGCCATGGCTGCCACCGACGAGAAGTCCTCCGAGATGTCCGGCGTCGATCGACTGCGCGAGGAGGCCGTCAACTACCTTGGCGCCCAGCTCGAGCACCTCGTCGAGAAGGCCGGTGACAAGGTCTCAGATCTCACCGGCACCCTCGGCGACGTCATCGAGAACGGCGGCGTCCTGCCCAAGACGGGTGCCCGCGTCCTCCAGGGCGATTCACCGGTCAAGGCGTTCATCGGAGAGAAGGCCAAAAGCGTCAAGGACAACGTCGTCGACAAGGTCAAAGGCGCCTTCGGCGGGGGCGGCAAGCCCGGCCGCAAGGCCGGCAAGAAGACGATGAACATCATCGAGACCGCGGACGTCGGGGTACCTGTGCGCACGGCCTACGACCACTGGACCCAGTACGAGGACTTCAGCGGCTTCGCCAAGGGTGTCCAAAGCGTTTCCCAGGGCGATGAGGTGACCACCGACTGGAAGGTCAAGGTCGGACCCTCCAAGCGCAGCTACAAGGCGACCGTCCAGGAACAGGTGCCGGATGAGCGCATCGTGTGGACCTCCGAAGGTGCCAAGGGCAGCACCCGCGGAGCCGTGAGTTTCCACGAACTCACCCCGACCCTGACCCGCATCGTCCTGGTCGTCGAGTACTACCCCAGCGGATTCTTCGAGAAGACCGGCAACATCTGGCGTGCCCAGGGCCGACGCCTACGCCTGGACTTCAAGAACTTCCAGCGGCACGTCTCCCTCACGAACGACGAGGCAGAGGGCTGGCGCGGCGAAATCCGCGACGGCGAGGTCGTCCGCACCCACGACGAAGCCATGGAGGAGGAAGAAGCCGCCCGGGACGACCAGCCAGAGGACGACGACTACGACGACGAGGACCAGTACGAGGAGGACGGCGAGCCCGAGGACGAAGACGACTACGACGACGCTGAGGAGACCGGGTACGACGAGGAGGAGGGCGGGGAACCCGAAGCCGAGGACGAGGGCGAGGAGGACGAGGGCGAGTACGAGGGCGAGTACGAGTACGAGGACGACGAAGCGCCGGAAGACGAGGAAGAAGAGGCCGACGACGGTCGCCGCGAGGGCCGGTACCGGTGAGTCGGGTGGGCCGGTTTGTTGGCCGCGGCTTCCGGGCGGAGTCACCTGGGGCTGCCGGTCCGAGGGGGAGGTGAAGTCGACGGGCCCTGCGGCGATTAGATGCGGCTGTGCGGGTAGACGCGCGAGGGACAGAAGCCTTTGTACGAGGAGGACCGCATGGGTGCAGCAAAGAAGGTCAAGCACACGGCGAAGACCGCCAAGGGAAAGGCCAAGGAGGCGACCGGGAAAGCCGTCGGGAACGAGAGCCTCGTCGTGAAGGGCAAGGCCGAACAGATCAAGGGCGACTTGTCGCAGGCCGGCCAGAAGACGAAGGACGCGCTGAAGCACTAGCGCGTCGTCGGCCCCGATCCTCCGGGCCCAAGGGCGCCGCCGGCGTTCGCCGAACACGGCGAAACACCGGCGGCGTCTGCCGTCCTCCCGTGCTTTCGGGGCGACAGAGCCTTCCGGCCATTACGACCGCCGGTGGGCACCGCACCGGACGGCGGGAACGGCACCCAGTCGGGGAGCCGGCGCGCGACGTCCGGCTTCGGCGGCAGCGTGCCGGTCTCCTGCTGCACCCTGGTGAGCGGCACAATGACCAGGTGAGGCGAGCGCAGGTGAAGAAGGGGACCGAGAAGAGCGGACAGGCGGTCCAGGACTTCGACTTGGGAACGGTACTCGCCGACGTGGTGGCTGCCGCCCACCGCCTCGCGCCGGGGGAAATTCCGGCGCTGGTGCAGGACACCGCCGTGCGGCTGGGACTGTCGCAGGCGAGCGTGTACATCGCGGACCTGCAGCAGCGTGAACTGGTCGCGCTGCCCACGCCGGCGCAGGTTCAGATCCTCGTCCGGGGGCTGCCTGCGGGGCTGGAGGCCCTTCCGGTGGACGCCTCGCTCGCCGGTCACGCCTACCGGACGGAGACATTGCAGGTAGCCGCGGGCGGTGGGGACCCTTCCGGCGCGCTCGGCTGGCTGCCGTTGGTGGACGGCATCGGGCGCCTGGGCGTGCTGCGGGTGGCTGCCCCGGAACTCGACGGCCCGCTGCTGGAGCGGTGCCAGACCCTGGCCGGCCTGACGGCCATGATCCTCGCGTCCAAGCAATACACCAGCGATGTCCTGGCACAGACCGCGCGCAGTCGTCCGATGAGCCTGCAGGCGGAACTGCTCTGGGCGTTCGTGCCGCCGAGGACCATCGGCACTGCCGCGGTGACCTCGTCCGCCGTCCTTGAGCCGGCCTACGAGGTCGGTGGTGACGCCTTCGACCACAGCCTGGCCGGCACCCGCCTGCACCTGGCCCTGTTGGACGCCATGGGCCACGACCTCGCCTCCGGCGGCTGCAGCGCGGTCGCGCTGGCCGCGTGCCGCTCCACGCGCCGCGCCGGCGGCGGCTTGGTAGACATCGCCGAGCAGATCGACCAGACGCTGGCACGCTGGATCCCCGAGCGGCTGCTGACCTGCGTTCTCGCCAACCTCGACACGGCCAACGGCCGACTCGACTGGGTCAACTGCGGCCACCCGGCTCCGCTGCTGATCCGCGGCCGCCGCATTGTGACCGGCGCCCTCGAACGCACCCCGCACCCGCCGCTCGGAATCAACAGCCCCGGCCTGCCCGCACCGCAGACTCACACCGCCCGCCTCCAGCCCGGAGACCGAGTGTTGATGTTCACCGACGGCGTCACCGAGGCCCGCTCGCCCACCGGAGACCTGTTCGGCGAGGAACGCCTCGCCGAGACCGTCGTGCGCGCCATGGCCGACGGCCTGCCCGCGCCCGAGGCGCTGCGCCGCCTCATCCAGCAGATCACGCTCCACCAGGACCAGCGGCTGCGCGACGACGCCACCATCGTCCTCGCCGAGTGGCACCCTCACCGCTGATCCTGACTACGTGCCACCACCGCCTGGCACACGGGCGGTCTGCGGAGCCTGCGAGGAGGTGGCGGTAGCGAGGCAGTGCGCGCGTCCGCACGGCGCGCCTGCAAGAGCCCGGAGCCGGCCGAACTCCTCTGAGAACGGAACGGCGAACGGCTGATCGTGTACGTGGTGCCGGACGCGGGCAGCCCTGCGGTGCCCCGGAGGACGCGGCGTTCACCAGGGACCCAGGAGGGAGCACGCACTCTGTGCAGCCGTTGCCGTTGTCCTCGACACAACGCTGGTGGGCATCCGCGAGCTGTTCCAGGAACCCACCGTCGCCGACGCCAGGCACCACGCACCATGCACCAGACGGTCGGGACCTTCGACGCGGGTCGAGGTCTGCAGGACGCCGCGCGGTCGGGCTCGCCGGGCCCCTGGAGGGTGAACATCTGGTGACCGAGCCTCCTTGGGGATGGGCCATGAGCGAGAGTGGGGCCCAGAGCCGGCTGGGTGGCCGTCTGTCGGGAGGACTCCGGAGGCCCATCGCTCTCTACGGCGTGCTCGCTGGCCGCGCTGTCGACCGCCGACGCGAGGGTGCGACGGACACTCCGCATTACCAGATCCACCTGGTGGACGAGGACTTCAGGCACTCGGTGACGGAGCTGCTAACTCCTGCCGCCGCCGGGTGACGGGGTGCCCTCCCGGCAGGGCACCGCAACGCTGGACTTCGTGTTGGACCGTCAGGTCCTGCACGTGATCGGGGACCCGCAGGCGGTGCCACGTCTTCGGCCAGCGGTGGCCGGCCGAGGTGGGCAGGCCGGACAAGGCGTTCGGCTTCGAGTCGGGCAAACGGTGTGTATGACGTGCACATGAACCAGGGCCCGGTCGGCGGCGGGGCTTGAGCTAACCCCCTGGTCGAGAAGTGGCGGGGGACGATGGCGCCGTTGAAGTTCGCCGCTGGTGGTCGTCATTCCCCGCCTGCTGCTCTCCTGTCTCCGTTGCGCCTGGCGCGCTGTCGAGATCACGAAGTGCGGCGAGGCCGGCAGCGATCGCAGGTTCGTGTACCGTGCCGGGCCGGACGGCGGTCTCGATCGTGCGGGCGAGAGTGCTGTCCGTCACCGGCCACGCCGCCAGCACCGGCGGGAGGCGGACTGCCGCCATGCGGGGGATGAGGACGGTGTGGCCGCCGCTCGCTGCGAGGGCGATCATCGCGGAGAAGTCGGTGCAGGTGTGGCGGATCTGCGGAGTGAAGCCGGCTGACCGGCAAGCCTGGAGGACCGCGTCCCCGCAGGCTGTCTGCGGCGGGGCGATGATCCACTGGGTGTCTGTGAGATCCCGCAGTTCGATCGGGATCCTCTCGGGGTGGGCCGCCGGGTGGTCGTTCCGCAGCACCGCCACAAGTGGATCGGTCCGCAGGGCGAGAGTCTCCACGCCGGCGGGCGGCGGTGTGGCGAGGTTGGCGTAGCGGTAGAGCAGTGCGATGTCGACGCGGCGCTGGAGCAGCAGCCGCACGGCGGTTTCCGGTTCGGCCTCGGTGATGTGCAGCCGCAGGTTCCCGTGGGCGCTCGCCAGGGCTTCGCCGAGCGGGACGGCCAAGGGGGCGAGGGCGCTGGGGAAGCAGGCGACGTGGAGGGGACCGGTCGGCTCCTGCGAGGCGGCATGCAGCCGGTCCTGGGCCTGTTCGAGAGCGGTGAGCACGTGCTCGGTGTCGTCGGCCAGCTGCCGACCGGCGGCGGTGAGGTGGACGGAGCGACCGGTGCGTTCCAGCAGCCGGGTCGCGGTCTCGTCCTCCAGCAGCCGTAGCTGCTGCGAGACGGCAGAGGGCGTGACGCCGTGGAGCTCGGCCACCGCGGTCACGGTGCCGTGGACGGCCAGGTCGCGGAGCAGGATGAGTCGTCGAACATCGAGCATTAGTTCATCTTAAACCGGTGATGTAGGGAATGTAGCTGGACGTGGGGACAGGTTCCCGGCGACGCTGACTGTCCCGGCCCGAACCCCCGAGCAGTGCAGGAGAACTCCGTGCGTGCCACCGTGATCCACGGCCCCAACGACATCCGAATCGAGGAGGTGCCCGACCCGGTCGTCCGGCACCCCACCGACGCGGTGGTCCGCGTGGTGAACGCCTGCATCTGCGGCAGCGACCTGTGGGCGTACCGGGGTGTGGCCTCCCGCACGGCCGGCCAGCGGATCGGCCACGAGTTCCTCGGCATCGTCGAGGCGGTCGGCTTCGAGGTGCGGGACTTCCGCCCCGGCGACTTCGTGGTCGCCCCGTTCGTGTGGTCGGACGGCACCTGCGACTACTGCCGTGAGGGACTGCACACCTCCTGCCCGCATGGTGGGTTCTGGGGTGAGGTCGGCTCGGACGGCGGGCAGGGCGAGGCGGTCCGGGTGCCGTTCGCGGACGGCACCCTGGTGCAGCTGCCGAAGGAGACCGCCGGCGAGGAGAAGCTGCTGCCCGGCCTGCTCGCCCTCTCCGACGTGATGAGCACCGGTCACCACGCCGCGGTCGCCGCCCAGGTCCGGCCGGGCGCCACCGTTGCGGTGGTCGGCGACGGCGCGGTCGGCCTGTGCGGCGTGCTCGCCGCCCGGCGGCTCGGCGCTGACCGGATCATCGCGTTGGGCCGGCACGACCAGCGCACTGCGATCGCCCGCTCGTTCGGCGCCACCGACGTGGTCGCAGATCGCGGCGACGCCGCGATCGAGGCGGTCAAGGAGCTGACCGGCGGTCAGGGCGCGCACGCCGTCCTGGAGGCCGTCGGCACCGAGGAGTCCATGCGCACCGCCCTCTCGATCGCCCGCGACGGCGGCGCGGTCGGCTACGTCGGCGTGCCGCACGGCGGCAGCGCAGGTGTCGACATCGGCCAGATGTTCGGCCGCAACGTCTCGCTGGGCGGCGGCGTGGCCCCGGCCCGCGCCTACATCCCCGAGCTGCTTCCGGACGTCCTGTCCGGCGCGATCGACCCGGGCCTGGTCTTCGATCGCACCGTCGACCTCGACGGGGTGCCCGGCGGGTACGACGCGATGGACAACCGCACCGCACTGAAGGTCCGTATCGCCTTCTGAGCCCGGTCTGCCACGACGGGCTCGGGTCGGCGCCAGACCGGCCCGCCGCACTCGACCGGCTCGCTGCAGCAGCGGCTGCCAAGTCCACGTCGGCGATCTCAGCCGGCCGGACGCCTGGACGTCAGCACCCGTCCGGTGGAGACCGCACCGCCATGTCCGTTGGAGGAGAGTTTCATGAAGATCGTGATCGCAGGTGGCCACGGCCAGATCGCCCGGCGCCTGAGTCGACTGCTCGCTGCGCGCGGCGACACCGTCGTCGGAATCGTTCGCAACCCGGACCACAGCAGCGACCTGCTGGCGGACGGCGCGCAGCCCGCGGTCCGCGACCTCGAGCAGGCATCGTGCGAGGACGTCGTTGCGATCCTGTCCGGGGCTGATGCCGTGGTCTTCGCCGCCGGGGCCGGGCCGGGCAGCGGCGCTGCCCGCAAGCACACCGTCGACCACCGGGCCGCGGTCCTTCTCGCCGACGCCGCGCTGCGGGCCGGGGTCCGGCGGTATGTGATGGTCTCCACCCGCGGTGCGGGCAGCCCACCCCCAGACCATGCCGACGGAGTGTGGGCCGCCTACGTGAACGCCAAGACCGCCGCGGACGACCATCTGATGGCCCAGGACCTCGACTGGACCGTGCTGCGACCGGCCGCCCTCACGAACGAGCCGGGCGTCGGCACCGTTCGACTCACCGCTGAGCGGAGTGTCGGCCAGGTCACCCGCGACGACGTTGCCCGGGTGCTGGTTGCGTTGCTCGACACCTCCGCCGCGGCTGGCCTCGTCCTGGAGCTCGCCGAAGGACCCGACCCGGTCGCTGATGCGGTGTCACATGCCGCGAAGGCTCGTATAGGACAGCCTGCACCGCGCTGGTAGACCCGGCACTACCACCCCGGCCCCGGTCATCGTGGTGCCGTTGGTGGGTGCGAGCGGACACCTTGGCCGCTGCCCGCTGCCCGACCGCTGCCGGAAGCGAGCGCGACGGCAGGCGCCACCAGCCGTGCCCTAACTCCCTTCGCGTTCAGGGCAGTAGGGGAGTGATGATCCGTCGCCACGGGGTCACGACGCGCACTCTCGAGCCTCCGGAGTCGGGCAGGAGAGGTGCTCGCCGGCGGTGGGCCGGCCGTGGAATCGGGGAGCGTGAGATCAGCTCTCCTGCCGCCGATCCCGCCCGTCACGGTGGCGGCCCGGACCCGGATTCTCGTTCCTCGCCCGGGTGGGGGCGGGGGCGTCCGAGGGCTGTGGCGGCGGGCGCCGCGGTCGGGGTCGGGGTGGGTGGGGGCCAGGGATCGGTGGCGAGGGTGCGGCGGATCGCCGCGAGCCGGGCCAGGTGGGCGTCGGTGGCGGCGAGCGTCGCGGCGCCCTGTTGCCGGATCCGGTGCTCGAGGGCGGCGAGTCGGTTGTCGATGTGCTCCCAGGGGTCCTGGGCGATCGCGGGATCAGGCGCGTCGTTGGTCACTGTCCTGGCGGAGGCGGTCGGTGTGGAGGGCGAGATCGTCGAGGCGGGTGGCGAGGCCGGAATGGGTGCTGCCGAGGTGGGGGCGTATGTCGGCCAGTGGCGCCATCAGGGCGGCCGGGTCGGTGGAGCCGAGCGCGGTGGTGAGCGCGGTGAGCGCCGGACGGGCCCGGGGTGGGAGGCCGGGGGTGGCGATGATCTGGGCGGCGAGCACGCGCAGCGCGGCGCCGTGGTCGCGGGCCCAGGCCGCGATGGCGCGCTCGGCCGCTCGGCGGTCGCGCACGGCCTTGACCCGTTCGGCACCGGTCTCCGGATCGGCCGAGGCGCCGCCCGGGGGGCGCAGGCGCAGGTAGCGGTTCTCGGCGGCCTGGCGGCTGGCGACGCCCATCGGGAGGGCGAGGTCGGCCCAGGTCGCACCGGCGGCGCGGGCAGTCTCCACCAGCGGGGCCTCCCAGTCGGCGAGCTGGGCCCGCAGCTCTCGCAGCAGCACCAGGGCGGCCAGGGCCTGTTCCGCATCAGCCTGCTCGCCGCGCTGTTCGGGGCCGTCACGCTGGGGGGGCGCCGGGCGAGCGGGCTGCCCGGACGGTGTCGTCGATGGTGGCGAGCGCGGCGACGGCGGCGAGGAAGGGCGGCGACTCGGAGCCCTCGGTGTGCTTCTGGGGGGTCTTGCTCATGGCGTCATTCTATGGACGACACTCCGCACTTGTCATCGGATGGATGACATGTTAGAACGGTTTCAGGTGAAAGCGCACTGGCACCCATCGATCAGTGGAGGTGTTTCACGATGCTGATGCGCACCGATACGTTCCGTGAACTGGACCGTCTGACCCAGCAGTTCCTGGGCACGACCGGCACGTGGTCGCGGCCGACGCCGATGCCGTTGGACGCCTACCGCTCACGCATACGCGATCCCCGCACACCCCCCAGGGGCAGTGCGGAAGTCACAGGACCGGCCCAGGCCGGTAGATGGTGTTGTTTCCCCTTCGGGGCCCCGGGAGCCGACATGGCCCCGGGGCCCCTCGACGCGTTCTCCCGAGAACCAGAGAGGTGCAGTGACCACCACGGCCAGCTCCGACACGCCCGACACACCCGGCATGCTCGACGATGACGACTACCCCGCCTACACCATGGGCCGCGCCGCCGAGATGACCGCCACCACCCCCGGCTTCCTACGGGCCCTCGGCGAACACCGCCTCATCACACCACTGCGCTCCGACGGCGGACACCGCCGATACTCCCGCTACCAACTACGCATCGCCATGCGCGCCCGCGACCTCGTCGACCAGGGCACCCCCATCGAAGCCGCCTGCCGCATCATCATCCTCGAGGACCAACTCGAAGAAGCGCTGCGCCTCAACGAACAACTCCGCGCCCGCTCCCAGGGAGACGAGAAGCCCGACGCAGGCACGTAGCCCCGCCCGACGTGCGACCCGCAACACAGCCCTGACTCCGCAGCTCACCCACGGCGCGGCGGCACTCGCCGCCTGCGGTGTCTGATCGCCGGGCCAGAGCGTGAGCTGAGTGTCCGTGGTGCACATCGTCCGCGAGGACGCGTGCGCCTGTACGGGCCTCCCACGCTGCGGCACCCGGTTCGGGCCGGCCGGACGTCCGCGTGTGCGGCCAGGCGGGTCGGGTAGACGTCGTGCGCCCGTGTGGCCCGGTCGCTTCTGCGGCCGGCCCGTGGTCCCACCCGAAGGGAGAACGCCATGATCATCGCCGCAGCGAACGGGCCGAATGCGGTCGCCATCGGGCTCTCCGCTCTGTTCATCCTCGTGCTGCTCGTTGGCGGTTTCGTCTGGGGGAGCCGCCGCGTCTCCCGCCGGGCCCGGCCGCGGCCCGAGAGCGGCCCGGCGCGCAGCCGGGCCGGGTCGTGGCGGACCCCCGACGGCGGTCGGCAGGTGCCCGGCGACTCCGCCGGGCGCGGCCCCGAGCCGCCCGGAGCAGACCGCCAAACGCCCTGACCTCCCGGATCAGCCCGCCGCACCTGGGCGTCACCCCGTCCGCTCTGCCCGGCGAACCCCAGATTGACGGTCTGGGCACGGCAGGCGCTCAGGACGACGGTCTTCGTGGCCGCGGCGGTGGAGCAGGGGGCGAGCCTATCCGGCGTCGGGCAAGCGGGCCTGGAGGTTGCCGTCGCCGTCGGTGCGGGTGAGGAAGTGCGGCTGCGGGGCGGTGGCAGGGCCGCCGACGTTCCAGCCGTCCGACAGGCGGAAGACGCTGCCGTGCCAGGGGCAGGTCACGCAGCCGTCGGCGACCTCGCCCTCCGAGAGGGGGCCCGAGGCGTGACTGCAGCGGTCGGCCAGGACGTGGAACACATCGGCGGATTCCCGCATCACCAGTACCGGCACCTCGCCCACCAGCCGGCGCGCCGGCCGTCCCTCGGCGAACTCATCCGCGTGCCCGAGCGTGTGCCAGCCCGGCTCCACCAGGTGCGGTACGGGCTCCGTCCGGTTCGCACCGGCTGCCTGACGGTAGGCAAGGTGGCCGCCGATCGCTGCTCCGGTGCCGACCGCAGCGAGCCCGGCCAGGCCCAGGGCTCGGCCCAGGCGTTGGCGGCCGCAGGAGCGGGCTGCCCACGACGAACCGAACAGGACCGTCGCGGCCGCCATCGACCCGGCGTGGAGCAGGCCGGTGCGCATCTGCCGGTCGTGCTGTTCGGCCCAGTCGACCCATCCGGTGAGCGCTGCCGGAGCTGCGGCGAGGACACCGACCGCGACGAGAGAACGCGCGACGCGCTCGCCGTCGGGCGTGAAGTCCAGGACGACGGCGGACATCCAAGCGCCTACCGGCAGTTGGACAAGGCCCGGGTGCAGCGGGTGTCCCAGCGGCCGTCCGTGCAGCACGTCGCGCAGTCGCCCCAGCGGCAGCCCCTGGACGGCGCGCTTGAGCGGCGCGGTCACCGCGTCGAGTTCGGCCGCCCCGCCCACGGCGTCCAGTGTCCGCAAGACCCAGGCCGTGATCCCGTCGTCGTAGCAGCCGGACCGGCTGGCAGCACTCATCCGCGTGGTGAAGGTTCCCATGAGACCCAACGCTGCCCGTACGGCCGGATCGCCGCGGCTCGAGCTGAGCCGCCCGGCCTACTGACGGGGACGGTTTCCACCGAAGGCGCGCCTTGGGGAGCTGTGCCAGCGTGGGAGCGTTCGGCGGGCGCGCCCGCCTGGCAGGCTCACCGCCCGTCACGGGAGTGAAACGGGCGCAGCCGACCATCCTCCGTCGGCGATCGCCCCCGACGACCTCAGCAGAACAGGAGCCCGCCGTGGCCACGTTGCAGGGAAAGACCGTCGCGTTCCTCGTCGCACCCGAGGGCGTCGAGCAGGTCGAACTCACCGAGCCTTGGCAAGCCGTCCAGGAGGCGGGCGGCACAGCCCGATTGGTATCCACCCGAAGCGGCAGCGTTCGGGCGTTCAACCACCTCGACCACGGTGACACGTTCAAGGTCGACGCCGTGGTCGCGGACGCCTCGGTGGACGACTACGACGCGCTCGTGCTGCCAGGCGGCGTCGCCAATCCCGACGCTCTGCGCATGGACTCGGACGCGGTGGCGTTCGCCAGGTCGTTCTTCGACGCCGGGAAGCCGGTTGCCGCCATCTGCCACGCCCCGTGGACGTTGATCGAGGCGGACGTGGTCCGAGGGCGCAACCTCACCTCCTGGCCGAGCCTTCGCACCGACCTGGTCAACGCCGGCGCGCACTGGGCCGACGAGCAGGTCCGGGTGTGCACGGACGGGCCCAACGTCCTGGTGAGCAGTCGCAAGCCCGACGACCTGCCCGCCTTCAACGACACGCTGGTCACGGTCTTCGCCGCGGCCTGACCGAACCACACCGCCGGCAGGCGATCAGGCCGACGGCCCACCCACCCTGAAGGGAGCCTTTCGCCGTGATGAGCGACCAGCACACGCCCCGCGACCCCACCGAGCAGCACCCGACGCCGCCGTTTCCCGAGCAGTCCCAGCCGCACCCCGGCACCGGCGGCGCCATGAGCCCGGTACCTGACCACGGGGAGACCTCCTACCGCGGGACGGGCCGTCTGGAGGGCAGGGTCGCGCTGATCACCGGCGGCGACTCGGGTATCGGCCGGGCGGTGGCGCTGGCCTTCGCACGCGAGGGCGCGGATGTGGCGTTCTGCCACCTGCCCGAGGAGGCCGCGGATGCCGAGGAGACCGCCCGTGTGGTGCGCGAGGCGGGCCGACGGGCGGTGGCCGTGGCGGGCGACCTGCGTGAGGAGGCGTTCTGCACGGGCCTGGTGGAGCGCTGCGTCGCGGAGCTGGGTGGCCTGGACATCCTGGTGAACAACGCCGCCTACCAGATGTCCCAGCCGGAAGGACTCGCCGCGATCAGCAGCGAGCAGTTCGACCGGGTCCTGAGGACCAACCTCTACGGCATGTTCTTCACCACCCGCGCGGCCCTGCCCCATCTGAGGGCGGGTGGCTCGGTCATCAACACCGCGTCCGTCCAGGCGTACAAGCCCAGCCCGCACCTGCTGGACTACGCCATGACCAAGGCCGCGATCGTCGCCTTCACGCAGGGCCTGGCGATGCAGCTCGCCCCCCACGGAATCCGGGTCAACTCCGTCGCCCCCGGCCCGGTCTGGACTCCGCTGATCCCGGCCACCATGGACGAGGAGAAGGTCGCACACTTCGGCGAGCAGTCACCGCTCGGGCGCGCCGCGCAACCCGCCGAGATGGCCCCGGCCTACGTCTTCCTCGCCTCCCAGGAGTCCTCCTACATCACGGCGGAGATCCTCAACGCCACGGGCGGGACGCCGCTGCCCTGATGACCTGCCTCCGACCGAAGGCAGGGTTGGGGATCGCGTAGGAGCGACGGAAGCTGATCGGCATCGGGGCGGGGCCGGCGGTCGTACCCGCCTGGCGGGCCCCGCGTCAGCCGGTGATCTCGGGCCTCACCCGACGGACACCGGGAAAGCTCGGCGAGTCAGCTCGACCGCGATGGCGGCGTCCACTTCACGAACCCGCGGTTCGACCGTCAGCGACACCGTCCGTTTTGGGCACAGGGCTTCCCGGTGTGGCGGGTTCTCGTCGCGGGACCGAGTGCGAGTGCGTGGCTTCGGCTGTTGCGTCGTACCGGTCCCGTACGGTCGGGTGCTGCGCGGTGCCGGGGGTTGCCGGGGGGCCCACCGAGCAGGTCCCCGTCGACAAGGCGGCCGGACGGGTCGCGGCCGAGATGCTCACCCCGTACCCGCCTGGTATCCCCGCCGCGCTGCCGGGCGAACTCCTCGACAAGTAGGTCACCGACTACCTGCGCAGCGGAATCGAGGCGGGCATGCTCGTTCCCGACAGCGCCGACCCGGCCCTGGACACGGTCCGGGTCGCCGTCGAGTAGGCCGACCACGATGTCCTGCGAGCCAGACCCAGCCAAGCGCGGCATGCAGCCTCCGCCTGACCGGCCGGGAGTCCTGGTTCGGCAGATCACCGCCGCGCTGGCTGCCGCCGGCCACACCGTGTCCGTCGCCGAGTCGCTGACCGCGGGGCGGGTCGCGGTGGCCTTCGCGGACGCGCCCGGTTCGGGTGGGACGTTCCTGGGCGGCGTGGTCGCCTACGCCACCGACCTGAAAGCGGACGTCCTGCACGTCGACTCCGCGCTCCTCGCCCGTGCCGGGGCCGTCCACCCGGAGGTCGCGGTCCAGATGGCACAGGGAATCCGCGCGGTCACCGGCGCCACCTACGGGCTCGCCACCACCGGTGTCGCCGGCCCCGCCCCGCAGGACGGCCGCCCCGTGGGCACCGTCTACGTCGCCGTCGCCCACCCCCACGGCACCCGCACGACCCGACCGGAAACCCCATCCGCGCCACCGGAGTGCATTCAGGACCGCGCGGTACTGGCCGCACTGCAACTCTTCCACGACCAGCTGCGCCCAGGCCCGTGATCCAGGGCGCGGACCTGTTCGCGCCTCGGCCGGATGCCGCGTGTGGACGTAGGGCGGCGCGAAGGCGTGGCGGCTGACGGCCCCTCTGACGACCAGCGATCCCACGCGGCCCGGGCGGAGCCGGGTGACGGGTGCGCCGCGGCCCCGGAAGCCAGCGGCTGGGCACCGAGGCTGCCGGCCGTCGACAGTACCTCTACCGTCCCGCCTTCCGTGCCAGGCAGGCAGGCAGGAGGCGGCGGAGCGTGAGCACGTGCAGGCCCGAACTCGCCTCCGCCGGCCGAGAGCCGGCCCGCGGCGCGACGCGCTGTCCGGTCGCTGGTGCGCCCGTCCGCGCCGTGTCTACCGCGCGGCGTCCCGGGTAGGCGCGATGGCGATCCTCGCGAGCACGGAGGTGGCCGTGGAGCTCTGAACCGGGAGATGCTCGCCCAACTCGCCCAGGCCACCCGCGACTCGCCCCTCCTCGACCTCGCATCCGCCTGCCACCCCCGATCCCTGCGCCAGATGCGCTGGACCAACACCATGATCAAAGCCCTGTCCCCCCGGCTGCTCGCCAGTCGCTGACCGAGCCGTCCGACCAAGCCGTCCCCTCGCCCAGGAGGAGCCGATGACCTCCACCGCCGTCCCGCGCCGTGAAGCGGTCCGCCGGCGCTACCTACTCTGTCCGCCGACGTACTTCGCGGTCGACTACGCGATCAACCCGTGGATGGACCCGAGCCGCCCGGTCGACAGCGAGGCCGCCCTGCGGCAGTGGCGGAAGCTCCGCGACACGCTGAACGAGCTGGGCCACCGGGTCGAGACCATCGCTGCCCGGCCGCGGCTGCCGGATATGGTGTTCGCCGCCAACGGTGCCTCGGTGGTGGACGGCCGGGTCCTGATCGCGCGGTTCCGGCACCCCGAACGGGCGCCCGAAGCGACGGCCCACCGCGCCTGGTTCCGCACGGCGGGGTACCGCCCGACGGTCGCCCGGTTGCCGAACGAAGGCCAGGGCGACTTCCTGCCGATCGGCGGCCGGGTCCTGGCGGGCTCCGGCCTGCGGACGAGCCCGGCCGCGCACGGCGAGGCGGAGCTGGCGTTCGGTCGGCGGGTCGTCAGCCTTGCTCTCACCGATCCGCGCTACTACCACCTGGACACGGCACTGGCCGTGCTGAGCGACGACCAGATCATGTACTACCCGCCGGCCTTCACCCCCGAGAGCAACCGCACCCTGCACGCCCTGTTCCCCGGTGCGATCCTGGCCGGTGACCAGGACGCCTCAGTCCTCGGCCTCAACGCGGTCAGCGACGGCCGCCACGTGCTGCTCACCGAGGCCGCCCACGGTCTCGCCGCGCAGCTGTACGACCACGGCTTCGTCCCTATCGGGGTGCGGTTGCCCGAGTTGCTGAAGGCGGGCGGCGGCCCCAAGTGCTGCGTCCTGGAACTGCACCCGGCACCGGGGGGGGCAGCCGTGACTCCCACCCCTGCGACCGGCCACGCCCCGCACGCCGCCGTCAGCGCGGCACCCGCCCTGCCGAGACCGCGCGGACCCCTCAGCGCCGGGCTCGTCACCGCCCTCCGCGCCTTCCCCGACCCGGCCGCGCGGATCGCGCGCCCGCCGATCGAGGACCCGTGGGGCGAGGACCTGCAACTGGCCCTCTACGTCTGCTACGAACTGCACTACCAGGGCTTCGCCGAGGTCGACCCCGACTGGGAGTGGCACCCGGGCCTGTTGACCCTGCGAGCCGCGCTGGAGCACGCGTTCCTCACGGCAGTCCGGCAGGGGACCGGCGAACCGCCGCCGCTGGCCCGGGCCCTGGCCGCCCTGCTGGCCGACGACAGCGCCGGCACCGGCCCCTCCCACCACCTGCTTCACCATGGGGAGCGCTGGCAGGCACGCGAGTACCTGGTGCACCGCTCGCTCTACCACCTCAAGGAAGCCGACCCGCAGATGTGGGTCGTGCCACGCCTGCCGAACCCCGCCAAGGCCGCGCTCGTCTCGGTGCAGTACGACGAGTACGGCGCCGGCCACCCCGACCGCGCCCACGCACGACTGTTCGCCGAGATGATGGCCGACCTCGACCTGGACCCCGGCTACGGACGCTACCTCGAGGACGTCCCGGCCCCCGCCCTCGCCGTGGTCAACCTGATGTCGCTGTTCGGCCTGCACCGCTCGCTGCGCGGCGCGCTCGTCGGCCAGTTCGCCGCGGTGGAGATCACCTCACCGCCCGGCGCCGCCCGGCTGGCCGCAGCGCTGGAGCGACTCGGCGCATCCTCGGCCGGCACCCTGTTCTACCGGGAGCACGTGCTGGCCGACGCCGTCCACGAGCAACTCGTCCGACGCACCGTCATCACCCCACTGGTCGGGGGCGATCCCTCGCTCGGCCCCGACATCGCCTTCGGTATCGCCGCCACCGCCGCAGTGGAAGCCCGGCTCGGCGCCCACCTGCTCACCTGCAGGCAGCACGGCCACAGCTCCCTGCGCGCGCCGCTGCCGGACGCATCCGCTCCAGCGGAGGAAGCCTGATGCCAGGGATCAAATCGGTCGAAACGGGCAGGCGCTCCACCATGCTTCTCCTGCGACCTCCCGGCGTGTACCCCGCCCAGGGCGACACCGCTCTCCTCATCGAGGCACTGCGGCGCGAACGGCCACAACCCGGGTCCCGGCTCCTCGACCTCGGCACCGGAAGCGGGGCCGTCGCACTGGCCGGCGCCGAACTCGGCGCCACCGTGACCGCCGTGGACCTGTCGCGGCTCGCGCTCGCCACCGCCTGGGCCAACGCCCGGCTGCGTCACCTGCGCCTCACGGTCCGCCACGGCGACCTGACGTCCCCGGTGGCCCGGCGCCGCTTCGAGTTCATCGTCTCCAACCCGCCCTACGTACCCTCGGCCCGGGACCGGCCGCCCCGGCACGGCAGCGCGCGGGCCTGGGACGCCGGGCCGACCGGGCGGCTGCTGCTCGACCGCATCTGCCGCCAGGCCCCGCTGCTGCTGACCGCGGGGGGTGTGCTGCTGATGGTGCAGTCCTCCCTGGCGGATCAGGCAGCCACCGTGCATGCTCTCCGGAAGTCCGGGCTGCGGGCCGGTGTGGTGGCGGCCATGACCCAGCCCTTCGGGCCGGTCATGTCGCAGCGGGCCGACTGGTTCGAGGAGCGCGGCCTGATCGCCGTCGGCGAGCGGGCGGAGACCTTGGTGGTGGTGCGCGGTGTCCGGCCGTGACGAGCAGTCCCTCCCGAGGCTGCGGCTGACCGGCAGCGGACCGGTACTGGTCGACGGCCCGGTGGAGATCGTGCTTCCCGACGGCCGGAGCATCCGGGCCGACCGGCCGGTGACGGCGCTGTGCACGTGCCGCCGCAGCCGTCGCTACCCGTTCTGTGACACCAGCCACCGCCTCCGTGACCGCGACCAGGACCGACAGCCGGATGCCTGAGCGTGCTCGCCGCCGGTGGCGGCGCAGGGTGTCCCGGCGCGGCCGACAGGGGAGTTGGGAAATGACGGGCGATGTCGAAGAGGATCCCGATCGTCGGCCGGACGGCGCTGGTCACCGGCTCCTCGCGGGGCATCGGCCTGTTGATCGCGGGCGAACTCGCCTCGCGCGGCTGCCGCGTGATGCTCTGTGCGTGCGACGAACCCGCCCTCGCACGTGCCGGGGCCGGACTGCGCGGACTGCCGGGAGCGGCGGCGGCAACCAGCTGCGATATGACCTCGGCCGAAGCGCCCGGCAGGCTGCTGGCAGCGGTGCGCGACCGGTTCGGAGCCGAGGTCGACCTCGGGCGGGGTCGATCGTGACCATCGGCTCGATCGGCGGCCGGATCGCGGTGCCCCACCTGCTGCCGTACTCCACCGAGCCGTCCGGCGGATCGTCGACGCCGTCGAACACGGGCGCCGCGAACTCGTCCTCACCCCGCTGGCGAAAGCCGGTGTGCTGGCACACGGCCTGGCGCCCGCGACCACCGGCCGCGCCCTCGCCCTGGCAGCCCGGCTGCTTCCGCCCGGTGGCGACGCCCCGTTCCAACGCCGAACCGGTGCCGAAGCCGCCCGGGGCTACCGGCGGAACGGGGCGCTCCACCGCCTCACCGCACTCGGTGACCGGGCTGCCCACCGCAACAACGAGCCCACCGCGCAGTGACGTTGAGCCCCTGACGCCGCGTTCGCCAAGGAGGAACGATGAGAGCAGTCACCTGGCAGGGCTGCCGCAACGTCGAGGTCCACAGCGTTCCCGAGCCGCGGATCGAGGAGCCGACCGACGTCCTCGTCGAGGTCACCGCCACCGGCCTGTGCGGCTCCGACCTCCACCTCTACGAGGTACTCGGCGCTTTCCTGGACGAACATCCTCGGCCGGCGATGCAGGTGGAACCGTCGAGGAGGCCGCTGCGCGGCACGCGTAGGTCAGGCCCGCCGACTCTCAACCCTACGGTGCCGGTGCGGTGCCGTTGTCGGCGAGCGCTTGCGCGACGGTGTCGTAGACAGGCAGGACGGCGTCGGCTCCCGTGATTTCCAGGACCCGGCGTGCTCCGCTGCTCGGGGCGGCCAGGACGAGCCGGGTGCCGGCTGCGCGGGCGGTGAGGCGGGCGCTGAGGAGGGCATTGAGGCAACTGGAGGTGAAGAGGCGGACGGCGGCCAGGTCTACGGCGAGTACGGCCGGTCGGCCGTCCAACACCGCCCGTAGCGCATCCCGAACTTGGCGCTCGTTGCCCATGTGCGCGTCGCCGACGAGCACGCAGACGGTGTTCTGTCCTGCCCGGCGGCTTTCGATCCGCAGGTCGGGTCCGATGAAGACGGAGCAGTAGTCGGATGGCATGGCACCGAGGCTCCATCCCGGTCGGGGAAAGGCCGGGGCATCATCCCCACGCGGGGTTCGGGAGACAGTGCGGCGACAGTTGACGGGCGTCCGGCAGGTCACCACGGTGGTGCGAGACGGCACGACGCTCCCCTACCCCGCGCCCGCATTCCCACACACCAGTCACGCGGCCGGCTCCCGTGCCGGGCCTGCTGCGAGACGTCGCGGACCCGGGGGAGGGGCATAGCAGCCATCGTCCCCGGACGCGGCCGCAAGCGGCAGCGCGGGACGCACCCTCGGGTCGACCCTGATCCCCGGCTGTCAGAAACCCCTGCGAGGATGCGGTGCCGCAGCCGGGGACCGCCCGGTTGCCCGGCAGTGAGGAAGTGTCAGATGGATTTCGCCAAGCCGTTGTTCGCTCACCTCGTGGAGGCGCCGCAGACGAGCGGACCACGCGAGTCCTGGTGGATTCATGCCATCGGTTCCTTCGTCGTGCGGACGGAATGGGCCACCGTCTTCGACCCGACGTCGGGGGAAGCGGACGGTTTGGAGGTGCCTCCGGGCAGCCATCGGGTGTACGCGGTGATGGACGCGGCGCCAGGGGCGGCGCCGATGGCGGTCGGGCTGCTGCTGTGGTTCGGCGAGACGCCGCCGGTGGAGCTCGGCGAGTACTCGGGAGTCGGCGTGCTGACGCACTGCGGCGTCGTGTGCCTCAGCGGTTCGTCCGACGATGACGGCGCCCTGGTGGACGCGCTGATGCGGCTGGCCGGGCTGGAGATCCGGCACCGTGCCGCGAACGGCCAGGACCGGGGTCTGCTGCCGCTCTTCGATGCCGCCTGTCGGCAACACCGGCCCGACGCCCTGCGGCTGCCCGAGGAATCCGCTCCCGACGCGTTCCGCGCCGGATGGCACGTCCTGTCGGACGAGCGGACCCAGGCGATGGTCGTCGCGCTGCTGGACAACGGTGAGGGCGGCGGCATCTACCCCTGCCTCGACGCGCACGGGCGAGAGGTCGCCCACCTCGTGCAGTTCGAGACGGAGTGACGGGCAGCCGGCGGTACTGACAGTGGGGGAAGTCCGCGAACAGCGACCGGCGGCCGCGTCCGCCGGCGACCTCCGGTGGAGGACGGCCCCCGCCCGTACGCGATCGGCCGGGACCGGCGACCCCTCACGGGAGCCGGGGCCTCGGCCTTCGGCGAGGCGGGTGGCTATGCCTTCGGCGGGGTGTCCTCGTCGGCTTCCGGGGGCGTGTCCGCCAACTCGTCCTTGAGCTTCTGCTGGGCTGCGTCGACCTGCTCGCCGTGCTTGCCCTGGGTCTTCTCGTCGATGAGGTCCCGGCCTTGTCGCTGCCGCCCGGCCGGGTGACGTGTCGGCTCCAGCCAACTCCCTCAGCGGTGGCGTACGGGCTCCATTCACCCGCTCGTGGGCGGGGCCGGGCCGGGACAGCGCTCCCGCCCGACCCAGGGGGCGGGGCCGGAAATCAGGCCGCGATGAGCTCCTGTTCGCGGTCCGGCGTCCTGACCTTGGGCTTCTTGTTCGGCAGCGCGAGCCGGAAGACCTTGCGCCACGCGGAGAACACCTGCTTGGGCAGCGGCCCGGTAACGTAGTCCAGCTCGTACTTCTCGAACAGCGCGCGCACCTTCACCGCGACCTCGGCGTACCGGTTGCTCGGCAGGTCCGGGAACAGGTGGTGCTCGATCTGGCGCGACAGGTTGCCGGTCATGAAGTGCAGGGCCTTGCTGCCGCTGATGTTCGCCGAGCCCATCATCTGGCGCAGGTACCACTGGCCGCGTGTCTCTCCCTCGATCGACCGGCGCTCGAAGACCCGTACGCCCTCGGGGAAGTGCCCGCACATGATCACCGAGTGGGTCCAGACGTTGCGGACCAGGTTCGCGGTGAAGGTGGCGGCGAGCGTGGTGAGGAACGACGGGCCCGACAGCAGCGGGTGGATCACGTAGTCCTTGAGCACCTGCTTGCGGATCTTGCGGCCCACGGCCTTGGCCCGCTGGCGGAACTCCGGGTCCTTACGGCGGCGCCTGTGCAGGTTCTTGCCGAGCTCCAGGTCGTACGCCGCGATGCCGTACTCGAAGAAGCAGGCGTTGAGGAAGTTCCACAGCGGCTGGCCGAGGTGGAACGGGTGCCACCTCTGGTCCTCGTCGACGCGCATGATGCCGTAGCCGAGGTCGTTGTCCTTGCCGATCACGTTGGTGTACGTGTGGTGCAGCTCGTTGTGCGAGTGCTTCCACTGGTCGGACGGCGAGACGTGGTCCCACTCCCAGGTGGTGGAGTGGATCTTCGGGTCCCGCATCCAGTCCCACTGGCCGTGCAGGACGTTGTGGCCGATCTCCATGTTGTCCATGATCTTCGCCACGGACAGGCCGGCGGTGCCGAGCAGCCACGCGGGCGGGAAGATCGAGAACAGCAGCACGCCCCTGCTGGCCAGCTCGAGCTTGCGCTGCGCCGAGATGACCTTACGGATGTAGGCGGCATCTTTCTCGCCGCGGCCGGCGATCACCTCGTCGCGGATCGCGTCCAGCTCGCGGCCGAGCTCCTCGATCTGCTCGGCGGTCAGGTGGGCGGTGGGGTCGATGGCGGTCAAGGTGCCTCTACCGTTCGATGTCGCAGGCGCCCGCCGCGGCGGACACGCAGGTCTGGATGAGGACGCCCGGCTCGGCCTCGGTGATCTCGCCGGTGCGCAGGTCGCGGACCGCGCCCGCCTTGAGCGGCGTGACGCAGCCGAAGCAGATACCCATGCGGCACCCGGAGGGCATGAGCACGCCGGCCTCCTCGCCCACCTCCAGCAACGGCGTGGCGCCGTCCGCGTCGACGGTCCTGCCGGTGGCGCTGAACGTGACCTCGCCGCCGCCACCGCCGTCGGTGACAACGGTGCGGGGGCGGAAGCGTTCGGCGTGCAGGCGCTCCTGGACGCCGTGCTCGAGCCAGTGCTCCTCTGCGGCGTCCAGCAGGCCCTCGGGCCCGCAGGCCCAGGTCTCGCGCTCGGCCCAGTCGGGCACGAGCTCGCCGAGACGGGCGATCTCGAGCCTGCCGTCCGTGGCGGTGTGCACCTCGGTGAGGCGCAGCTTCCCGGCCGCGACCAGGCCGTGCAGCTCGTTGCGGAAGAGCACGTCCTGCGGCCGCGGCGCGCAGTGGACCATGACGACGTCGTCGAACTCGATGTCGCGCAGCATGCCCATCACGGGCGTGATGCCGCTGCCGGCCGTCAGGTAGAGCACCTTCGCGGGCTTGGCATGCGGCAGCACGAAGTCACCGGTTGCCTGCTCGAGCTGGACCAGCGTGCCCGGTCTCGCCTTGCGGACCAGGTGGTTGCTCACCTTGCCGTCCGGGATCGCCTTCACGGTGATCGTGACACGGCCGTCCTGACGGTTCGTCGGCGAGGTGATGGAGTAGGCACGCCACAGGCGCCTCCCGTCGACGTCGACCCCGACCCGCACGTACTGACCGGCCGTGTGGCCGCGCCAGCCCCGTCCCGGCCTGATCACGACCGTCGCGGCGTCACCCGTCTCGAGGTGCACGGCCTCGATACGCCCACGCAGGTCGGCGCCCGCACGCAGTGGGCTGACCAGGTCGAGGTAGTCCGACGGCAGCAGCGGTGTCGTGACCATCTCCAGCAGTTTCCACGCCCTGCTGCGGAGCGCTGCACTCGTCATGACTCCAGCTTGCTGCGCCTCGGGGCGTAAAGTCCTGACCGTAGGATGTGAATCCGGTCGACAGGATTGTTCGCAGGGAACAAAAAGTGAGCCATGCAATCCGGAGGGCCGGCGAGCTGGTCCTGGACGAGGCGACGGTCACCGCGCTTCGGGCCGCGCTGACGGCCACCGCCGACGAGGTCGTCGAGGCGATCATCGACGAGGTCCCGCCCTATGCCAACGCCCTTTCGGGCCGCATGGGCGACACCATCCGCCGAGCCGTCCGCACCGCGCTGGGGCACTACCTCGACCTCGCGAGCGGGAACGCCACGGGCGGCGACGCGGGTGACGCAGCGTACGAGCTGGGCCGCGGCGAGGTGCGCGACGGCCGTTCGATGGACGCCCTCCTCAGCGCCTACCGCGTCGGCGCCCGCGTGGCCTGGCGATGCCTGGCGGCGGGTGCCGTACCCGCAGGTCTGCCCGCCGCCGAGGTCGCCAAGTTCGCCGAGCTGACCTTCGCCTACATCGACGAGCTCTCTGCGGCGAGCGCCGCGGGCCACGCCGACGAACTGGCCGCCCGGGGCAGGGCCCACGAGCGCCACCTGGAACACCTGGCCCGCGACCTCCTCGCCGGTGCGAGTCCGGACGTGCTGCTGGCCTCTGTTCAGCGGGCCGGGTGGCAGCCTCCGGTCTCGCTGACCGCGGTCCTGCTGCCGGCCGTCGAGGCCCGGCCCGCCTACCGTGCGCTCGACCCGAGCACTCTCGTCCTCGACGATCTGCCGGACGCCACCGGTGTGCTGCTCGTCCCCGATGCCGACCGATCGCACCTCCTGCGGCAGCTGACCGACCGCACCGCCGTGGTCGGCCCGGCCCGGCCGTGGACTCGTGCGTCCGCCTCGTACGCACGAGCCGTACGTGCGCGCTCCCTCTCCTCTGACATACGCGACACCGAGGACCACCTGCCCGAGCTGGTGCTGAGCGCCGACGCGGACGCGTTCGCGGACCTGCGCGCCCGAGCCCTCGCACCGTTGCGGACCCTACCCGCCACCACCGCACGGCGGCTGGAGCAGACGCTGCGGGCGTGGCTGCTGCACCAGGGCAGGCGGGACGAGGCGGCGGCGGCCTTGTTCGTCCATCCCCAGACAGTCCGGTACCGGATGTCGCAGCTGCGGGAGCTGTTCCCGGACCTCGCATCGCCGCACCGGGTCCTCGAACTGACCCTGGCGGTGGGTCTCGGGGCCGGCGGGACTACCGGAGCGAGCGACCAGGAGGGGAGCGGCACCCGAAGGACTGTGCAGGTTCGCCCGGCCGGACACCCGCGTGCTCGGCTCTGACCTCACCGAACGCGATCCGGGCCCACCCGACACGGCGCGGGTGAAACGTGCCCGTTCGGGTAGGCGCGCGAGGACCAGGACAGGGTTTCGCGGAGGAGGACCGCATGAGTGCGGGAAAGAAGGTCGAGCACACAGCCGAGACGGCCAAGGGGAAGGCCAAGGAGGCGGCCGGCAAGGCCGTGGGCATCGAGAGACTCGTCGTGGAGGGCAAGGCCGACCAGGCCAAGGGCGACGTGGCGCAGGCAGGGCAGAAGGTGAAGGACGCACTGAAGCACTGACCCGATCGCACCTGGTCCGCGGCGGGACAGGCCGTCGGGGCCTCCCTATCGAGACCAGCTACCAGCTCATCACGGGAATCACTTATGTCTACCGACGCCATCGTCCTTCTCAAGGAGGACCACAAGGAGATACGGCAACTGTTCCGGGCGTTCGAGTCCGGCGACGATGACAGTGCCGCCAAGGCAGACCTGGTCAGCCGAATCGTGGAGGCCTTGACCGTTCACACCTACATCGAGAACGAGGTCATGTATCCCAGGGTGCGGCAGCTGGTGCCGGAGCTCGAAACGGACGTCCTCGAGTCGTTCGAGGAGCACCACGTCGCCGACCTCCTCTGCGCGGAGCTTGACGCGATGGACCCGGGTGACGAGCGTTTCGACGCCAAGACCACGGTTCTCATCGAGTCCGTCGGCCATCACATCGAAGAAGAGGAGAACGACTGGTTCCCCAAGGTGCGGGCCGCTCTCGGGCGCAAGGAGCTTCAGGAGATCGGCGCCCGCATGCTCGAGGTCCGCGCCACCGCACCCAGGCGACCGCAGCACCCGGGCGCACTCAAGATGGCAGCCGACGCGCTCCTCGGATGAGGGGAGCCCCCTGAGAATCGCCGAGCCGGTGGACCCGACGCGTGGGCCGGCTCGGCGTGGCCCGAACCACCGACGCTCCTTACTCGAGGGCGCGCAGGATCGCCACCGTGTTGCCCTCGGCGTCCAGGCACTGGGTCGTATACGAGCCGTCCGGGTCGGCCAGGACGCCCAGCACGGTGCCGTCGCCGGCCTCGTCCGGGATCATCAGCCGGTCGTTCGCGAAGTCGCCCTCCACCGGCTCCACCGGGCAGTCGGCCGGGTCGACCGAGGCGCGCTGGAGCATCTCGCGGAGGTTCTCCAGCCTCCAGTCATCGCCCTCGGCGGCGCGCGCGTGCAAGGTGGCGCAGGCGCGCTTGAGCATCCCGGTGCCCGGCTCGATCCCATCCCTGAGGCGCGGTCCCGTGCCGCGGCGTCTTCGAGGAGTCCGCCGACCAGGCGGGCAGAGCAGAGGCTGGAGGTATGGATCCGGTCGACGCACTGCGGCGGATCGCGTTCCTGCTCGAGTGGCGCGGCGCGTCCCCCTACCGGGTGAGGGCGTTCCACACCGCGGCCGATGCCGCCCGCAGACTGCACACGGGCCCGGTCGACCCGGGCGAAGCCCGGCGGTTGCAGGGTGTCGGCCCGGTCACCGCCGAGGTCATCGCACAGGCATCACGGGGCCGCGCCCCGACCTATCTCATCAGGCTCCAGGCCGAGGCAGGCCCGGCGGCCCGCTCCGCCTGGGAACTGGCGGAGGCCACCGAAGGCGACTGCCACCTGCACTCCGACTGGTCGGACGGCAGGCATCCGATCGAGGAGATGGCCGAAGCGGCCCGTGCCATGGGGCACCGGTGGGCCGTCCTGACCGATCACTCGCCGCGACTCGTGATCGCCCACGGCCTCAGCCCCGACCGGTTGCGGCGTCAGCTGGAGGAGGTGGCCGCCGTCAATGCCCGCGCCACCGGCTTTCGCCTGTTGAGCGGCATCGAGTGCGACATCCTGGAGGACGGCTCACTCGACCAGGAGGACGACCTCCTCGCACGGCTCGATGTCGTCGTCGCATCGGTGCACTCCAAGCTGCGCTCGGATGCCGAGGCGATGACCGCCCGGATGGTGGCGGCGGTGCGCAACCCGCACACCGACGTCCTCGGCCACTGCACGGGTCGCATCGTCACGGGCCGTGGCCGCCCGCAATCCTCCTTCGACGCCGAGGCCGTCTTCGCGGCGTGCGCCGAGGCCGGAACAGCAGTCGAGATCAACTGTCGGCCCGAGCGGCGCGACCCACCCGACGACCTGCTGCGCCGGGCAGCCGAGGCGGGCTGCCTGTTCGCGGTGGACACCGATGCACACGCACCCGAGCAGCTGCACTGGCAGTCCTCCGGATACGCGCGCGCCGCCCGCGCCCATCTCGGACGCGACCGGCTCCTCACTACCTGGCCCGTCGAGCGGCTCCTGGCGTGGACCGCGGTCGGCGGGCGCTCACGAGGGTAGTCGTGTCGATCGGATGTTCGGGCGGGGCCGAGGAGCGATGCCGGCGGGGGCTGCCGCCTCCTCGCCGGTGCCGTCCGACAGACGTGCGAGCACCTACCCCGGCGCGAGCGGAACCTTCTGAAACGGTGGCGTCAGGCTGCTTGGAGTTCCTTCGCCGCGTCCTTCGAGAGGCTGACCCGGACCAGGGCGGCGGCCAGTCTGGCGTGGTCCGTCGGCGGCACCAGGTCGCCGAGTCCGCGGGGCGTGTGCGGTAGACCGAGGTCCCGCGCCGTCCCGCACGCGCGGTCGTCGAAGAACGGACGCAGCTGAGGCCAGACCGCCTGGGCCTCCCGGCAGAAGATGTCCGTGCCGACCGGGCCGATCCTCGGAATCTCCTGCAGCAGGTCGCGCAGTGCGTTCAGGTCGCCGTCGGCGTCCTCCTGCATCCGGCGCAGGTCTCCGTGCCAGCGGTCGAGCACAAGCTGCGCCCCGTCGCCGAGAGCCGTGGCGGTGCTCTCGTCGTACCGGACGTAGCGGGCGCGGCCCAGCGCGTTCACGCGGTCCTGCCAGTCGGAGTCGGCCATCGCTCGAGGTGTTCGCAGTCCGGCCCGGAACAGCTCCCGGGCGGCGGCGGTGGCCGTGTCGGACTTGATGCGGATCGCGCACAGCACCGTGAGTACCAGCAACTGGTACAGCGGCGCCGGCTTGTCGCGCAGCGTGATGCCGGCGTCCTCGGCGTACGTCCGGCCGTGTTCGGACAGCAGCCTGGAGGTGATCATGTCGACTCTCATCCCTCCGGCACCTCGCCTTCCGTAAGCCCCCCAGTGCCGCGACTGCCCCGAATCCGCGCCGCCACACCGACGTGTCGGACGACCTCGGCCGGTCACGCGGACCTGAACCCCGGAGGGAAGAACGGCTGTGCCCGGAGCGTCCGCCTCGGCGGAATGGCGCCGCAGACGGGGCTCCCGCAAGACCCGTGAGCCCAGCGGCGAGGGCGGCACCCGGTTCGGGCGGGACCGCGGGTCGGCGACGGTGGCGACGGCGTCCGACGGGTGACGCAGTGGAGGTAGCCGGCGCCTTCGAGGTCGGCGGTGATCCGCTGCACGGCCCGCTCGGTGCGGCGCAGCGGGCCGCGATGTCCCGGACGCACAGTGCGGGATCGCGAGCGTTCTGGACCAGCACCCGTGCGTAGAGATCAGGGCCTGCTCGGCCCGGCGTGCGCGTTCCAGGAGCCGGCTCGGGAATCAGGCGCCGGAGCGGACTCGCGGTGTCACCGGGCCCCGGCCGAGCAGCGGTCTGCCGCGCGTCCGGGGCGCAGAGCTCTGCTTTCGCCTGGGTCGGAACATCCGGTTCAATGGCCCGCGTGGATCAGGACGTGGAGTACGGGCAGCTGCTGAAGGACGTGATGGCGATGGCGCTGGCGGGGGAGGCGCGGGGGCGGCCGGCGGACTACATTCCGGCGTTGGCGGCGGCGGATCCGTCGGCGTTCGGGATGGCGTTGGCGACGGTGGACGGCGCGGTGTTCGGGGTCGGGGAGTGGGAGGTGCCGTTCTCGATCCAGTCGGTGTCGAAGCTTTTCACTCTGGCGCTCGCACTGGCGGAGGGCGGGGACGGGCTGTGGGCGGGGGTCGGCCGGGAGCCGTCGGGGAACCCGTTCAACTCGCTGGTGCAGTTGGAGTCGGAGCAGGGGATCCCGCGCAATCCGTTCATCAACGCGGGGGCGCTGGTGGTCACGGACCGGCTGCTGGATCTCACCGGGAACGCGGCGGGTGCGGTGCGGGACTTTCTGCGCGCAGAGTCGGGGAATCCGGCAGTGGGGACGGACGACGCGGTGGCGGCGTCGGAGGCGCGCCACGGGCACCGCAACGCGGCGCTGGCGCACTTCATGGCGAGCTTCGGGAACCTGCGCAATCCGGTGGAGAGCGTGTTGGTGCACTACTACGCGCATTGCGCGATCGCGGCGTCCTGCCGGGACCTGGCGCTGGCGGGGCTGTTCCTTGCGCGGCACGGGGTACGGGCGGACGGCTCGCGGCTGCTGTCGCGCAGTGAGGCGAAGCGGATCAATGCGGTGATGCTGACCTGCGGGACGTACGACGCGGCAGGGGACTTCGCCTACCGGGTGGGGCTGCCGGGCAAGAGCGGGGTCGGCGGCGGTGTGCTGGCGGTGCTGCCGGGGCGGGGGGCGGTGTGCGTGTGGGGTCCGGGGCTGGACGCGGCGGGCAATTCGGTGCTGGGGGTGGCCGCGCTGGACGCGTTCACGACGGCGACAGGCTGGTCGGTGTTCTGAGCCGCGGTCGCCGGGGGGCGACATCGTGCCAGGCCGAGCCGGGCGCCGGTAGAGGCGAGCTCGGAACCGTGGCCGCGGTGTGCATTGGGCTCCTGGTTTTCGAGAGAACCACGGTGGGTCATTCCCGTGCGGGGGTCAGGGCGTGGGCGAGTTGGACGCTGGAGTGCAGGCCGAGTTTGCGGTAGACGCGGGTGAGGGTGGCTTCGACGGTCTTGACGCTGACGCTGACGCTGACGGTGAGGGCGGCGGCGATGTCGCGGTTGCTGGCGCCGGCGGCGGCGAGTTGGGCGCAGCGTTGTTCGGCGGAGGTGAGGCGTGGGCCGGCGTGGTTGTCCGGGGGGTTGTGCTCCAGGTGGTGGAGGGTGCGCTCGGCGGTGTCGGCCCAGGGCGGGCCTGGTGCGCGGTGAAGAGGTCGGCGGCGCTTTGGGCGGCGGTGCGGGCGCCGGCGCGGCGGCGTCCCGGGGCGGTTCAGAGGGCGGGGTGTGCGCGTTTCCGGTTTGCGGTCGGGTCGGGGTTTGGCGCGCTGTGCGTTCAGGTCCGCGAAGACGGGGCGTTCGGTGTCTGCTTCGACCTGGACGATGGCGAAGAGCGTCGGCGTGGCACCCTTGGCCCGTCCGGAGCCACGAGGGAGTTGAGGTCGGCGGTGCCCAGCAATATCCATGTGGAATTGATGGTTGACGTTCCCGATGACGCTCTCTACCGGTCGTGGGTGCGGAGTTGGTTCTCCAGCGCTCTCGACGTCCTCGGGCACGCTCTGGGCTTGCGGTACGAGCACGCAGACACGGCGCAGCCGGATGAGCTGCCCGACAGCTCTCACAGCGCTGTTGTCTTCTTGGCCCGGGAGTCGCTGGTGATGGGCGAACGCAGTCAACGCCGGGCGTTCTCCTCCGAGAATCTCGACTGGCTCTGCGACGCGGCTGTCGCCGGTCACATCACGCGCTGCGAGGCCGGCTGGGGCCGTCTGCGGGACTTCTTCGGCATCAAGGTGTGGCGCGATGACACGGACAGGAGTTGGGCGCAGTTCATCCTGGAGGTTCCCGAGGAGCACCTTCGCTCGGCGGTCGGCCGATCGGTCCAGGAGGCCGTCCTTCGGGTGCTGCGCGAGCTGGCGGAGGTCTCCAACCCGGTCTTCGGCGCATTCGGGTACGGCGACCTGACGGGGACTGAGTTCGAACACTGCACCGAGAGTTACGGGGCTTGGGACGCCTACCCCACTGCCCGCCGGTACCTGCGCGGGTACGGCTGGCTGACCGTCGTGCCGACCGAAGTCGTCGAGCGGCTCGGGGGCGTCGCCGGCCTGGAAGCCGGCGGGTCGTTCGTCGAGGTTTCCGGACTGGCCGGCGGCGGTGCCTGGCTCAGGGCCGGCATGGACTTCTTCGACTACGACTTGTCGTCTGCCGGGGGAGTGTTCCAGGCCGTCGCCGCAGCACTGAGGCCCGGAATGCCCGGCGTCCGAGAAGAGCTCGGCGTACCGGCACCACGCACCCCCGTCGTCCTGCAGGACGCGGCCGACTACGGAGCGCAGTAGTCGCGGCGAAGCGCACAGCCCGGAACTGGTCGTCCAGAACGCGCCGCAGGGATCAGCGGCGTCGGCCGAAGGAGTTGGCGAGGGCCTCGCGCAGCACGCGGCGGTAGAACGCCGGGTAGCTGCGCTCGACGTGCACGGCGAGCCGGCGGACGTCCTGGTGGCGGGGTGGCAGGCGGTTGATCGGGACGGTCATCGCGGCGTGGTGCTCGATGTGCAGGTTGTTGCCGTTGGTGAACCAGGTGCTGAGCCGACTGCCGTGGATCGAACGGGTGTTGCGCAGCACGTCGGTGGAGTCGGTGTCGCACAGGATGTGCTCGGGCAGCTCGACCAGGAAGTGCAGCGGCACCGCGACGAGCAGCGGCAGCAGCCACAGCCGCAGCAGCAGCCCGCCGAACCCGAGGGCCGCGGCGGCGCCGGCGGCGGCCACGGCGAGACCCATCAGGCGGTACTCGTTGACGACGTCCCGGCGCGCGCGGACCGAGATCTGGCCGAGGTCGTACGTCCAGCGGCCCCGGATGCTGCGGACCACCTCGGCCAGCACGGAGACCAGCCGCGGGAAGTCGAACAGGCCCCGGCAGAGCGCGCGGACGGTGACCGGCTGTCGGGTGTCGAAGCCGAAGAACTCCGAGTCGCGGGAGGTGCCGAGGTAGCGGTGGTGCTGGAGGTGCCGGACGCGGTAGTGGCTGTAGGCGACCAGCAGCGGGAACCCCAGCGGGACGCCGACCAGGCGGTGCGGTCCGGCCCGTCGGAAGGCCGAGTGGTGCAGGCACTGGTGCTGCAGCTCGACCATGTGGGTGTAGGTCGCGCCGAGCACCGTCACGCCGAGCAGCGCGGCCGGTAGCTCCGGCCGCAGGGCCAGCACCGCGCCCGCCGCCAGCAGCAGCGTGGCCAGCAGCAGCTTCCCGACGAACACCGCCTCGTCGCGCCGTGACACCCCGACCCGCCGGAAGAGCCGCTCCGGAGAGCGCGGCGCCCCGCCGTCCGGTGCCCCGGGGCTCGCCGGGCCCCGCCTCGCGCCGCCGTGCCTCGCTTCGCCGCGGTCCACGCCGTCCGCGGGCCGGAGCCTGCTCATAGCTGCGGCTCCGCGGCCGGCGTCGTCGCCTCGAGCCGGAACGAGGCCTGGTCGCAGACCAGGTCGAGCCGGCGCAGCGCCTCCTGCGGGGTGTCGGCCGTCACCACGACCTGGGCCAGCCGGTTGTCCACGTCGCCCGCGGGTGGTGGGGCGATCCGGGTGCCGACCGGGTGTTCCCAGACCATCCGGTCCAGCCAGGGCTCGGTGCGCAGCTCCTCCGGGAAGGACTGCTCGGCCACCCGCCCGTCGAAGGGCGGGTAGAGGAAGCGCACGGCGGCGCTGCGGCGCAGCGGGGCTGCCACCTCGGGGCGGCGGCCGAGGGCGATCGAGGCGGCCGCCTGGACCAGGTCGATTCCGGTCGCCAGCTGCACGGCGTAGCCGATCATGTCGCCCGCCACCCGCGCGTTGACCTCGACGATCTTCGGGCCGTCGGCGGTGAGCTTGAGCTCGACGTGGCTGACGTTGTCGTCCACCCCGAGGGCGCGCAGCGCGGCGAGGGCGACCTGGGCGGCCGGTTCGTGCGACACGTCGCCGTCCTGCGGCTCGACCAGGTGGCCGATCTCCTCGAAGTACGGTGCCAGGCCGACGGTCTTGCGGGTCAGCGCCACCGCCCGGGTCTCGCCCTGGAAGCTCACGCACTCCACGCTCACCTCGGGGCCGACCATCAGCTCCTCCACCAGGACCGGGCGGGTCCCGTCCGGCGCCGGGGCGGTGACCCGGGCCGCGAACTCGTGGGCCGCCGCGAGCTGCTCGGGGGAGTCGACCCGGATGACGCCGCGGCTGCCGGCGCTCGCGGTCGGTTTCACCACCACCGGGAACCCGATCGCGTGCGCCGCGGCCTGCACCTCGGCGAGCGAGGCGGCGCGTACGGACCGGGCGGACGGGACGCCCGCCCGGGCCAGTACGGCCCGGGTGGCGCCCTTGTCGCGGCAGGCCGCCGCGGCCTCCGGGTCGATCCCCGGCAGGCCGAGCTCGACGGCGGTGCGGGCGGCCGCGGGCACCGCGAACTCGCCCCAGGTCATCACCCCGTCGAAGTGGTGACGCATCGCCAACTCCCGTGCGGCGGTGGCCACGGCGGCCGGGTCGGTGACGGCCGCGACGGAGTGGTCGAGGAGGTACCGCGACTGCCAGGTGGGCGCCGCGCGGTCGATCATCGTGACGGTGTGGTTGGTTGCCAGGCTGGCCAGGCCGTACTCGCGGTACAGCGGGTCGCCGCTGCCGATGACGAGGATGTGCGGAAGGTCGGACATGGTGATTTCCCCCTGGTCTGCGCCGCGGGCCCGCGGCGCGGCTCTTCGACGTCCTGCTGACGGGCCGTCGGATCAGACGATGCTGACCATCGCGGCGATGGCCGCGCGGTGGGCCAGCGCCTCGGCGTGGGTGTCGGCGGTGAACAGCGCGTAGCCGAGGCGGCAGCGGAAGTCGCCGAACGGCTCCACCGGGTCGCCGGGGCCCGCGCGCAGCACCGCCTCCCGCACGTACGGGGCGGCGTGCACCTGCTCCATGCCGTGCACGGTGGTGATCACCTCGGTGCCGGGCGCGGTGAAGAGGTGCACGCCCGCGTACGCCGCCCGGCGCTCGCCGGGACGGGCGGCCGACGGCACGTCACCTCCCGTGTAGGCGGCCAGCGCCACCTGCGGTAGCGACACGCCGGTCACCCACTCGGTGAGCAGGGTGACCTTGCCGCCGGGCAGCCGGGCGCCGAGCTCGACCAGCACCGGATCGCCGTCCACCAGGCGCAGTTCGCAGTGGAACGGCCCGAGGACGACGTCCAGGGCACGGCAGACCGCGTCGACGTAGGCCGCCACCCGGTCCCGGGTCGGGGCGTCCAGTTCGGCCTGGGCGATGTGGCCGATCTCCAGGAAGTGCGGCTCCTGGCTGAGGATCTTGTGGGTGACCGAGACGACCACCGCGCGCCCGTCGTGGATGTACCCCTCGACGCTGATCTCCGGCCCCGGCAGGTACTCCTCGAGCACCACCCGGCCGTCCAGGTGGCCCCCGACGTCGTCCGGCCGGGTGTCCGCGGCCAGGGCCCGGTAGGCGCGCTCCAGGCCCGCCGGGTCGTCGACCCGGGTGACGTGGATGCTGCCCGCGGAGGCGGCCGGCTTCAGGACGGCCGGGAAGCCCACGCCGGCCGCCGCGTCCAGCAGTTCGGCGAGGCCCGCGGCCTCGGCGTAGCGCGGCACCCGCAGCCCCGCCGCCTCGACCTTGGCCCGCATCAGCGCCTTGTCGCGCAGGGCCTCGGCACCCGCGGCGGGCAGCCCCGGCAGGCCGAGCCGGTCGGCCAGCCGGGCCGTGGTGGCGACGTAGAACTCGTCGCCGGGCACCGCCCCGGCCAGCGGCGTGCGCGCGTGCAGGCGCGCCGCCAGCTCGCCGAGCCGGGCCTCGTCGTTGCAGTCCACCTCGATCAGGGTGCCGACGTCCGCCCGGACGGCGTCCGGCAGCCGCCGGTCGCCCTGGCCGTGGCTGGCGACGACGCTGTGCAGGCCGAGCGCACGCGCCTGGTGGACCAGCCCGTACGCGGAGGACGTCGGCTCGACGATGAGCACACTGGGAAGGGAGGGAAGGGGGGAACCCGGCATCTGGTCACTCGCAAGCAGGTCGTGGCGGATCGGGCAGGTCGTGGCGGATCGCCGCCGTCGGCGGATCGGGGACGGCGGCCGGATCGGCGGCTCAGCCCAGGTAGGTGGCGCCGTCGGTGGCGCGGGCGGCCTCGGGGCGCAGGCAGCGGGCGATCGCCCGCAGGGTGTACGGGGTGCCGAAGTGGGAGGAGTTCAGGCCGGTCAGACGGCGGCGCAGCAGCGCCTCGACCACCGCCGGGGCGCGCAGCACCAGGCCGCCGGCGGCCACGTAGCTGAGCGCCAGGTCGTCGACCTCGATCCCGTGGGTCTCGCGGATCGCGGCGCACAGCTCCCGTTCGGCCTCGGTCTCCGGAGGCAGCCGGGGCGCGTCGCGCTCCGGCCGCCAGCCGTCGCGCGGCAGGTCGGCCGGCCACCAGCCCGGCGCGCCCGACCCGGCCGGGACCGGCGGCAGGTAGCGGCGCGGCGCCACCACGTCGAGGTGCAGACGCTGCGCCGCCAGCAGGTGCTCGTGCACGTCGAACAGCACGGTGTCCGGCTCCAGCTCCAGACGGGCCGTCAACTCACCGTCCAGCCAGGCGACTTCCGCCTCCCGCACGCCGGCGGCCGAGCGCAGCACCCGGGCCGTGGCGGGCAGGTCGACCCAGTTGTCGCCCAGCAGCCGGCTGTCGGTCCGCACCGCGAAGTCCGGCGGCAGGAGCGCGTCCCCCGCGCCGACGAGCGCGTCGGGCCGCTCCGCCATCAGCCGGATCAGCTCGGGCAGCACGTCCGCGAAGGCGTGGACGGTGTCCAGGGACAGCATCCGGAGGTCCACGTCGACGTCCAGGACCACCTCGGCGCCCTGCACGTACACGTAGACCACCACGCACCAGGGCCGGCCGAGCTCGTCGAGCTCCTCAGCGCGCCGGTCCACCAGCACCTTCGGGTCGGGTGCTTCGGACGGCCCGGCGCCGCGCGGACGGCCCTGGAAGTTGAAGTAGACCGGCACCACGAATCCCGCCCCGCGCTCGGCGGCGGTCCGGGCCCGCTGCTCCGGGGCGACCGGGCCGAACCGGAGGTCGCGCTCGTACGCCCGCATGGTCGCCGCGCTGACGGCCCGCAGGGCCTCGGCGAAGCTCGCGGCCCCGTCGGTCTCCACCAGCACGTCCACCGGCCGCACCCGGCACTCGATCCCGTCGTCGCGGCCGACGCGGTGCGAGACGTAGTTGGCGAACAGCGTCCGCGGATGGCCCGCGTACCGGTTCAGCAGCCAGGCGACGGCGGTCATGAAGACCGTCGCGCGGGAGGCCGCGGTGCGCTCGCACACCCGGTCGACCAGCGGGAGCAGCCCCTGGTAGGAGGTGGAGGACAGCACGTAGCGCGGTCCGGTGACCGGCCGCCCGTGGCCCGGCACCGGGATCTGCGGCGCGTGCGCGGCGAGGTCGGCGGGCGCGTCCGGCTCCGGCTCCCACCGCCCTGGGACCGTCCGCGGCCGGGGTTCCGCGGCCTGGCGGTCGAGCGGGTGGGCGGTCGGGCGGGGCGCGTCGCGGCCCTCGCACAGGTCGAGCAGCTGCTCGCGCCAGTTCTGCAGGCCGGCACCGTCGCTGACGATGTGGTCGAAGACCAGGTCCACGGTGTGCACCCGACCGGCCGCCGCGTGCAGGCGGGCCGACCACAGCGGCCGGGCGAACGCGGCGCCCACGGTGAGCGGCCCGGCCCCCTCCGCCGGGGCGTCGGGTGCCGCCGGACCGGACTCCACCACCGACACCGGCGGCCGGAAGCCCTCGGCCGCCAGCACGGCCTGGACCGGCTCGCCGTCCGGGCCGATCAGGAAGACGGTCCGCAGGATCTCGTGCCGCGCCGCCAGTACGGCGAACGCGGCCGCCACCGCGTCCGCGGAGATCCCGGGCGGCAGCTCCCAGCGCCGGGTCCAGGCCGGGAAGAACTCGCCGTGGCCGCGCCAGTACGAGCGGAGCCACATCCGTCGCTGAGCGAGCGTCAGCGGCCCGCTGCGTGCAATTGCTGCCATCGTTGCTTAGCTCCGTCCGGGGTGGGGCGCCGGGCCGCGGTGCGCGGCCCGGCCGGGGGTCAGGCGGCCGTGGACAGCCGCTCGCCGACCAGCTCGCAGACGGCGGACAGGGAACGGGCGGTGACGATCTCGATCGCGTCGACCGAGACCCGGAAGTGCTCCTGGATCAGCGCGGCCAGGTGGACCGCGCTCAGCGAGGTGCCGCCGTCCTCGAAGAAGTCGGCGTCCGCGTCGGGGAGTTCGCTGTTGAGGAGGTCCGCCCACAGGGCGGCCAGCTTGGACTGGAGGTCGGTCACGATCGGTCCTTCCGGTTCGAGTGGCGACTGCACGATTGACGGACTCTCGGACGGGTCCGCCGGACAGGCGACAGGGCCTAGGCGCCGAAGAGCTCGGCCAGCGAGCGGTCGCACGCCCAGGCCCGGTCCAGGTCCTCGGCGACGACGCAGTACATGACGCCGTTGACGCCGTCGAAGGCGTTGGTGAGGACCACGCCGGTGCGGGTGTCGGGGCGGTACGCCAGGCCGGCCTCGGTCAGCCGGGCGAGCGCCGCGGCGAACGACGGCGTGGACCAGCCCTCCGGCCAGACCCGCTCCAGGATGATGCGGTCCCGGCCGAACCCGGCGCCGGTGACCGTGCGGCCGATCACCCCGTAGATGTGGGTCGATCCGGTGACCCGGCCGTTGAACTCGGTGAAGAGCACCTCGCGTTCCGGCGTGACGATGGCGTCCGGGCTCAGCACGCCCCGGTAGCCGATGGCGCGCAGCGCCTCGCCGAGCCGCTCGGCGCCCCGGAACAGCTGGTCGAGGACCTCCGGCTCCAGCCCCTGAGCGGGCATCACCTGCCCCACCGCGTACGGCGCGGACAGCAGTTCGCCCGTCCCGCCGAGGTCGGTCCCGGAGTCGCCGACCAGGTACTCGGCGAAGAAGGCGGAGCTGTCCCGGTGGTAGCGCTCGACCACCGGACGGCTGCGGCCGCCGCCGCTCAGCCACGCCCAGCGTTCGGCGAGGTAGTCGCGGACGTCGCCCGCCCCGGTGACGTGCACCACCCGGCGGGCGCCGATCGGGCGGACCGTCGGATCGGTGCTGAGGATCTCGTTGCCGCGGCCCCCGGACAGGAAGTCGTGCTTCAGGACGACGGCCTCGCCGCCCTCCAGCAGGTCGAGGACGACCCGCTCGGCGCTCTCCGGGTTGGTGCACACCGCGCCGTCGGGCACCGGCACCCCGGCGCCGCCCGCCACCGCGCGGAACACCGACTTGCTGTTGACCAGCAGCCCGCCGCCCTGCGAGACGAAGCCGTGGCCGGGCATCGCCGCGGCGAGGCCCAGCTGCCGGGCCAGCCGGGCCACGGCCGGGTCGGGCCACAGCGCGGACAGGTGCGCCACCCGGCGTCCGTCGACGGCCTTGCGGAGCTCCGCCACGAACGACGGGTCCGCCAGCCGGGCGGGGCCGAGGGTGCCCGCCGCCTCGGCGTCCTCGGCCGGGGGGACGACCACGGTGAGGGTGTCGCGGCGGGTCCCGGTGAGAGCGGTGGCGTACTCGAGGAACGCCTCGTCCGGGGCTCCCGGCAGGACCAGCACGTCCCCGTCGCGGGCGAACCAGATCAGCCGCTGCACCCACCAGCCGGTCCAGCGCCGGTCGTCGCGCACGTCCTCGCTGAAGTCGTTGCCGAGCAGTACCCGGACGCCGCCGGCGTCGGTGGGTGCGGCGGAGCGGTGCGCGCCGTCGGTGGGCGGCAAGCTGAGCATCACTGCCTCCGTTCGATGATCCGCGCCAAGGTGGCGACGGTGGGCGCGGCGAGGAACCCGAGGAGCGGTATCTCCACCCCGTACTCCTCGCGCGTGGAGTCGAGCAGCGCCAGCATCCGCAGCGAATCGCCGCCGCTGGCCAGGAAGTTGTCGTGCAGTCCGGCCCGTTCCAGCCCGAGGACGCCGCACCAGATCCGGACCAGGCCGTGCTCCAGGTCGGTGCGCGGCCGGGCGTCGTCGTCCGCGTCCGTCGGGCCGCCGGCGGTCTCCGGAGCCGGGAGCCGCGAGCGGTCCAGCTTCCCGGTCGGGCCGACCGGCATCGACTCCAGCGGCACCACCAGGGCGGGCACCGCGTAGTCGGGCAGCGTCCGGCCCAGGTACTCGAGCAGTTCGCGGCCGTCGGGCGGGATCGCGGTGGCCGAGGAGACGTAGGCGAGCAGCCGGGGCGACCCGCCGCCGCCGTCGAGGACCACGGCGGCCTGCGCCACCGTCGGGTGGGCGCGCAGCGCGGACTCGATCTCGCCGGGCTCGATCCGGTGCCCGCGGATCTTCACCTGCCGGTCGCGGCGCCCCAGGTAGAGCAGCGAGCCGTCGGGCAGCCGGCGGGCCAGGTCACCGGTGCGGTAGCCGCGGGTGCCGTCCGGGTGGGTGCGGAACGCCGCCGCGGTGGCCTCCTCCTGCCGCCAGTAGCCGAGCGCCACCGGGTCGCCGAGGAACTCCAGCTCGCCGAAGAGCTCGGTCGGGCGGCCCGCGGAGTCCAGCAGTCGCACGTCCATCCCGGGCACGGGTCGGCCGACCGGCAGCGTGGGCCGCTCCAGGTCGGACCGGGTGGCCAGGTGCTGCAGGGCGAGCGTGCACTCGGTCGGGCCCAGCCCGTTGACCAGTGCGGCGTCCGGCCCGAACACGGCCAGGAACCGAAGCAGGTCCTGCCGGGTCGCCTCCTCGCCGCCGAGCACCACCAGCCGCACACCCGCCAGCGCGTGCTCCGGAGCGCCCTCCCGCTCGCCGAGGTCGCCCACCAGATGGCGGAAGAGCGTCGGCGTGCAGTGCAGCACCGAGGCGTTCGCCGCGGCGAGCACACCGCGAAGCCCGGCGGGCGCCAGCAGCGGGTCCACCACGTGCAGGGTCGCGCCGGTCAGCAGCGCCCCGAACAGGTCCATCACCCCGGCGTCGAAGGTGAACCGGGCCAGCAGCGGCACCTGCTCGCCGCGCCCCAGCCGGATCCGCTCCGCATACCGCAGCGCGTGGGCGAGGACGTTGCCGTGGCTCTGCAGCACGGCCTTCGGCGTGCCGGTCGACCCCGAGGTGTGCAGCAGATAGGCGAGAGCCTCCCGGCCGGCCGGCCCTGGCGGCTCGGCGGCGGTCTGGTGGGTCGCCGGGCCGGAGGTGGTCTGACGGTGCGTCGCGTTGGAGGTGGGCCGGCGGGTCGTCGGGTCGGCGGCGGACTGACGGTGCGTCGGATCGGCAGTGGCCTGGTGGGGCGTCGTGGCTCCGCTGGTCTGACTTGCCGTCAGGTCGGAATCTGCCTGACCGGCCGTCAGGTCGAGGGCCAGCACCGGCCGCTGCCGGGCGAGCCGGCGGGCCCGCTCCTCCAGGGCCGGATCGCAGGCCACCGCCGTGACCTCGGCGTTGGCCAGGATCCGGGCCAGTCGGCCGTCGGGCTGGCGCGGGTCGAGCGGGACGTAGGCGGCGCCGGACTTGAGGACCGACCAGACGCCGGCCACCGCGCCGATGTCGTGGTCGCAGAGCAGCGCCACCCGGTCGCCGGGTCCGGCGTGGGCGAGCAGCCGGTCGGCGAGCGCGGTGGTGAGCGCGTCCAACTCGCCGTAGCGGAAGGCGCCGGACGGGCCGGTGACGGCGGGCGTGTCGGCGTGCTCGGCGGCCACCGCGCGGAAGCGGTCGACCAGCGTCTCCGCGGCGCCGGGCGGCGCGGGGGAGCGGTGGCCGGGCGGGACGGCGAGTGGCCAGGAGGCGTCCGGGGCCGGTGCGTCCTGCACCGGCAGCTCGCGGACCGGCGCGGCCGGGTCGGCGAGCGCCGCGGCGAGCAGGGTCGCCAGGTGGCCGAGCAGCCACCGCGCGCCGCTGCGGCTCGTCCGGCCGCGGTCGTAGCGCAGTCGGAGCAGCGCGGCGCCGTCCCGGTGCGCGAGGGCGAGGGCGAGCGGCGGCTCGGACCCGGCCGCCGCCGGGCCGGGGTCGGCGGCGCACAGGGCGGTCCGCAACGGTCCGCCGTCGCGGTCGCCGGACTGCGGCGACTCCCCGCTGTGCGGCAACTCCCCGGCGTGCGCCCGGGCTTCGGCCATCGCGACGCGGACCTGGCGCAGCAGCTCGCCGAACGGGCCGGCCGGGTCGAGCGCGATCCGGATCGGCAGCAGCACGGCGGCGCCGTCCGGTGCGCCCTGGACGGGTACCAGCAGGCGGGAGTCGAGGCCGGTCAGCAGGTCGGTGCTGCCGGTGTGCCGGTGCAGGACCGCGCAGAGCGCCGCGAGCAGCACTGCGGGTTCGCCGTCCGGGCCGTCGGAGGTGGTGAGCGCGTGTGCGGTCGCGGCCGCGAGCGGGTGCTCCTCGACGGCGGGTCGGGACTCCTGGTCGGCCGCGTACGGGAGGTCGGCGGGCAGTTCGGCCGCGGTGGCGCCGGCCAGCCGGGTCGTCCAGTAGTCGGCGGCGATCGGGGGGTGCTCCGGGGCGGTGAGCCGGCCTGTGGTCATCGCGGGACCTCCTCGTCCTGACCGTGCCAGGACGTCCAGAGCGCGGCGTAGTGGCCGCCCTTGGCGACCAGTTCGTCGTGCGGGCCGACCTCGACGATCCGTCCGTCCTCCATGACCACCACGCGGTCCGCGTCGTGCGCGGTGTGCAGGCGGTGGGCGACGGCGATGACGGTGCGGCCCTCCAGGACCGCGGCCAGTGAGCGCTCCAGGTGCCGGGCGGCGCGCGGGTCGAGCATCGCGGTGGCCTCGTCCAGCACCAGCACGTACGGGTCGGCGAGGACCAGGCGGGCCAGCGCCAGCTGCCCGGCCTGCGGCGGGGAGAGCCGGGTGGCGCCGGCGCCGAGGCGGGCGTCGAGTCCCAGTTCGGCCGCCCAGTCCCAGGCGTCGACGGCGCGCAGCGCGCGTTCCAGCTCCTGGTCGCCGGCGTCGGGGCGGGCCACGATCAGGTTGTCCCGCAGGGTGCCGGTGAAGACGTGGTGCTCCTGCGTCACCATGGCGACCCGGCGGCGCAGTTCGGCCAGCGGGAGGTCGGCGAGGGAGGCGCCGCCGATGGTCACCGAGCCGGCTCCGGGGCGGTCCACGCCGGCCAGCAGCCGGCCCAGGGTGGACTTGCCGGCCCCGGAGGCGCCGACCACGGCCAGCCGCTCGCCCGGCCGGATCACCAGGTCGACGCCGTGCAGCACGTCGTGGCCCTCGCGGTAGGCGTAGCGGACCCCGCGCAGCTCCACCGTCCGGGTGTCGCCGGCCTGGCCCGCGGCGGGGGCCGCGGTCGCGGCGGGGGACTCGGCGGGCGTGCCGACCCCGAGGATGCGGGCCAGCGAGGCGCCGCCGACCTGCAGTTCGTCCATCCAGAACAGCAGCCGGTCGACCGGGCCGATCAACTGCTGGACGTACAGCGTCGCGGCGGTCGCGGCGGCGAGCGTGACCACGCCGTGCAGGTAGAGCACGCCGCCGACGGCCATGGTGGCGACGACCGGGAGGATGTACCCGGTGTCCGCGATCGGCAGGTACACGCTGCGCAGCCACAGGGTGTACCGCTCGGCGGCGTAGGACTCCGCGATGTCGCGGTTCAGCTGGGCGAACCGCTTCTCGGCGACGCCGAGCGCCTCCACCGTGCGGGCCCCGTCGACGGTCTGGGCGATGGTCTCGGTGATCCGCGAGTAGGAGGCGTTGGCCCGCAGGTAGCCGGGCCGGGCCCGGCGCAGGTACCACCGGGTGGAGGCCCACAGCACCGGCACCGCGACCAGGCAGGGCAGGACCAGCACCGGGCTGACGAGCGCGATCGCGCCGAGCGTCAGCAGCACCGTGGTCAGCGCCACCATGGCGTCGGGGGCGGCGAGTTGGACGGTGCGGGCGAGGACGTCGACGTCCCGGGTGGTGCGGGTGATCAGGTCGCCGGCGCCGGCCCGCTCCACGGTGGTGAGCGGCAGGGCGAGGACGCGGTCGACGAAGCGCTCGCGCTGCCCGGCGAGTACCTTCTCGCCGAGCCGGACGGAGCCGAAGGTCGCGGAACGCTCCAGCAGGGACTGGGCGATGACGGCGAGGCAGATCACCAGGCCGGTGAGCGCGGCGGTGTCGACGTGGCGGCCGGCGTCCTGGATCAGCCGGCCGATCATCCACGGCGCGACCAGTCCGGCGACGGTGGCCAGCGCGTGCAGCACCAGCGTGCCCGCCAGCTCCGGCCGGTTGCCGCGGATCAACTCCTTCGCGTGGGCGCGTACTTCGCCTGGCGATGCGATGGGGAGCTCGTTCACGACGGGGCCACCTCCCGGGTGACGACGGAGCGGTAGCGCGGGTCGGCGAGAAGCTCGGTGTGGGTGCCGGTGGCGGCGACCTTGCCGTCCAGGACCAGGACGGTGCGGTCGGTGGCGTTCAGCAGGATCGGGCTGGTGGTGACGACCAGCGTGGAGCGGCCCGCCCGGTGGGCGGCCAGGCCGGCGGCCATCGCGCCCTCGGTGTTCGCGTCCACCGCGCTGGTCGGCTCCACCAGGACCAGGACCTCCGGGTCGGCCATCAGCGCCCGGGCCAGCCGCAGCCGCTGCTGCTGCCCGCCGGAGAACTCCCGCCCGCCGTTGGCGATCCGGGTGTCGAGGCCCTCGGGGAGAGCCTCGGTGATGTCGGTGGCGCAGGCCGCGTCGAGCGCGTCCGCCAGCAGCCGGGGATCGGAGGCCGCGCGGTCGCGCGGGTCGAGTTCGCCGCGCAGCGGGCCGGAGAACAGCCGGGCCTCGTTGTCGGCGACCAGGATCCGGCGCCGCACCTCGGCCAGCGGCAGGTCGGACAGTGCCACGCCCGCGTAGGAGGCGTCCGAGTCCGCGTACCGCCCGACCCGTTCGGCGAGCCCTTCCGCGTCGCGTTGGTCGGCGCAGACCACGCCGAGGATCCGGCCGGCCGGCAGCACCAGTCCGGACTGCGGGTCCAGCAGCTCCGGCGCGTCGGTGGCGGGCAGGGCGCCCTCGCCGGAGGCGAGGTCGGGCTGCAGGTCGAGCAGCTTCACCACCCGGCCCGACGCCACCAGTGCGCGGGTCAGCTGGTCGACCATGCCGGTGGCCCGGCGCAACTGCTCGGTCAGGAAGACCGCGTACCCGTAGAAGGACACCAGCAGACCCGCGCTGAGCCGGCCAGTCGCGGTGTAGTGCGCGCCCAGCCAGACCACGCCGGCGACCAGCAGGCCCGGCAGCAGCAGCTTGGCCGCGCTGATCCAGGCCTCCACGGCGGCCACCCGCACGCTCTCCCGCCGGACCTGCTGCGAGGCGGTGCGGTAGCGATCGGCGTAGACCTCTTCGCCGCCGATGCCCCGCAGCACCCGCAGGCCGGCCACGATGTCCACCGCGAGGTCGGCCAAGTCGGCCTGGCGGCTGCGCAGTTCGTCCTGCCGTGCGTGCAGCAGGCGCATCAGCCGGGCCATCGCCCAGGCGATCGCGGGGATGCCGAGCAGGACCAGCAGGCCGAGCTGCCAGGACTGCGCCAGCATGATGCCGGCCACGACCAGCGCGGAGACCACCGCGCCGCTGCCGCGTGCGGTGCTCTCCAGCGCCACGCCGACCCGGGTCACGTCGGCGGCGCCGACGCTGACCGCCTCACCGGCCGACACCTTGGCGGCCAACGCCGAACCCAGCGAGGCGGCCTGACGGGTGATCAGCTGGGTGGTGGTGTAGCTCGCGCCGTAGCGGTTGCGGACCGAGGCGCGGTCGCGCAGCATGCCGGCGACGGCCTGGCCGACGCCGAGGGCGAGCACCGCCGCGCTCCACAGCAGCAGGGCGTCCTGGCTGCGCCGGAGCAGTCCGGCGTCGATGCCCTGGCCCACCGCGGCCGGGACCAGGCCCTGGCAGAGGGCGCAGACGATGCCCAGCACCATGGCGAGCAGCGCGGTGCCGCGCTGTCGGCCGGCGAGCCATCGGAGGTAGCGGGCCGGTGACCGGTGGTCGGGGACCCCCGGTCGGGGATCGGGGAAAGGACGCATGTGCTCCCACGCCTGTCTTCGTCGTGCCGGTGCTTCGAGGGATCGGAGGAGGGCCGGATCGGGCCCCGCCCGGTGGCCGGAACGGCCTGGCCGTGCCCGGCCGTCAGGGCCGGGCGCCGGAGGGGATCGTCCCGGCCCGGTGGACCAACCTATGCCTTGACGCCGGTGGTGAGTCCGTGTTCGAACGGAAGTCCGCCGATGGTGGTCACCTCGGCGAAGCCGGCCTGGCGGAGCCACTGCTCGTAGTCCTTGGCCGGGTAGGCCATGCCCTGGCCGCTGGCGAGGATGTTGAGGTACAGCGAGAGGCGGGCGGAGAAGAGCCCGCGGGTCTCGTCGTCGGAGACGTTGTACCCGTAGACGATCGCCCGGCCGCCGGCCGGCAGGGCCTGGTGGGCCTTGCGCAGCAGGGCGACGATCTGCTCGCCGGAGAAGATCTCCAGGACGTGGCTGAACAGGACGGTGTCCGCGCCCTCGGGGAAGGCGTCCGCGAACAGGTCGCCGGCGGCCAGCTCGACCCGGTCCGGCGGGACGGCCGTGCGGGTCTGCTCGGCGAGCCGGGCCACGCTCGGCATGTCGAAGACGGTGACCCGGAGTTCGGGGTAGCGCTCCACCAGTGCGGCGGTGGTGGTGCCGTCGCCGCCGCCCACGTCCAGCAGGTGGCGGGCCGGGCCGAAGAACTCCTCGCGGTCCACCAGGCCGGAGAGGCTGTGCATCGTGAACGCGCTCATCGAGTCGTGGAAGACCCGCTCCAACTCCGGCTGGTGCGCCAGGCGTTGATAGAGCGTCGGCTCGGTGCCGGGATAGTCGGCGAGCGCGGTGTTGGTGCCGGCCCGCAGGGCCCCGGTCATCTGGCCGAAGGCCGGGTAGTAGATCTCGCGCCAGCCGAGGAGAATCCGGCGCCAGCTGTCCGGCGCGTCCGTGGCGAGCAGCTGCTCGGCCGCCCGGGCGTTGGTGTATCCGCCGGTCCCGTCCCGCTCCAGCAGGCCCGTGGTGCACACCGCGTGCAGCAGGACGCGCAGCGGATGGGCTGCCAGGCCGGTGAATTCACGGACCTTCTCGAATTCCGCTCCGGGATTGCTGGAGAGGAATCCGAATATGTCCAGTTCGGTGGCGGTCACCACCGCGTTGAAAAGAGCCGGCGCATTGACCAGGAAGTTGAATCGTTCGAGAACGGGATCCGCTTCGGGATCACCAAAAGGCTGATTCATGAGCCACCACCCCCGCGACAGCGTTCGTGCGGCATCGTCCGCCGCAGCGACCTTCTCGGAGCCTGCCACCGCAGCAGGGGCATGTCAACAAATTTTGTTCGCGCAGCTCAGCGGGGCGAGATGTCCGATTTTCCGGGTTCGATCAGGACCGGTCCACTTTCTCCTGGCACGAACTCCGATCCTTCGACAACTGCTTGCTGTCGTCGCCGACTCGTGCCTAGGCTGTGATAGCCGGATCCATTCGCCGCACCCTGCAGGCCCTGCCGAGCCCGGCCGTACGGCATTGCAAAGGATCTTTCAAAGACCCAGTTCAGCGGCCTTGTCCGAGCGATTTCAGCCCGGTTCGTGTCAGTACCGCTGCGCGCACATTCCGCCGGCGCAGTCCCCCGACGTGCGGGACCCCCGGCGGTCCGGCCACCGTTTTTCCGCCCTTCGCCACCAGGAGCGACGACGCCCATGAAGCTGAACAGTTACGACGAGTGGTCACCCCTGCGCGAGGTGGTCGTCGGCTCGGCGGTCAACTACACCTCGCACGAACGCGAGCTCTCCTTCGACCTCTTCTTCCACGACAACCTGGTCCGCTCCGAGTGGTACTACCCCCGGCTCAGCGTCGGCTCCGACCGGCCGGCGGAGCGCTCCACCATCAAGCAGCGCTACGTGGAGGAGCTGCTGGAGGACATCGAAGGCATCGTCGAGGCGCTCCAGTCCCTGGGGGTGACGGTCCATCGGCCGCTCGACGTGCACGAGAGCACCACCGAGGTGCGGACGCCGGCCTGGTCGGCCGCGGTCGTCCCGCCGCTCAACGTGCGGGACAACACGCTGATCCTGGGCGACGAGATCATCGAGACGCCGCCGATGATCCGCTCCCGCTGGTTCGAGACGCAGTTCCTCACCCCGGTCTTCAACGACTACTTCAAGCAGGGCGCACGCTGGACGGTGATGCCGCGTCCGCTGATGACCGACGCGTCCTTCGACCTGTCCTACGCCCGCGGCAGCAGCCGCGTCGGCGGGCCCACCGAGCCGATCGAGAACCCGGAGCCGTCCCCCTACGACGTCGGCTTCGAGATGATGTTCGACGGCGCCCAGTGCCTGCGGCTCGGCCGGGACCTGCTGGTCAACATCTCCACCGCGAACCACGCCATGGCCGTCGACTGGCTGGAGCGCCACCTCGAGGGGCGGTTCCGGGTGCACCGGGTCCACCAGCTCAGCGACAGCCACATCGACAGCATGGTGCTCGCGCTGCGCCCGGGCACGCTGCTGGTGCGCAACAAGGAGGTCGCCGACCAGCTCCCCGAACCGCTGCGCGGCTGGGACCTGATCGTGCCGCCCGCCCCGACGGACAACAACTTCCCGGCGTACGAGGACAACGACCTCATCCTCACCAGCCCGTTCATCGACATGAACGTGCTCTCGGCCGGCCCGGACACCGTCCTGGTCAACGAGGCGTGCCCGGAGCTGATGCGCACCCTCGAACAGCACCGCTTCACCGTCGTGCCGGTCCGGCACCGGCACCGGCGGCTGTTCGGCGGCGGCTTCCACTGCTTCACCCTCGACACCGTCCGCGACGGCGGCCCCGAGGACTACCTGTCCTGACCGCCGACATCCCGTCACCACCGAAGGGGGGAATGGTGGAAGCAGTCCTGGCCCAACCCACCGGGCCGTCCGCGCCGCCGGCCGGCCGCGCACTCCCGCGGATCGCCGCCGTCGGCACCGCGGTGCCGCCCGACTCCTACACCCAGCGCGAACTGCTCGACGAGTTCCGGATCAGCGATCCGCGGATCAGGTCGGTGTTCCTGAACAGCGCCATCGAACGGCGGCACCTGACCCTGCCGCCACGCGGCGCCGACGGCCTGCGCGCCGACGAGACCCAGGGGCAGCTGCTGCGCAAACACCTCGTCAGCGGGGTCGACCTGGCCCGACGGGCCGTCACCTCCTGCCTGGCCGCGGGCGGCTTCGAGGCCGCGGACGTGGGATACCTGTGCTGCGTCTCCTCGACCGGGTTCATCACGCCCGGCTTCTCCGCGCTGCTCATCAAGGAGATGGGGCTCTCGCCGCACTGCTCACGGCTGGACGTGGTCGGCATGGGCTGCAACGCGGGCCTCAACGCCCTGACGGCGGTCGCCGGTTGGGCCGCCGCCCACCCCGGCGAGCGGGCCGTGATGGTCTGCGTCGAGGCATGCTCGGCCGCGTACGTCTTCGACGGCACCATGCGCTCCGCCGTGGTGAACAGCCTGTTCGGCGACGGCGCCGCGGCGATCGCGGTGACCGCCGACGACACCCCGCCGGCCGGCGGCGGGCCCGCCCTGCTGCGCTTCTCCAGCCGGATCATCCCCGAGGCGGTGGGGGCGATGCGCTACGACTGGGACGACGAGCAGGGCAAGTTCAGCTTCTACCTCGACCCCGAGGTGCCCTACGTGGTGGGGGCGCACGCCGAGCAGGCCCTCGCCCGGCTGCTGCACGGCACCGGCGTGCACCGCTCGCAGATCGCGCACTGGCTGGTGCACTCCGGGGGCAAGAAGGTCGTCGACTCGGTCCGGGTGAACCTCGGACTGAGCCGGCACGACGTCCGGCACACGCTCAGCGTGCTGCGGGACTACGGCAACGTCTCCAGCGGCTCGTTCCTGTTCTCCTACGAGCGGCTCTTGGCGGAGCGGATCGTGGCACCCGGCGACCTCGGCGTGCTGATGACCATGGGGCCCGGCTCGACCATCGAGCTGGCCCTGCTGCGCTGGTGAGCGCGGAAAAGCGCGAAGGAGCAGGTGTGATGACGGTGTATTCCGAACCGGTGCAGATCTCCGGGGGGCTCGCGGTCCGCGCGGACGTCGACGCCGCCCGGCCGCTGCCGGAACTGACGGCGGCGCTCGACGCCGCCTGCGAACAGGTGGAGAGCCGCGGCGAGCGGACCGTGCTCGTCCTCGGACTGGGCACCCTGCCGACCGCGGCCGCGCCCGCCGAACTGCCGGCCTGGCCCGGCCGGGTCGCGATCCGCGACGTCAACCGCTGGGAGCGCGCCCTGCGGCGCCTGGAGCGACTGGACGCCATGACCATCGCGGTGGCCCAGGGCGCCTGCGGCGGGCCGGCCCTGGAAGCCCTGCTCACCGCGGACTTCCGCATCGCCGGCGCCGACTTCCGGCTGCTGCTGCCGGTCAACGACGGACACGTCTGGCCCGGCATGGCCGTGCACCGCCTCACCCAGCAGCTCGGCGCGGCCAAGGCCCGCCAGATCGTGCTGTGGGGAGACGAGATCGCCGCCGGGCGCGCCCACGAACTGGGCCTGGTCGACCAGATCGCCGACGACCCCGGCGAGGCCCTGCACACCGCCGCGGTGCTGATGGGCCGGATCTCCGACCGCGAACTGGCGATCCGCCGCCGACTGCTGCTGGAAGCGGCCGCCACCCCGTACGAGGAGGCGCTCGGCGCCCATCTCGCCGCCTGTGACCGGGAGTTGCGCCGCCTCGCGGAGCTGCCCGTGGAGTCGGACGCTGAGTCTGACGCCGGGTCGGACGCCGAACCGGCGGCCGCCGCCGGCACCGAGCGGGGGGAGCGCGCATGAGCGAGCCGACCGCCTCCGCAGGCACCCTGGACGCGTTCGCCGCGCTGCTCGCCGACCGGTGCCGCGCCGTCGAGCACCTGCTCGCCGGACTGCCGCCCAAACCCGAACGCGACGCCGGACAGCAGCGGCTCGCCGCCGACGCCCTCGCCTCCGCCCGGGACATGCGGCGCGCCTTCATGGCACGCCACGCCGAAGCGGTCTACCGGGAGCTCACCGACGACCTGCGCCGCCCCCTGCGGCTCGGCCCGCTGGCCGAAGCCGCCGCCGAGCGGTTCCCCGGCCTGGTTCCCACCCCCGCGCAGCTCGAACGGGAGCGCGCCCGCCCACAGGCCGACAAGGACGGCCTGGAGAAGGACCAGGCGGTCTTCTTCGCCGCCCTGTTCCACACCCCCGCCGCCGGCGAGCACCTGATCGACGCGATGCTCGCCCCCGCGCCCGAGAGCCTCGCACAGCTTCCCGCGTTCCGCGCCACCGGACGCCTGCGGCTGCCGTCCGTGCTGCTGGAACGCCGGGGCTCCACCGCCGAGTTGACCCTCGACAACCAGCACTGCCTGAACGCCGAGGACAACCGGCTGGTGGCCGACATGGAGACCGCCGTGGACCTGGTCGCGCTGGACGACCAGGTACGCGTCGGGGTGATCCGCGGCGCCGTCATGAGCCACCCCCGCTACCTCGGCAGGCGGGTCTTCAGCGCCGGGATCAACCTCGCCGACCTGCGCGACGGCGCTCTCTCCTACGTCGACTTCCTACTCGGCCGGGAACTGGGCTGCGTCGGCAAGCTGGTCCACGGCGTGGTCCTCGACCCCACCCGCCGGTCCCGCTACGAGCGGGCCGCTCACAAGCCGTGGCTGGCCGCCGTCGACACCTTCGCCATCGGCGGCGGCACCCAGATCCTGCTCGCCTGCGACCGGGTGATCGCCGCCCAGGACGCCTACTTCAGCCTGCCCGCCGCGCACGAGGGCATCGTGCCCGGACTCGCCAACCTGCGCCTCGGCCGGCTCACCGGTGCCCGGCTGGCCCGCCGGATCGTGCTGGGCGGCCACGTCGTCCACGCGGGGGACCCGGAAGCGGCGCTGCTGTGCGACGAGGTGGTCCCGCCCGAAGAGATGGACACCGCGATCGAACGCGCGGCCGCCGACCTGGCCGCGCCCGCCGTCGCCGCCAACCGCTTCATGCTCAACCTCGCCGACGAGCCGATCGACCAACTGCGCCGCTACCTGGCCGAGTTCGCGATCGTCCAGGCCGAGCGGCTCTACAGCGCCGACGTGCTGGACAAGGTCGAGCGACGCTGGGCCCGCTCCCGGGCCGGGCGGTGACGGCGCGATGCTCCCACTGACCCGCGAGGACCTGCACCCCTCCCTCGCCGACCCGGCGCTGGCGACGATCGGCTTCCTCAACGAGGTGATGAGCCGTCACCCCGAGGCGATCTCCCTCGCCCCCGGCGCGCCGCACCCGTCGTTCATCCGGCAGGCCGACGGCCGGCGCGCCGTGGAACGCTACCTCGACCACCTGGCCGACACCGAGGGTCTGGGCCGCGACCGGGCGCAGCTCCTGCTGCACGAGTACGGGCCGAGCCGCGGCCTGATCAACGGCCTGATCGCCACGGCGCTCCACCACGACCTCGGCATCGAGGTCCCGGCCCGCGCCGTGGTCGTCACGGTCGGCGCGCAGGAGGCGATGCTGCTCACCCTGCGGGCGCTGTTCCGCTCGCCGGACGACGTGCTGGCCGTCACCGACCCGTGCTTCCCCGGCGTCATCGGCGCCGCCCGGCTGCTCGACATCCCGCTGGTGCCCGTCCCCGACGACGGCGACGGGCTGGACCTCGACCGGCTGGAGGACGCCTGCGCGGCGGCCCGCCGGGCGGGCCGCCGCATCCGGCTCTGCTACGTGGCCCCGGACTTCGCCAATCCCAGCGGCAGCCGGATGGACCTGGCCGCCCGCCACCGGCTGCTCGACCTCGCCGACCGCGAGGACCTGCTGCTGATGGAGGACGGCGTGTACGGGTTCACCGCCCCGCCCGCGCAGGAACTGCCCACCCTGCTCAGCCTGGACCGCGGCCACCGGGTGGTCCACGTCGGCAGCTTCGCCAAGATCTGCTTCCCCGGCGCCCGGGTCGGCTTCGCCGTCGCCCCCCAGCCGGTGACCCGCGCCGACGGCAACGGCCTGCTCGCCGACGAACTCGCCGCCGTCAAGAGCATGGTGACCGTCAACACCTCGCCGTGGAGCCAGGCCCTGGTCGGCGGCATGCTCCTCGAACACGGCGGCTCGCTGAGGGCGCTGGGCCAGGCCAAGTCCGAGCTGTACCGGCGCAACCTGGACCTGCTGTGCGACGCGCTGGAGCGCCACCTCGGCGCCGACCCGCCCGCCGGAGTGGCCTGGAACCGGCCCGAGGGCGGCTTCTTCGTCCGGATGACCCTGCCGGTGCCCGCCGACGCGGCCCTGCTGGAGGTCTCCGCCGCCGAGTACGGCGTGCTGTGGACCCCGATGACGGGCTTCCGGCTCGGCGACGCCGGCGCGCACGCGCTCCGGCTGTCCTGCAGCTACCTCGACCCCGAGCAGATCGAGACCGGCGTGCGCCGCCTCGCCCGCTTCCTGCACGCCGAGGTGGCCCGGTGAACGGCGCCGAGACCACCCTGCCCACCCGGCGCGAAGGCTTCTTCGACCCGCCGCCCGAACTCGGCCGGCTCGGCGAACAGGCTCCGCTGCACCGCCTGCGCTACCCGGACGGACACCTCGGCTGGCTGGTCACCGGCCACGCCCTGGCGCGCACGGTGCTGGCCGACCCGCGGTTCAGCGCCCGCTCCGAGCTGAAGCGCGCCCCGGTCGCCCGACCCGGCACCGACCCGTTCTACGGCCGCGCCGCCCTGCCCGGCTGGCTGGTCGACATGGACCCGCCCGACCACACCCGGATCCGCCGGCTGCTCACCCCCGAGTTCACCGCGCACCGGATGAAACGGCTGGCGCCCCGGATCACGCAGATCGTCGACGAGCGACTGACCGTGATGGAGCGTCAGGGGCGCGGCGCCGACCTGGTGGCGGAGTTCGCCCTGCCCGTGCCGTCCCTGGTGATCTGCGAACTGCTCGGCGTCCCCGCCGCGATGCGCGACCGGTTCCAGCACGAGAGCAACCGGCTGTTCCGGCTGGAGAGTTCCGCCGACGAGGCCAGCGAGGCGATGGACTGGCTGGACGGCTTCCTGCGCGAACTCGCCGAGCACCGCAGGACCAGCCCGGCGGACGACCTGCTCAGCCGGCTCGCCGCGGACGGCACCCTGAGCACCGACGAGATCGCCGGCACCGGCGTGCTGCTGCTCACCGCGGGCCACGAGACCACCGCCGGGTCGCTCAGCCTCGGCACCTTCGCCCTGCTGAGCCACCCCGACCAGCTCGCCGCGCTGCGCGCCGACCCCGCACTGGCCGACAACGCCGTCGAGGAACTGCTGCGCTACCTCACCATCTTCCACTTCGGGGTGCCGCGCACCCCGCTGGAGGACGTCGAGCTGGCCGGCCGGCTGCTGCGGGCCGGCGAGTCGGTGACGGTGTCGCTGTCCGCGGCCAACCGCGACCCCGAGGCGTTCCCCGACCCCGACCGGCTGCGCCTGGACCGCCGAACCGCCGCGCACATGGCCTTCGGCCACGGCATCCACCAGTGCATCGGCCAGAACCTGGCCCGCACCGAGATGCGGATCGGCTTCCCGGCGCTGCTGCGCCGCTTCCCCGGCCTACGGCTGGCCGTACCCCCGGAAGCGGTCCCGCTCAACCACGACATGGGCTTCTACGGGGTGCACCGACTACCCGTCACCTGGTGACCGGCCGTCGACTCCCCGGCGCACCCGACGCGACCCTCCGATCCCCGGCGCACCCGACGCGACCCTTTGACCAGACAAGGCGGGACCAGCTTTGATCGACGACGCATTCAACGCCGCAGTGAGCACCCTGTCGGTGCCCGAGATGTGCACCGACAGCACCGCCCCGCTGCTCTACTGGCTGATCCGCACCACCCGGCCGCAGACCGTGCTCGAAGTCGGCATGGGCTACACCACCCCGTTCCTGGCCAAGGCGCTCAAGGACAACGCCGACGCGGTCGAGCTCGAACGCTCCCGGCTCGGCGACCCGCAGGCGAGCGAACTCCAGCCGCTCGCCCACCCCGCCTACTACGACCAGCCCTACCGGCCGCGGCTGATCTGCATCGACCGGATGACCGACCCCACCTCCTCGGCGCCGCGCGCCCTCAAGGTGCTCGACGAACTCGGGCTGACCGATGTCTGCACCGTCCTGGAGGGCGAGATGGCCGACCTGGCCGACGACGTCCGGGACCAGTTCGGCCTGATCGACTTCGCCTGGATCGACACCTGGGACACCCTGGGATTCGTCCGCCGCTACTGGCAGCTGATCAACCCCGCCGGCGGCATGCTCGCCGTGCACTACCTGATGACCTATCCGCAGGGCCGGGCCGTCCTGCACTACCTGGAGTCGCTCGCCGGGCCGGACGGCGGACGGCTGGAGATCACCAACCTGCGCGAGCCGCACCGCACCGGCCAGAACAGCACCACCCTGATCCGGCGGGTCCGCGACTACGTCGACCCCGAGGACCTGCGCCCGCAGGGCACCGCCCACGACCCGGCCGGCGTCCTCGGCCTGACCGACGGAGCCCCGCAGTGACCGCGCCCCCCGCCGCCCCCGAACTGCAGGTCTACTCGGTCACCCCCGAGTCGACCAGCCCCCGGCAGGAGTTCCGGGAGGACTTCCGCACCCGGCTCGCCGCCACCGCCGCCGCCTCCGAACAGGCCGGCTGGGCGGGCATCCTGGTGCCGCACAACCTGCACGAGGTGGACCCGTGGATCGTCGCCGCCCACCTCGGCTCGGTCACCAGCTCGCTCGTCCCGCTGCTCGCCCTGCAGCCGGCCTGCACCCCGCCGCACACCGCCGCGGCCTGCGCGGCGGCCTACGCGATGCTGTACGGCCGCCCGCTGCACTTCAACCTGGTGACCGGCGCGCGCGGCGACGAGATGAACCGGATCGGCGACGAGCTGACACACGATCAGCGCTACCAGCGGCTGCTCCGGTACGCGCTGGTCCTCAAGGCGCTGCTGCGCGGCGAGAGCGTCGACGAGGACAGCGAGTACTACCGCTACCGGGGCCTGCGGCTGGAACCGCGGCCCGAGGTCCTGGAGCAGTGCAGGTTCTTCGTGGCCGGCTCGTCCCCTGCCAGCCTGGCGGTGGCCCGCGAGGTCGCCGACGTGGTGGTGACCCACCCGGTGCCCTACCCGCAGTGGCGGCAGGACTTCCTCGACCCGCTCCGGGACAGCGGCTACACCGGCGAGGTCGGCATCCGGATCGGCGTGCTGGCCCGCGAGGACCCGGCCGAGGCCTGGCGGGAGGCCCACCGGCGCTTCCCCGAGACCTGGACCGGCCGGCAGGAGACGCTGCTGAAGACCCGCTCGCAGAACGCCTGGTCGCGCGAGCTCGCCGTACGGGCGGTCGACGACGAGGCGGCGGCCGCCGCAGACCCCTACTGGCTCGGCGCCTTCCGCAGCGGGCTGGCCAGCGCGCCGTTCCTGGTCGGCGGCTACCAGGAAGTGGCCGAGCGGCTCGGCGAGTACACCGCCGCCGGGGCCGGCCACATCCTGCTCAACGGCGGGACGGACGACGACTTCCCGCACGTCCGCCGGGCCCTGCCGACCGGCGCGGGGCCCGCTGTCGCCGAGCCCCGGCGAGGCGGTGCCCGTGCGTAGCGTCCACCTGTCGGGCATCGGCCACGTGCACGGCGAGCCGCACCAGCTGTCCGAGCTGCGGGCGGAGCTGGGTGACGCCCTGGCACCGATGGCCGAGGACATCGCCTCGTACCGCGCGAGCACCGCCGAGATCTGGGAGCTGGCGGCCGAGGCGGCGGCCCAGAGCCTCGCCGGGTACGACGCCGACCCCGACGCCCTGCTGTACGTCAGCCAGAACGAGCCCGACTCGGCCGGGGCGCTGGCCCTGCTCGCGGACCGGCTCGGGCTGCGCTCCTGTGCCTCGCTCGCGCTGTCCGGCCAGGACTGCGGGAACTTCGGGCCCGCGCTGCAACTCGCCCGCGACCTGGTCCGGTCCGGCAGCCGGGAGCGGGTCCTGCTGGTCCTGGCGGACCGCGCCCGTTCGCCGCGGGACCGACTCATGGGCAGCGGGATGTCGATCTTCAGCGACGGCGCGGCGGCCTGCCTGGTCACCACCGAGCAGGCGCGCGCGGCCGGCCCGGGCTTCGCGGTCGAGCACATCGCCGGCCGGACCGAGGTCCGGCTCGCCGAACCGGCCGTGCCCGGCGAGGCGCTGCTGACGACGGTCCGGCTGGCCCGCGACACCACCGCGGAGATCCTGGCCGCGACCGGCCGGCCGCGCGAGGACGTCCGCCACGTCCTGTTCGCCAACTACCGCCTGGCGTCGCAGAAGTTCCTGTGCACCGCGATGGGCTTCCCGCACGAGCAGATCACCACGGGCGCGGTCGCCGAGCTGGCGCACTGCTTCTCCGCCGACGTGCCGGTCACCCTGACGCAGCGTCGGGCCGACGGCACCCTCGCCCCCGGCGACCTGCTGCTGGCCTCGGCCAGCGGTCCGTACTCGTGGAGCACCGTGGCGCTGACCGTGGAGGAGGACCGTGGATAAGGTCCGCTACCGGCGCGAGGGCCACGTGGCCTGGGTGACCCTGAACCGGCCCGAGGTGCTCAACGCCATGGACACCGGGATGCACCAGGAGCTGGCCGCGGTGTGGGACGAGGCCGAGGCCGACGACGCGGTGTGGCTGGTGGTGGTCACCGGCGCCGGGGACCGGGCCTTCTCCGTGGGCCAGGACCTCAAGGAGCGCGCCCGGCTCACCGCGGACGGTGCCCCGCCCACCACCTTCGGCAGCCGCGGCCAGCCGGGCTGGCCCCGGCTGACCGAGCGGTTCGGCTTCTCCAAGCCCCTGCTCGCCCGGGTCCAGGGCTACGCCCTCGGCGGCGGCTTCGAGCTGGCGCTGGCCTGCGACCTCATCGTGGCCGCCGAGGACGCGGTGTTCGCGCTGCCGGAGGCCCAGTTGGGCCTGGTGCCCGGTGCGGGCGGCGCGTTCCGGCTGGCCCGCCAGCTGCCGGTGCGCACCGCCCTCGGCTACCTGCTCACCGGCCGCCGGATCGGCGCCGCGCGCGCCGCCGAACTGGGCCTGGTGAACGAGGTGGTGCCCGCGGAGCGGCTCGACGAGTGCGTGGAGCAGTGGGTGGCCGACCTGTTGCGCTCGGCACCGCTGTCGGTGCGCGCGATCAAGGAGTCGGTGACCCGCTCGCTCGACCTGTCCCTCGAGCAGTCCTTCGCCACCCGCTACCACTGGGAGGAACGCCGACTGGCCGGCGAGGACGCGGCCGAGGGCCCGAGGGCCTTCGTCGAACGCCGCCCGCCACGCTGGACCGGCCGGTGACTGGCCGGTGACCGGCCGGTCCGGCGCGGCGGGTGACGGCCCGTCAGCCGGTCGGCACCTGGAGGCGGGTCCAACCGGAGGAGTCGGGGATGCCGTCCGCGCCAGAGCCGGTGAATCCCGGCGCGCCCCGGCTACCCGGGCGTGCCCACCGCGGAGCGCAGGCAGCCGGCACGGCGTCACGGCGGTCCTTCAGCGTTACCCGTGGTGTCGCTTGCGGCGCCTCACCGTGGAGGTCGACGGCCTCACCATCCGCTATGGCCGGCGATCCGCGCCCGTCGATCAGGTCCGCCGCGCGAGTAGCCCCTCACGAGCCGCGCGCGCTTCCGAGTGCTCCCAGGGAAACGGGGTTCGGACGCCGCCCGCGTGCTGCGAGTCGGCGCGGGTGGGCGCGGACCACCGAGGGACGTGGCGGATGGGTGCTTCGGTGCGGCGGCGCCGTGCCGCCCGTGCGCGGACAATGGTCTCAGCGATCGTGTAGACCGTGGGTGGCGATTTCGCTGGTACCCGGTCGACGGGTGCGCCGACTGGAGGCGGACGAGGAGGCAGCCGTGTCGGTGTGGCATCTGCGGGATTTCCACGAGGACGATCTGGATCAGGCGATACAGCTGTGGGACCAGAGCCGTCAGGCGGGCCTGTCCCTTCCCGTCTTCCCGGTGTCCGAGATCGTGGCGACGGCCCGTGCCGACCAGCCGGCCGTGGTGGCGCTGGTCGGGGAGGAGTTGGTCGGGACGGCGGTCGCCCGGGCTGAGGGCGAGCGTGGGTGGATCCTGATCCTGGCCCTCTCGGGTGTGTGGCGTAATCGGGGCCTGGGCAGCGCGCTGATCGCGGGGATCGAGCAGCGCCTGCGAGCCAGGGGCGTGCGACGGATCGGCGCGGTCCTCGCTTCGGGAGCGGCTGGCACGACCGCCCTGCAGAACTCGGGCTATCGCCAGACAGGCGACCTGGCGTACTTCGAGAAGGTCGAACACCTGGGGGCGGGAGACGCGGGGCTGCTTGCGCAGCTCGGCGGTCGGGTGCTGCCGCGCGGCCTGTGGGAGCAGCTGTCCGGGATGCGGGAGGCCAAGGAGTCCATCGAGAAGCGCATCGTGCTGCCGCTCGCGGAACCGGAGACGGCGGAGCGCTACGGCGTTCGGCCGCCGAAGGCCGTCATCCTGTTCGGTCCGCCCGGGACCGGGAAGACCAGCTTCGCCAAGGCAGTCGCCTCGCGCCTCGGCTGGCCGTTCGTGGAACTGTTCCCCTCACGTCTGGCAGCCTCCGCCGACGGGGCACTGGCCGCCGCGCTCCGCGACGCGTTCGCGGACCTGGCAGAGCTGGACAGCGTGCTGCTGTTCATCGACGAGGTCGAGGAGGTCGCCGCCGCCCGCACGGGCACCACGGTCGCCCCGGGGCACGGCGTCACCAACGAACTCCTCAAGCTCATCCCCGCTTTCCGCGAATTCGACAACCGCCTGCTCATCTGCGCCACCAACTCCCTGCGCACCTTGGACCCGGCTTTCCTGCGCCCCGGCCGATTCGACTACGTCATTCCGGTGGGCCCGCCCGACCCGGTCGCGCGCGAGGAGATCTGGCGCCGCTACCTCGGCGCCGCTGCGGAGAAGGTCGACATCGACGGGTTGGTCGCCGCGAGCGAGATGTTCACGCCGGCGGACATCGAGTACGCCGCGCGCAAGGGCGCCCAGCGGGCGTTCGAGCAGGAGATCGCCCACCGTGCGGGAATCCCTGCGGGCACGGAGGACTTCCGCGCGGCGATCGCCGACACCCGGCCCACCCTCACCGCACAGGCCCTGGCCAGCTTCGAAGAGGACATCCAGCACCACGTCCGCCTCTGAGCGCCCGCCCGACGACGTGCACGCCGAAGCCCTGACGCACCGAACCGCGCGGTGAGCGGCGCGGGGTGATGGGCTGTTGAAGGTCAGCGTGTTGGCGGAGCCCTTTGCCAGCGGCACCTCGACGGAGACGGTGCCGGAGGTGCTCCAGGAGCCGGTCGGCGGGAAGGAGACCGTGGTGGCGGTCTGCCCGTTGACCTGCAGCTGGGCCCGGCGCGGCCGGCTGTCGCCGTTGACGTAGGCGATGTCGACGACCTTGACGCCGGTGCTGCCGGCGGCGACGCCGTTGAACCGCATGGTGTTGGCGGCGCCGTTGCCGACGTTGCCGACCTTGGTGCCACCGGAGCAGGTGGCACAGGCCGCGTTGGTCGCCGATCCGGCCTTGGTGTTGGCGGTGGACTCGGCCTCGTAGGTGGTGCCTGCCGCCTCGGTGCCGCTGACGGTGAGCAGCACCGCGTCCGTGGCGGGGACGCTGGTGGTGAAGCCGGTACCGAAGCCGCCCAGGTCCGTCTGCGTCCACACGTCGTGGACGGTGGCGGACGCGCCGGTCAGGCCCAGGTCCGACCAGCGGACGGTGATGTTCTGGGTGCTGGAGGTGCGGTTGAGGAGGACGACGGCGCGCTTGCCGCTGCCGGAGAGCACCTTGCCGTACACCTGAAGGCCCCGGGCGTCCTCGGCGACCTCGACACCCTGCAGGCCGCGCGGATCCTGGTCGACGGCGATGACCTCGGGGTTCTTCAGGATTCCGGCCGTCTCGGCGGTCATCGTCGCCAGGTCGTTGCCGGCCAGCAACGGTGCACCGGAGACCGCCCACAGGCCCATGTGAGCGCGGTTCTGGGCGGCGGTGAAGCCGGTCATCCCGACCATCAGCATGTCCGGGTCGTTGTAGTACCCGGTGTGCTGCGCCGAGGGGTGCAGGGTCTGGTCGAAGTTGGACAGCATCCTGGACCAGGACGGCGAGTTGCCGAAGAAGACGATGTCATCGCTGGTCCGCCAGATCTCGGCCATGCCGGCGCCCCAGTTCCACGGGTTCTGCCTGCCCCAGTTGCAGATGGACAGCGTCAGGGGGCGGCCCGTGGTGGCCGCTGCCTGTGCGGCAGCGTCGCTGATGGCCTGGTAGGTGCTCTTGGCGTCGAGCTTCTCGGCGTCGCCGCCGCACCAGTCGACCTTGACGAAGTCGAAGCCCCAGTTGGAGAACTGCAGCATGTCCTGCGCGTAGTGGCCCTCGCTGCCGGTCCCGGGCGCCGCCGGACGGCCCGTCGGGAAGTAGAACCCGCAGCCGTCCCTGCCCGCGTCGGTGTAGATGCCGGCCTTGAGGCCCTTGCTGTGGATGTAGTCGGCGACGGCGCGCATTCCGCCGGGCCACTCACCGGTGTCGACAGTGATGTTGCCCGCACTGTCGCGGGTGCCCTGCCACCAACCCTCGTCGATGTTGATGTTCGTGTATCCGGCGGCCGGCAGGCCGGCTGCCACGAGGGCGTCCGTCTGCGACTTGATCACGTTGAAGTCGATCTTGGCGGCGAAGCTGTTCCACGACGCCCAGCCCATCGGCGCCGCGGGTACGGGCACCTGGTTCGACGTCACCGCGGTCGGTTCGGTGCGGGCGAGATCGGTCGCCGGCCTGTGCTGAACCCCGACGAGCGCGGCGACTGCGGCCGTCGCGAGCACCACGGCCTGGACAAGGGCACTTCGAAGAGGGCGTCGTCGGGCTACCGAACGTTGCTGGGACACAGGGGAACCTCCGACCCAAGGCTGTTAGCGTTAACAATTCTTGCCCTGCGGCGAGTGGGCGGCGCGGCGGACATCACTCTGGGGCCACTGCGGCGTTAGGTCAAGGTTTCCGGCACGTAAAGCGTGACCGGTCGCAAAAATCTTCACGGGCGAGTCCGTCTCCGGGAACTGACGGAACGCCAGGTGCGGCTCGGCCGGCGGCCCGCGTCCCGGACGTCGCCCACCGGTTCCACACGTACGTCGCGGCTCTCGTCCGGCGGCGTCGAGCCCATCCGCCGCGTGCTCGCCGAGCACGGCTGCAGCATCGCCCCCTCCACCTGCTGCGCCTTCAACAACCGTCCCGTTTCTGCCCGTTCGGTCGGTGAGTGCCCAGGCCGCAATCGACCGGCCCGCACGGGGTGCGCCGGCCGGCGGGCGAGCCCGAACCGGACGAGCTGGTCGTCCCCGCCGTCAACGCTCCGTCGTGCGCGACATCTTGACGGTGCTTCGACAGATGGTCATATTGATGGGCGTTGCGGCGCGGCGTGGTGACCGTTCCTACCCTGCGCGCTGCCCGGGCCAAAATTGTTAGCGCTAACAATCATGGGCCGACGTGTTCCCACCCCACCCGCGAAGGAGTCCATCCATGACCACGCGATCCTTGCTGCGCCGCGCCCGGCGGGCGCTGTCGGCGGCGGGGACGACCGCCGTCCTGGTAGCCGGCCTGCTCGTCGGCGCGGCGACCGCCTCGCAGGCGGCCACCCAGGGGCCGTGCGACCTCTACGCGGCGGGCGGCACGCCGTGCGTCGCGGCGCACAGCACCACTCGTGCGCTGTTCGCCTCCTACAACGGTCCGCTGTACCAGGTGCAGCGGACCTCGGACAGCGCGATGCGGGACGTCGGAGTGCTGTCCGCCGGAGGCATCGCAGACGCCGGGGCGCAGGACTCCTTCTGTGCGGGCACCACCTGCACCATCACCCGGGTCTACGACCAGACCGGCGGCGGCAACACCCTGGTCTATCAGGGCCCCGGCGGGACCGGCGGCGCCGACACGGCGGCCACCGCGAACACCGAGGCGCTGAGCGTGGGCGGCCGGAAGGCGTACGCCCTCTACATCAACCCCGGCAACAGCTACTTCGCCTACAACTCCACCGGGGGCGTACCCACGGGCAGCGCGCCCGAGGGCGAGTACATGGTCACCAGCGGCACCCACGTCAACAAGGGCTGCTGCTTCGACTACGGCAACACGGAGATCGACCACCACGCCGACGGCAACGGCGCCATGGACGCGATCAACTTCGGCACGGAGTGCTGGTTCGGCGGCTGCAGCGGGACCGGGCCGTGGGTACAGGCGGACCTGGAGAACGGCCTGTTCTCCGGTGGCAGCAAGTCGTGGAACCCCAACCAGGTCTCCGAGGCCAGCCGCTTCGTCACCGCGATGCTCAAGAACGACGGCACCACCCAGATGGCGCTGCAGGGTGCCAACGCCCAGTCCGGGAGCCTGACCCAGCTCTACAGCGGCGCGCTGCCCGCCGGGTGGAGCCCGATGCACAAGCAGGGCGCCGTCATCCTCGGCAGCGGCGGCGACTGCTGCCAGACGAACCGCAACGCGAGCGCCGGCACCTTCTACGAAGGCGCGATCGTCAAGGGCTACCCCTCCGACGCCACCGACGCCGCGGTCCAGGCCAACATCGCCGCGGCCGGCTACAGCACCACCACCCCCTTCACCCCGGGCGCGAAGGTGTCCCTGCAGGCCACCACCTCCTGCTGCACCGGCGACTACCTGAAGCACGACACGGCCGACGACCACGTGGTGATCGCGCCGGTGACCTCCGGCAGCTCCGCCGCCGACAAGGGCAGCGCCACCTGGATCGTCCGGTCCGGCCTGGCCGATGCCAGCTGCGTCTCCTTCGAGTCGGCCGACACACCCGGCAGCTACCTCAGGCACTACGCGTTCCAGCTCCACCTCCAGCCCAACGCCGGCACCAGCCAGTTCGCCGCCGACGCCACCTTCTGCGTGAAGCCCGGGAACAGCGGCGCGGGCTACTCCCTGCAGTCCTCCAACTTCCCGGCCAAGTACGTCCGCCACTACGCCTTCGCCGGCTACCTCGCGAGCAACGGCGGTACCAACGCCTGGGACAACCCGTCGTCATGGGCCCAGGACACCAGCTGGCTCGCCGCCGTCGCCTGGAGCTGACGAGCGGCAGCCCGTGCCGGGCCCGGCATCGACGACGGACAGAGCCGAGCCGGACCCGCTCACCCCTCACCCCCACCCCGTGAAGGAGTTCTTCGTGTTCAAACCCTCGATCCGCAAGGTCAGGCGGGCCCTCCTCGCCACCGGCGCGGCCGCCGCGCTCGCCGTCGGCCTGCTGACCGCCACGGCCGGGACCTCGCAGGCGGCCACCCAGGGCCCGTGCGACATCTACGCCGGCGGCGGCACGCCGTGCGTCGCGGCGCACAGCACCACCCGGGCGCTGTACGGGACGTACAACGGCCCGCTGTACCAGGTCAAGCGCGCCTCCGACGGCGCGACCAGGGACATCGGCCTGCTGAGCGCCGGCGGCTACGCCGACGCCGCCGCACAGGACTCCTTCTGTGCCGGCACCAGCTGCGTCATCACCGTTCTCTACGACCAGTCCGGCAAGGGCAACCACCTCACCCAGGCGCCCGCCGGCGGCGCGGCCGCCGGGCCGGACAACCTCGCCAACGCCTTCGAGGCGCCCGTCACCGTCGGCGGCCACAAGGCTTACGGCGTCTACGTCGCCCCCGGGACCGGCTACCGGAACAACACCACCAACGGCATCGCCGTCGGCGACCAGCCCGAGGGCATGTACGCCATCTTCGACGGCACGCACTTCAACAACGGCTGCTGCTTCGACTACGGCAACGCCGAGACCAACAGCAAGGACACCGGCAACGGGCACATGGAGGCCCTCTACTTCGGCAACAACAAGGCCTGGGGCTCGGGCAGCGGCAACGGCCCCTGGGTGATGGCCGACCTGGAGAACGGCCTGTTCTCCGGGGTCAACCGCGGATTCAACGCCAACGACCCCAGCGTCAACAACCGGTTCCTGACCGCCATGCTCAAGGGGGGCCCGAACCAGTGGGCCCTGCGCGGCGGTGACGCCCAGTCCGGCGGCCTGTCCACCTTCTACAACGGCGTGCGCCCCAGTGCCTCGGGCTACAACCCGATGAGCAAGGAAGGCGCGATCATCCTCGGCATCGGCGGTGACAACAGCAAGTGGGCCCAAGGCACCTTCTACGAAGGGGTCATGACCCAGGGTTACCCGTCGGACGCCACCGAGAACGCGGTCCAGGCCAACATCACCGCCGCCGGCTACAACAGCGGCTCGACCGGCACCGGCACGCTGACCCCCGGCTCCCGGATCTCCCTGCAGGCCACCACCGCGCCCTGCTGCACCTCGCACTACCTCCGCCACGACGACGCCGACACCAAGGTCGTCATCTCCAGCACCAACGCCGCCAGCTCGGCCACCGACAAGGCCGACGCCACCTGGATCGTCCGGGCCGGCCTGGCCAACAGCTCCTGCGTGTCCTTCGAGTCCGCCAACAGCCCCGGCCAGTTCCTGCGCCACTACAACTACCAGCTCAATCTGAACACCGACAGCGGCGCGGCCGCCTTCGCCCAGGACGCCACCTTCTGCCCCACCGCGGGCAACAGTGGGACCGGCACCTCCTTCCAGTCCGTCAACTTCCCGACGAAGTACCTCCGCCACTACAACTACACCGCCTACATCGCCAGTAACGGCGGCTCCAACGCCTGGGACAGCACCACCAGTTGGGCCGCCGACACCAGCTGGCTGGTCGCCCAGCCCTGGGGCTGAGCCACCGGCCCACCCGCCCGCCCCGGGCGGGCGCGCCACCACTGCTCCAGCGGTGGCGCGCCCGGCGGCTGTCCCGTCGGACGCCTACCGAGACCACCTGCGTCGAGGCCGGGCCGACACCCCGCGGCGCTTCATGCCCACGGGAGGGACTCTCCCGAACGCAGGTGCTCGCTCAGCCACAGCGCGGTGTTGCTGACGTGCATCAGGGCGGCGGCCCGGCTGAGCGATGCGTCGCGGATCGACAGCGCCCGGAAGATCGCCTCGTGCTCGGCGACGGTCCGGCCCGAGGCATGGGTGTCGACCAGGCCGCGCCAGGTGCGGGCGCGCAGCGTACGCCCGGAGATGCCCTCCAGTAGCGTGAGCAGCGTCTCGTTGCCGGTCGCCGCGATGACGGCGCGGTGGAACGCGGCGTCGTGGGCGTTGAGCAGCTCCACGTCGTCGCGGGCCTCGCGCATGGCCTCCAGGTGCCGCTCGACCTCGGCCAGCTGCGCGTCGGAGATCCGGGTGGCGGCCAGCGCGGTGGCGGCCGGTTCCAGGAGCCGCCGTACCTCGATGAGGTCCTGAACCGCGGCTGAATCGCCCTGCAGCAGCTCCACCGCGCCGCCGAGCCCCTCCAGGAGGAGGCTCGGCTGCAGGCTGGTCACGTAGGTGCCGTCGCCCCGTCGGACCTCCAGGACGCGGGCGACCGCCAACGCCTTCACGGCCTCCCGGGCGAGGTTGCGGGAGAGGCCGAGCTGAGCGGCCAACTCCTGCTCCGGCGGGAGCTTCGAGCCCGGTGGCAGCGCTCCGCTGCGGATCAGCTCCCGGATCTGCGCGATGGCCTTGTCCGTCAGAGACACCGCGCACTCCGTCCGGGTCCGTTCGCGAAAGGCACGTCCGACCGGTTCCGAAGTCGCCATGCCGAGGCTGAGGTTGATGATACTGGGACGGTTGCCCGCCGGACGGTTCGTCAGTGGTGCGAGGTGGTCGCGGCCGCGCGCACGTCGCCGCGGGCCGTCCAGACCGGGCCGTCGGGTCGACGAAGTGCTCGTGCGGATGGTCGACGTACTCGATGACCCGGTCCTCGGCGGTGCCGGAGACGGCGACGTTGTCCGGTGGTGAAGGCGAGCGCACGGCCCTCCGGCCCGTCGTCGGCGTCGGTGCGCAGCACCACGGAATCGATCCCATCAATCGGACGGACAGGCCACAGACATGTGATGTCTCGGGTCGAAAGAACCGGTCTAAAGCTCTCATATGCGGACAACTGATCGTCCAGAAACGCGTTTTCATCCCAGCACACCCGTTGACACCGGGGCGTCACATGGACGAGTTTCTTGCGTAACCGCCGGTGCTCCAGGCGGTGCACGCCGTACGTCCCCGGTCTACCTTGCCCTTCTCTCTCCCGACCCCACTGCAGGGATGTCCTCATGGCGAATTCTCTGAACCGACGTCAGTTCCTGTCCGTCGCCGCAGGTGTAGCTGCGGCAGCCATCGCCGGCGGCGGCCTCGGGGCCGGCATCGCACAGGCGGCACCTAGCACCTACACGCCCGACTGGACCTCGGTCGACCAGCACCCGGCGGCTCCGGAGTGGTTCCAGGACGCGAAGTTCGGGATCTACTTCCACTGGGGGGTCTTCAGCGTTCCCGCGTACGAGAGCGAGTGGTACCCGCGGAACATGTACAAGGCCGGCAGCGTGGCCAACCAGCACCACATCGCCACCTACGGCCAGCCGTCAGCCTGGCCCTACCACAACTTCATCAACGGAGCGCGGGACCTCGCGGGCAACTTCGTGCAGTTCGCGCCGAAGCTGAAGTCGGCCGGCGGGAACTTCGACCCCGACGAGTGGGCGCAGCTGTTCCGCGACGCCGGCGCCAAGTACGCCGGACCGGTCGCCGAGCATCACGACGGCTTCTCCATGTGGGACAGCCAGGTCAACGAGTGGAACTCGGTCGCCAAGGGCCCGAAGCTGAACCTGCTGCAGCTGTTCTCCACGGCGATCCGCGCCAAGAACCTCAAGCTGCTGGTGGCCATGCACCACGCTTTCAACTTCAACGGCTTCTACGAGAGCGCCCCCGCCCAGACGGACCCGAGCCTCAAGAAGCTCTACGGGCAGCTGGGTTCGGCCGCGGAGAACCAGCTCTGGTACGACAAGCTGAAGGAGGTCGTCGACCGCGCCCAGCCGGACATCCTCTGGCAGGACTTCGACCTGAACAAGGTCGACGAGACACAGCGTCTGAACTTCCTGTCGTACTACTACAACCAGGCCAACTCCTGGGGCCGCGAGGTCATCGCCACCTACAAGGACGGCTTCGACAACAAGGGCGAGGTCTTCGACTACGAGCGCGGCGGCCCGGCGGACCTCACCACCCCCTACTGGCTGACCGACGACAGCATCTCCAGCAGCAGCTGGTGCTACACGCAGGGCATCGGCTACTACAGCATCCAGCAGATGCTGCACTCGTTCATCGACCGGGTCAGCAAGAACGGCAACGTTCTGCTGAACATCGCGCCGATGGCCGACGGCACCATCCCCCAGGGGCAGAAGGACGTCCTGCTCGGCATCGGCGACCACCTGAAGCGCTTCGGCGAGTCGATCTACTCGACCCGCGCCTGGACGGTCTACGGCGAGGGCCCGACGAGGATGGGTGGTGGCTCCTTCACCAACCCGACGGCGGGCACGCCGCAGGACATCCGCTTCACCCGGAACAAGGACAACAACGTCCTGTACGCCACCGTCCTGGGCTGGCCCGGCAGTTCACTCACGATCAAGACCCTCAGCTCGGACCGGATCACCCTCTCGTCGCTGACCTCGGTGAAGCTGCTCGGATCCACCGCCGGCGCCACCATCGACCTGGCCGCACCGGTGCAGAGCACCTCCGGCCTCACGGTCACGCTGCCCTCCTCCGCGCCGTACAGCGCCAACGCGTACGTCCTGAAGCTCTCCTTCTCGGGCGCCATCCCGGACCTGCTGCCGCCGGCCGGCGCCGTCGCCTACAAGGACGTCAACTACACCGGCACCTCCGCCGCGCTGACCGTGGGCGAGTACACCGCGGCCGACCTGACCGCGGCCGGTGTGGGCGCGGCCGCCATCTCCTCCCTCCGTACGTCCCCCGGCTTCCAGGTCATCGGCTACTCGGCGGACAACTTCACCGGCACCGCCTGGACCTTCACCGCCGACAACCCCGACCTCAGGGCCACCGGCAACAACGACCAGATCGCCTCGCTGAAGGTCCAGTTCAACCCGGCGACGTACTTCCGGCTCACCAACGTCACCGACGGCCTGGCCCTGGACAGCGGCGGCAACGTCGCCTCCGGGTCCAACCTCAAGCAGTGGACCTGGAACGGCAGCACCAACCTCCAGTGGCAGGCGCTCGACGTGGGCGGCGGCTACTACAAGCTGGTCAACCGCACCAACGGCATGGTCGCCGACGGCTGGGGCGCCACCACCGCCGGCTCCGCCGCCCAGCAGGCGCCGTGGAACGGCGGCACCAACCAGCAGTGGAAGATCACCCCCCGTGGGGCCAACAGCTACTCGATCGCCAACCGCACCACCGGACTGGTCCTCGACGGCGGCGGCAGCGTCTCGTCGGGCTCCGTCACCAAGCAGTGGACCTACAACAGCAGCTCCAACCTGCTGTGGACCTTCACGGCGGTGTAGCGATCCGGGACACCGGCTTGCCCGACGTGAGGTCGTCGTCATCGATCGGTGGGCGCCGGAGGCGGCGAGCGGACGCGGAAAGTCGTTCCCCCGGACGGTCCCGACCGGCCGCTGCCCGACCGTTCGGGCACCACGTCATGTTCGCTCGAAGAAACCTGCCGGCGCCTCTGACGACCGGCGGGTTTCCCCTGACCAAGGACGGACTCATGGACATCACCAGACGTCAGCTCGGCCGGTTCGCGGCGGTCGGCACGGGGGCGCTCCTGCTGCCGGGACTGCTGCCACCGGGCCGGGCCGCAGCGGCCGCGCCCCCGGCGGGGACGTGGGGCGACCAGGGCGACGGCACCTACGCCAACCCGGTCCTCCCGGGCGACTTCAGTGACTGGGACTGCATCCGGGTCGGCGCCGACTACTACGGCATCACCAGCACCTTCGGGTACTCGCCCGGCGTGGCGGTCCTGCACTCGACGGACCTGGTCAACTGGCGGACGCTCGGCGGCGTCGTCGACGACGTCACCGCCATCGGACCGCTGCTGAACTGGGACCGAATGGGACGCTTCGGCCGCGGCGTGTGGGCCGGGTCCATCCGCTACCACGCGGGGCGGTACTGGGTGTACTTCAACACCCCCGACGAGGGCTTCTTCATGTCCTCGGCCCCCTCGCCGGCCGGGCCGTGGGACCCGCTGACGGCGGTGTGGCGGACCTCCGGCTGGGACGACCCGTGCCCGTTCTGGGACGACGACGGCCAGGGCTACCTGGTCACCACGCACTACTCGGACGGCTACAAGATCCACCTGTTCAAGCTGTCCGACGACGGCAAGTCACTGGTCGGCCCGTCCACGGTGATCCACCAGTCGCCGGGCAGCGAGGCCAACAAGCTCTACAAGATCAACGGGCTCTACTACCACCTGTACAGCGAGGTGAAGCCCGAGGGCCGGGTGCTCATGATGAACCGCGGTACCAGCCTCACCGGCCCGTTCGAGACCAAGCAACTGGAGCACGTCAACGCCGCGGTGGACCGCGAGCCCAACCAGGGCGGACTGGTGCAGGCTCCGGACGGCACCTGGTACTTCGTGACCCATCACGGCCACGGCGACTGGGAGGGGCGGCCGCTGTCCCTGCTGCCGGTGACCTGGGTGGACGGCTGGCCGATCCTGGGCCAGGTGGGTGCGGACGGCATCGGCACCATGGTGTGGACGGGCCAGGTGCCCGCCGGCGGCACGCCCGGCCTGCCCCTCGACGCGCTGCCCCCCGTGGTCACCAGCGACCTGTTCACCGACACTCGCATCAAGCCGCAGTGGGAGTGGTACTACCAGCCGCGCGCGGACCACTGGTCGCTGACCGAACGCCCCGGCTACCTGCGGCTGAAGGCGTTCGCACCGCTGGCGGCCGACAACCTGACCAAGGTGGGCAACACCCTCACGCAACGCGTGCTGCGCGCGGCCGGCGGCGCGACGGTGACCGTCCGCATCGAACTGGACGGCCTCGCCGACGGCCAGTTCGCCGGGCTGTGCCACTACGCGGCCACCTACGCGGGGTTGGGCGTCCGGTGCTCCGGGACCACCACCACGATCTCGCAGAACGTCAACGGCACCCTCACCGACGGTCCGGTGCTCACGCAGAACGCCGTGTGGCTGCGCACCACCTGGGACGTGAACGGGGTCAGCCGGTTCTCCTACAGCCTCGACGGGACCACCTTCGCCTCGTTCGGCGCGACCTACCAGCTCACCTGGGGCGGTTACCGCGGCGACCGGGTCGGCCTCTACACCTACAACCCGGACGGCACCGGCTATGTCGACTTCGACTCGGTGCAGTACGCCCTCGGGGCCGCCAAGGCGTACAAGATCGTCAGCGTGCGCAGCGGCAAGGTCGCCGACGTGGGCGGCGCCTCGAAGGCGGACGGCGCGGGCCTGGTCCAGTGGACCGACAAGGGCGTGCCCAACCAGCAGTGGACCTTCCAGTCCACGGCGGACGGCTACCACACCATCACGTGCGTCAACAGCGGCAAGGTCCTCGACGTGGCGGGCTCCTCGACGGCGGACGGCGCACGGGTCGTGCAGGCCACCGCCGACGGCCGGGCGAGCCAGCAGTGGCAGCTGCGCCCGCAGACCGGCGGCCAGTTCGCCCTGGTCAACCGCAACAGCGGCAAGGTGCTCGATGTCAGCGGGGGCGGTACGGCCGACGGCGCCGCGCTGATCCAGTACTCCGACCGGGGCAGTACCAACCAGCGGTGGACCTTCCAGCGCGTCACCGGCTAGCGGTGGTCTGACGCTCCCGTACCGGCCCCGCTGCCCCGACGGGCAGCGGGGCCGACTCGTTCGCGCGCCAGAAATGAGTAGTACTCATTAGTGGTGAGATTGCATGTCAATAACCCTGAGGATTGAAGGGGCCTATGGGAAGTTACCGGACATAATTCCATCCAGGAGAGTATCGATGCACTGCTTTGTCGAAATGAAGCCTGTGTAAACCCTTGACGTGGCTGGCGATAGGGCGGCTAATTTCACACGGAAGTCACCGAGCCGCGATGAGCGTCTGCTCGACCGTCCGAGCCACCAGGATGGATCAGGATGAAACCCCTCACCTCCGTCGTCCGCAAGGCGCCAGTGGCGCTTGCGGCGGCCGTCTCCGCCACGTTGCTGGCCTCCCTCGCCACGCCGCCCGCGGCCGCGGCCGCGACCCAGGCGACGTACTACGTCGCCCCCGGCGGTGACGACGCCAACCCCGGCACGATCACGGCGCCGTTCAAGACCCTCCAGCACGCGCGGGACGTCGTGCGCACGGTCGACAGCAACATGACCGGGGACATCAACGTCTTTCTCCGGGGCGGCACTTACCCGGTGAGCAGCACCGTCGACTTCACCTCGGCGGACTCCGGCACGAACGGGCACCGTGTCGTCTATGCCGCCTTCCCGAGCGAGAAGCCGGTCCTGGACGCAGGTGTCCAGGTGACCGGCTGGACGCAGCACAGCGGGAACATCTGGAAGGCCACGCTCAACCGGGACGACAAGCTCCGCGCGCTCTACGTCAACGACAAGCGCGCTCAGATGGCGTCGAAGACGATCAACTCGGCCGGATGCTACGGGACTTACAGCGTCACGGCGGGCCAGGCTCCCTGGGCCTGGGAGTCGGGTTCGCAGTGCGACGGCGCCAAGTACAGCCTCTCCGACCTGCCGGCCATCGCCTCCAACCAGGACGACGTCGAGATCAAGTCGATGAGCACCTGGAACACGGCCATCGTGGGCGTCCGTCAGATCACCACGAGCTCGGACGGCGCCAACCGCGTGGCCCTGTTCCAGCAACCCGGCGCGGCCATCGCCCAGGGATCGGCGTACGCCAAGTTCGCCGCCGGCAGCGGCAGCCACACGATCATGAACGCGTACGAGTTCCTGGACCAGCCGGGCGAGTTCTACTTCGACAAGAGCACCCACACGCTGTACTACGACAAGTCCAGCTCCGATGACATGACGACGGCTCAGGTCTTCGCGCCGAACAACGTGTCCACCATCCTGGACATCGGCGGCACGTCCACGACCGACCACGCGAGGAACATCACGTTCTCCGGGCTCACGATCGAGCACTCCGACTGGAACCTGGTCAACGTCGCGGGCTCCGTCTTCCGGCAGGGCCAGCAGGGCAACGCCAGCACGAACGTGTACGCGAAGCAGAACTTCCACGCGTACACCTACCGCAACGTCGACCTGCCGCCCGCGGCCGTCCAGATCGAGAACGCCGACGGGATCGTCCTGCAGGGCAACACGGTGCAGCACACCGGCGCCGACGGAATCACCCTGGCCAACGACGTGACGGACACGCAGTTGACCGGCAACGTCACGAACGACATCGCCGGGTCCGCCCTCACCGTGGGACACCCCCAGCACGTGTACATCGGGGACCACACCTCGACCAACCACGAGAAGTACCCGGTGAACGTCGAGGGCCTCTGCAAGAACATCACCGTCACGGACAACTACCTCTACGACAGCGCGGTGCTGTTCGAGGGGTCCAGCCCGGTGTCGGCGTACTTCGTCGATTCCCTTTCCGTGCAGCACAACCGGATCGAGAAGTCCCCGTGGGCGGGCATCACGCTCGGCTGGGGCTGGTGGAACTTCGACGGCTCGACGAACTCCATCAATCCCGGGAACCCGACCACCACGGCCAAGAACAACACCATCAAGTACAACGAGATCTTCGACACGATGCAGGTGCTCGGCGACTCCGCTCCCATCTACACGCTGGGCAGCCAGCCGGGAACGGAGATCAGCAACAACTACATCAAGGGCGTCCCGGCCGGCCACAAGTACGGCCTGCACCCCGACGAAGGCTCCGCCTTCATCAACGAGCACGACAACGTGCTCGACGTCGACCCGGGCGTGTACTTCGCCATCAACTCCGGCACCTGGGGCCGGCAGCACGACCTGACGCTCACCAACAACTACGGCACCGTCAACAAGATCGCCGGCAGGAGCATCCCGAACAGCACGGTCACGGACGTGCGGGGCTACGGGGACAACGTGTGGCCGTCGCAGGCGTACGGCATCGCCCTGAACGCGGGTCTGGAGGAGGCCTACAAGAACCTCCTTCCCGCCGCGGTCACGGCTGCGCAGGACTACGCGCTGTCCGCGAGCACCTTCGCCGGCACGGGCGTGATGACCATCCCGGTGCGCAGCCCCAAGGACGCGACGAAGACGCTGTGGCTGGCTCCCGCCGGTACGACGACGTTCGCCGCCGGTCCCACCATGACCAGCGCGAGCGGCACCTCGACGAGCATCAGCGTCCCGCAGGCGGCGGGTGACTACCGCCTCTACGTCGTGGACGCCCAGGGGAAGGCGTCCCCCGCGTCGAAGGCCCTCGTACGGCAGCGCTGGAACCACGTCGACGACAAGGCCGCGGGTGTGACCTACTCAGGGACCTGGTCGAACTGGAACGACACGAAGGACATGAACGGGTCCGAGAAGTTCACGAGCACCGCGGGCAACTACGCCGAGTTCTCGTTCACCGGCTCGGGCGTGCGGTACCTCGGCATGACGCAGCCGAACATGGGCAAGGTGGACGTCTACCTCGACGGCACCCTGACCAAGGCGGGCGTCGACGCCTACGCCCCGACGGTGACGAAGCAGGTGCCGCTGTTCGAGAAGACGGACCTGGCCGCGGGCCCGCACACGATCCGGGTGGTGTGCACCGGGACGAAGAACACGGCCGCCTCCAACACCGTCTGCGCGGTGGACGCGTTCGCCTCCATCCAGTTCCCCACGGCGGGCGCCAACTACAAGCTGGTCAACAAGAGCAGCAACAAGGCCATCGACGTGTCCGGCGGATCGCTGTCCGCCGGAGCCAACGTCATCCAGTGGACCGACTCCGGAGCGGGGAACCAGAACTGGCGCTTCGTCCCGGTGGGTGACGGCAGTTACAAGGTCGTCAGCCGCAACAGTGCCCTTGTCATGGACGTCAGCGGTGCTTCCACCGCGGACGGCGCGTTCATCGTCCAGTCGGCCGACACCAATGCCGCGGACCAGCACTGGACACTGGTCGCCGCCGGAACCGGCTACTACAAGCTCAAGAACGTGAACAGCGGCAAGGCGGTCGACGTGTCCTCGGGAGGCACGCAACTCGTTCAGACGGCGGACACGAACGCCGACAGCCAGTCGTGGAAGGTGGTCAACGTGGAGTGACCCGGTCCGTGAAGGAGGCGGTCCCCTCCCACTTCGCCTGCACCAGCTCGCCCTGGGCGCGCTCACGTAGGACCTCGATCGGCCGGGCCGGCGCCGCCTCGACCGGCCACGGGAACGGGAACGGGAACCGGATCACACCCGGGGTGGCCCGGAATACGAGCCGTTCCCACCCTGATGGGGTGGGAACGGCTCTGGTGCGGTGTCGGCGGGCGCAGGTGGGCGTCCGTGGTCACCAGTAGTGGCGGCGGCCGGCGACCTCGTGGCCGACTGCGCCCATGACCAGCAGGGTGACGCCGATGAGGGCGACGACGGCGCCGATGGTCCACAGGAAGGGAATTCCGGCGATGAGTCCGATGAGGAGGAGGATGACTCCGAGGACGATCATGGTGTGCTCCGTTTTTCTGCTCCCCCTGGTGTGATTCTCCGTCAGGATCTGCGGCGGGGAATGTGCTGCTTTCCCTTTCCGGGTCTTGGGCGGGGATCGTTCCTTTTCCTTTCGCTCGGCGGTCGACGCTTCCGGCCCCATTTTTCTGTGCAGGGGCGCTATGGGGGCGTGGTGGTCAGGCCGGTGAAGAGGATGTCGAGGCCGCGTTCGAGTTCGGCCGCGCCGTCGTAGGCGAGCAGTGTGTCGGCCAGGCTGCGCAGGTGCGGGAATTCGGCGATCGGTAGCCGGTATAGGCCCAGGCGCAGCAGGGCGTCGGTCTCGTCGGGGTTGTCGACCAGTTCCTGGAGTTCGTTGAGGATGTGGCCGTTGAGCAGTCCGAACAGGGCGCGGTAGGCGTGGAGGGCGCCGGTGTCGGTGAAGCCGGCGCGGGTGAGTAAGTCGAGGGTGGCTTCCAGGGGTCGGAGCGTGCCGAGCGGGCGCAGGGCCAGTGGGGTGGCGAGGGGCCGGGTGACCAGGAGCGGTACGACGTGCGGGTGGGCGAGTGCGATGCGGCGGAACTGTCGGGCGAGGGAGCGTAGTTGGCCCTGCCAGTCGGGGTCGGTGGGGTCGACGCGGAGTTCGGCGAGGACGGTCTCCGTGACGCCGTCGAGCAGGGCCGCCTTGTTGGGCGCGTAGCGGTACAGGCTCATCGGGTCGTGGCCGAGGGCGCGGGCCAGGCGGCGCATGGACATCCGCTCGACGCCCTCGCGGTCGATGATCTCCAGTGCGCAGGCCAGCACCCGCTCCCGGCTGAGCCTGTTGTCCGTCGGTGCGTCGCGTTCCTCGACTGCCGGGATCGCCGGTGGAGTGGTCATCTCGGCACCTTCCGTCGCTAGGGGTCACCGGTGGCCGACATAAAGTTTGTAGACCTACGGTGTATCTTTCAGTCTACTTCAGGAGTTAGCTGTAGGTATACGCCGTAGATCTTCTGGAGTGAAGTCATGATTGTTGTTCTCGGACTTTTCGTCCTGATCGCCGCGGCCGTCGTCGCGTTGGCCGGGATTTTCACCAACACCGGCGCCGCGCACGACCTGACGAGCAATTTCACGGTGTTCGGCCACCAGCTCACCGGTTCCACCGGGACGCTGTTCCTGTTCGGCATCATCGTGGGTGCGGCAGCCATGCTCGGCCTCGGCCTCCTGCTCGCCGGAGCACGTCGCACCTCGCGGCGCGGTGCCACCGCCCGGCACGGGCTGCGCGACTCCCGCCGTGAAACGGACGCGGCCACGAAGGACCGCGACACCGCGGTCGAGGAGCGGGACGCCGCCCGCGTGGAGGCGACCGCAGCCGCCGACGACCGGGACAGTCTCTCCCGGGAGCGCGACTCGCTCACCGACCAGCGTGACGCCCTCACCGAGCAGCGGAACGTCCTCACCGAGCAGCGCGACGACCTGCTCGACGGCGGACCGCACCGCGCCCACGAGCAGACCGCCGGGACAAGGACCGGCCCGATGCGCCAGCAGGAAGCCGTACCGCTCGGAGCTGGCGAGGCGTCACCCGCCAACGGGCACCGCAGACCCCACCTGTTGGGACGCGACGGCGACTCCGGCTGATCGCACACCGACGTGCAGAGGAAGGACAGAACCATCATGGGTATCGGCAAGAAGACCGCTCACAAGGCCGAAACGGTCAAGGGCGGCGCCAAGAAGGCCGTCGGACGGGCAACCGGCAATCGCAGCCTCGAAGCAGAGGGCCGCGCCGACCAGATGAAGGGCGACGCGAAGCAGGCCGGCGCCAAGGCGAAGGACGCGTTCAAGCGGTGACGGCCCGGTCGCGCGAGCGCCATGCACTCGTGCGGCCGCGGGCGGCCGACCACCCGGGGGAGGAGAAGGATTACACCATCTCTGAAATGTGGGGCTTCAGCACCGAATCGCTCCACACGCCCGGCACCGGTCTGACCGGCTACAGGGTCGAGGCCAGTGACGGCCACATCGGCAAGGTCGACGACGCTACCGACGACACAGCAGGGTGGTGGCGGCGACCGCCACCTGATCGGCCACGCCGGGCACCAGCTCGGGTCGATCTCCTCCAATGCCCGTCGCCGCTCCGGGGCGGAGGGCCCCGGGCTTGGCCTCGGGCACCTCCGCCGCGGCGCGCCGGGAGACGAGCCAGTTCCCGAGCTGGTGGCTGCCGATCGACGCCCGCGCCGGCTGAACACGCGCGCCTGTGGGCCGGTGCACACGATCTCCCGGTGTCGACGGAGATTGGGATTCGCGCCAGTGTGGCTCTGGTGGTGTCCGCGCTCGTGCGGGGGCAGGCTGGTACGTGTCCAGGTACTGAGTGCAGAGGTCGCAGCCACCGAGTGGTGTCGCGACCGGACGGTGATGGCGGCACGGGGACGTGCCGGGGTGGGGCGGCGCGAGGGAGTCACGGTGATCCAGGTAGGCGACATCCGCGAGTGGCGCACGCACGACGTCGTCGATGCGGGCGGTCACAAGATCGGCACGATGGAGGCGGTCTACGTGGACACCAGCACGGACGAGCCGGCCATGGCCACCGTGCAGGTGGGTTTGGTTACGCGGCACCGCCTGGTGTTCGTGCCCCTCGACGGCGCCTCGGTCGGGCCCGGGTACGTGAAGGTGGTCTACGACAAGGCGCTGGTGAAGGACTGCCCGGCGATCGGCACCGACGACGTCCTGCCCGCCGGCGACGAGGAAGCCGTCTTTCGGCACTACGGCCTGGACTACCAGCCGGGCGCCGGCGGGGAGCGCCAGCTCGCCCGCCGCTGAACGCCCCCGTCTCGCGCAGGGAGCCGTGTGACGGTTCCCTTCCTCGTGGTCGTCATCGTGGCGATCGTGCTGGGTGTCGTCGGTGTCGTCGTCCACGGCATGCTCTTCCTCCTTGCCGTCGGTGTCCTCCTTCTCATCGGGGACGTGGTGGGTTCCTCGCCGTCCGCTCGGCGCGCGGGCGGGGTTCTCGTCGATGACCTGTCCCCGCGGCCTCGCTTGCCGCCGGCGGGTTCCGACCGGCCGTGCTCCCGGCGTCGCGGTCGAGCCGTTCTGGAATCGGTGTCACGCGGGTACCGGGATGGCCGCCGGGTGGCTGTCGGCCGCACCGGGTTGTGCCGACTCGTCCGGAACGGTCCGTGCGCGCTGGTGGCCGACCGTTGCGGGTGGGCTCTCGACGGGGGCTTGCGCGGGTTGCGGCGGTGTGGCAGGGGTCGGGGAGTGTGGCGGCCAGGGGCGGTGGGCGAGGGAGTGGCGGATCGCTGCGAGCCGGGCGAGGTGGGCGTCGGCGGCGGCGACGGCTGCATTGCCGTGTTCGCGGATCCGGTGCTCGATGGCGGCGAGCCGGTCTTCGATGTGCCGCCAGCGTTCCTCGGCCGTGGTGCGGGGGTCAGATGCGTCGTTGGTCGCTGTCATGGCGGAGTCGGTCGGTGCGGGCGGTGAAGTCGTCGAGGCGGTCGGCGAGGTCCGGGTGCGCGGCGGCGAGGTGGGGGCGCATCTCGGTGAGGGGCGCGACCAGGTCGGCCGGGTCGGTGGAGCCGAGGGCGGCGGTGAGCGCGGCGACGGCGGGACGGGCCCGGGGTGCGAGGCCGGACGCGGTGGCGATCTGCGCGGCGAGGACGCGCAGGTCTGCGGCGTTGTCGCGGGCCCAGACGGTGACGGCGCGGTCGGCGGCTCGGCGGTCGCGTACGGCCTTGACCCGTTCGGCGCCGGTCTCCGTGTCGGCCGAGGCGCCGCCTGCGGGGCGCAGGCGCAGGTAGCGGTTCTCGGCGGCCTGGCGGCTGGCGACGCCCATGGGGTGGGCGAGGTCGGCCCAGGTGGCGCCCTCGGCGCGGGCGGCGTCGACCAGGCCGGCTTCCCAGCCGGCGAGTTCGGCGCGCAGTTCGCGCAGCAGCAGCAGGGCGGCCAGGGCGGGTTCCGGTCCGTCGTCCGGTGCGCCGGCCTCGGGCGGGGCGGTGTTCCGGGCGGTGCGGACGGCGTCGTCGATGGCGGCTAGCGCGGCGGCGGCGGCGAGGAAGGACGCCGGTCCCGTGGGCGGGGTGCCGCTGGTGGTGGGTGTGTCGGACCGTCTGCCCATGCGTGTCACTCCTTCGGCGACTCGGGTGTTTGTCATCGGATGGATGACATGTTAGAACGGTTTCAGGTGAAAGCGCACTGGCACCCATCGATCAGTGGAGGTGTTTCACGATGCTGATGCGCACCGATACGTTCCGTGAACTGGACCGTCTGACCCAGCAGTTCCTGGGCACGACCGGCACGTGGTCGCGGCCGACGCCGATGCCGTTGGACGCCTACCGCGCCGGTGACGAGTACGTGATCTGCTTCGATCTTCCCGGCGTGGACCCGGACGCGATCGACATCGACGTCGAGCGGAACATGTTGACCGTCAAGGCCGAGCGCCGGCCGCACCGCCAGGGCGACGACGTGAAGTGGGAGCTGTCCGAGCGTCCGCTCGGCGTGTTCTCCCGGCAGGTCATGCTCTCCGACACCCTCGACCCCGCGGGGATCAGCGCCGACTACGACGCCGGCGTGCTGACGCTGAAGATTCCGGTCGCCGAGAAGGCCAAGCCCCGCAAGATCGCGATCAGCCGCAGCAGCGGCGACCGCAAGCAGATCCAGGCCTGACCGGCCCCGGTCCGCCGTCCCGCACCGCTCACCCCCCGGCCGTGCGGGACGGCCACCCCGGCCGGCTCCACCGCCCGGCCCGTGGTCCAAGCCGTTCCACACCGCGCGGGCCGGGCTGACAGCGGAGGCCGCCATGCGCGACGACCAGGGACAACACGAATCCGTGGTGGTCCGGGCGTGCGGGGAGATCGACCTGGACACCGCGCCAGGCCTGCACAGGGAGTTGGCCCGAGCCCTGACGGAGCGGCGGGAGGTCGTACTCGACCTGTCGGGGGTGACGTTCATGGACTGCGCGGGCCTGGGCGCCCTGGTCCGGGCCCGCAACCAGGCCGAGCGGTGCGGCGCGCGCCTGGTCCTGCGCGGGGCCGGCGGCTGCGTGGTTCGGCTGCTCAGGCTCACCGGTCTGCACCGGCGCCTGACCGTCGAGCCCTGACCGGGCGCCGACGGTGTTCGCGCCGGTGCCGTGGAACGGAGGGAGAACCGCGGTGACTCTTCGATGGGAGGCGTTCCTGGAGGAGATCCGGGAGCGCGGTGAGTACGACACCCTTCAGGAGGCCGAGCGGGCGGCGCGTGTCGTCCTGGCCCTGCTCGGCGCCCACCTGGTCGGCCGCGTCCGGGCCGACCTGGCTGCCCGTCTACCGGAAACCCTCGCCCTGGTCCTGCTCAATCCGCTGCAGGCCGCCGAGCCGCTCAGCCCGGAGCGGTTCGTGCGCGCGACCGCGGCCTGGATCGAAGGTGCCACCGAGACCACGGCCCTGTGGGACATCGGCGCAGTCCTGTCCACGGTCGCCGACGCGGCCGGGGACGGCCTCACCGAGCAGGTCCTGCTCCAACTGCCGCCCGGCTACGACCTCCTGTTCGGCCGGCCCCAGCCCGGCCACCGCCCCTGACCATCCATCCGCGCCGCCTCGCCCGCCCGACCGGCGCCAGCCCGGAAGGCCACCGCCATGACCCGGTACCGCCTCTTCCTCCAGCAGGTCCGCACCCTCGGCCGCTACACCACCGACCAGGAGGCCGAGCGCGTCCTCACCGCCGTCCTGGCCGTCCTCGGCGGCCAGCTCACGGGAGAGGAACGCTGCGACCTGGCCGCAGCCCTGCCCGAGCAGGCCCGCGCGGTCTTCGCCGCGCAGATCCCGCTGCCCCAGCCGGTCACCGCCCCGGCCTTCGTCGAAGCCGTCGCCCGCGCCCTGAACACCAGCCTCGCGGGCGCCCGCTGGGACGCCTCCTCCGTCCTGGCCGCCCTCGCCGCCCTCGCCGGCGACCGACTCACCGACCGCGTCCTCGCCCACCTGCCCCGCGGCTACGCACTGCTGTTCGGCCGCGCCGACCTGGCGGTCGCCGCCTGAACGGACGGCGCCGCGGTCCTCAGGGCGGAGCGGCTGAGACGTCGACCAGCCATGTCAGGGCCCGCGCGACCCCGAGCGCGCGGCGGCGCTGCCTGCGCCCGGCGAGGGGCTCCTCCACGGTTCGCCAGGCGGCGCGTCGTTCGCTGTCCAACTGGACGAGGCTTGGCAGTGACCCCGGCAGCTCCGCGTGGGTGACCGGACCGTCGTGCCGGCGCCCGACTGCCCAGTCGCACGCCTCGCGGGCACCGGCGACTGCCGGGTCCGGGGAATCACCGGGCAGAGCGGACAGCACCGCGTTGACATCCCGCAGGGCGCGGATCCCGATCAACGCCCCGTCTGTGGTCATAGATCAGCGTAGCCCTGTCCGATCCGGCAGCGCCGACGCCGCAGTGCTCCTGAATCCCGCTCCGGCACGGGCGACGCCCAGCGGTCGTGCCGTCGCCTCCGCCTCGGGCCAGGTGCGATCGGGCCGGTCAGGCCGGGTACCGGCCGGCACCGGCGCCGTGGCGCAGCCCGTCCACCGGGCGGGCACCGGCTCCGCCGTCCCGACCAGGCAGGACGAGCGCGCCGCGCGCCGCGGTATCGGGAGTGGGATCGTCGTGCGCACCCGGTCGAGCTGTCCCGCGAGTGGGTTCCGGCGGGGCCGCCTGCGCCTGTGCCGGCCGGAGGGGAAGGGCGTCGCGCAGGACGTGCAGGTCGGCGACGGTGGCCAGTTCGGCGAAGCGTGCCAGCAGGCGGCGGACGGTGCGGTCGTCGCCGTCGTGCACGGCCTCGGTGATCGCCTCGATCAAGGCCGCCTGCCCCTCCCGGGCCGTCTGCGGTGCTGCGGACACCACGTCTTCCACTGCCGCCTCCCTGCGCGGTGCTGCTCGATGGCTCGGCGCGCGGCGGCGGCTCGGGGGGTGGCGCCGCCGCGCAGCGGGAGACTACCTCACCCGCAGGCACGGAAATATCTGTCCTCGCCGGAGTAGACATTGCTCGCGGGCGGGTCTAACGTTTCTCTCGTTGGAAGAAGTCGGCGATACCGGCCAGACATGAACTGGCCGGATTGTTGGACGGAAGTTCGCAGGTCGGTCCGGCAGTGGAGTTCCGAAGCCAGGCAGGTGCAGGGCGGCGACGGGGCTGGCTGCCGGAGCGGGCGGCCCGCAGGTATCAGGGGCTGCCGATGACGGTCTCGAGCAGTGTGCAGTTCGGCGAGTGCGGTACCAGCAGTCGCGAGACCGGCACGACCTCGGTGAAGGCGCCCAGACTGCGGGCGCGCGTGCCGAGGGCCCGGCAGGGGAGTTCCAGGCCAGAGCAAGCGCAGGACGGCCGACGGAACCTACTGGCGGGGTGCAGGACCAGCAGTACGCAACATGACAGGTCAGTACAGAGGACGAACGGAGGGCGCAAGCGCCATCAGGATCGCCCGGCCCGTGAGGACCAGCCCGGGCGGACACCGCAGACCCCAATCCAAGGACGGTGGTTTCCGGTCACGCATACGCGATCCCCGCACACCCCCCAGGGGCAGTGCGGAAGTCACAGGACCGGCCCAGGCCGGTAGATGGTGTTGTTTCCCCTTCGGGGCCCCGGGAGCCGACATGGCCCCGGGGCCCCTCGACGCGTTCTCCCCGAGAACCAGAGAGGTGCAGTGACTACCACGGCCCGCTACGACACGCCCGACACACCCGGCATGCTCGACGACGACGACTATCCCGCCTACACCATGGGCCGCGCCGCCGAGATGACCGCCACCACCCCCGGCTTCCTACGCGCCCTCGGCGAACACCGCCTCATCACCCCACTGCGCTCCGACGGCGGACACCGCCGCTACTCCCGCTACCAACTACGCATCGCCATGCGCGCCCGCGACCTCGTCGACCAGGGCACCCCCATCGAAGCCGCCTGCCGCATCATCATCCTCGAAGACCAACTCGAAGAAGCGCTGCGCCTCAACGAACAACTCCGCGCCCGCTCCCGGCAAGACCAGGAGCCCGACGCCGGCACGTGACCCCGCCCGATCCCAGGTCCGCGGCCCCGGCCAGGCGTGGCGGGGCGGCGACCCCAGGGCCCACCAGAGCCTGACCCGGTGCGCCTGCGCCCGTCGCATGCCGGAACCTCCGCCGGAGAAGGACGCTGCTCCCCGTCCTTGCCACCCTTCGTCTGAACAGCGGGAATGCACCTGCCACTCTCGGAAGGACCACCACAGCCTGGGGCGCTCCGGTGGCGGGTGGCACGTTCGCCGACACCGCCATGCGCAAGTCCGCCCAACTGCCTACCACCGCCGGTCGCTTCCTGCGCCTACGCGCCCTCACCGAAGCCGGCAACCGTGGACCCTGGACCAGCGCAAGCGAGATCATCCTCGCCGGCACACCGCTCTGACCCCACGGCCGACACCGCCCAGCCAACGCTGCGCCGCTCAGCCAGCCACGGCCGGCCGGCCGCCAACTCCAGCAGGACAGGGGCTGCCGACGGCTCCCCGGTAGTCGGCCTCGGCCGGCCGCGGGGCGGCGGCGGGGGAACCGTGCGAGGCCCTGCTCCCGGCGCCGCCAGCTCGTCCACTCCGCGCGCCTGCCGCGACCCGCTCGCCGAGCGGGTCGCGGCGGCGGAGCCGGATGCCGAGGACGCCACCGCCGTGGTCCGATCGGACCCGGTCCGCCTTACGAGGCGATCGGGCGGTCGGGCAGGTGGGCGGGCTCGGTGAAGAAGCCGCGGTAGAGGCGCACGTCGGTGGCCGGGATCTCGTGCCGGAAGAACACCAGGTCGACCGCGGGATCGTCGAGGTCTTCCGGCGCAGCGACGTCATCGGGCCGTACCGCTACCCGCTGGCCTGGGTGACGGTGTACGCCGAGGTGCGTCGAGCGGGGCGGACCCGGCCGGACTTCGGTATCGCCGAGGGTCCGGGCGAGCCGATCTACGGGAGCGTGCCGAGCTCCGGACCTGGAATGTACAGGCGTCGTGCTGGAACCTTCGGCTCCGCCGCTTCCCTCTCAGACCACCCGCCGGTCGGCGAGCGCGGCCACCTCGGTGAAGTACGCGCGGAACAACGGCTCCTCGTGGAGCGGGACCCGGAACTCGGGCGTGGTGCTGTACCAGAAGGCGGCCCGGTCGGTGCCGTAGAGCGCGGTGTTCGGGTCGCGTACGGTGCCGATGAACAACTCGCCGGGCCGGTCGGGCTTCTTGTAATGCACCAGCACCCCGAGCCACCGCAGCGGCGTCCGAAGCTCGGAGCTGCCCCTGGCGAACAGTTCGAACACTCCCCGATCCACGCGCAGATGCAGGCTCTCGTAGTCGAACGTCAGCGGCTCCATGGCGAGAAGATAGCCCGGCTCCCGGGGCACAGCGCCGCCACCCTCACCACGGCCGCCGCCGCCACGACCAGCACACCCACCACCAGGGCCGCCGGGTCGGGCGGTCTGCTCCCTGACCTCGAGGGTCCGCGCGGCGTGGCTGACTTCCCGAGGCAGGGTCCCCGGTGCCGTCCGCCGTTGCCGGGACGGGCGGCTGCCGTCTGCGGTCGCCCTGTCGCGGCCCGCTGATCCGATGTGTGGGCGGTTTCAGAGTCGGTCAAACGGAACGGGCCCGGCGGGTCAGCCGTGGAGTTCTCCGTCGATCACGGTGACGGCGCGGCCGGTGAGCAGGGTGCGGTCGCCGTGGAGGCGGGTGCGGACCAGGCCGGTGCGGGCGCCACCCTGGCGGCCGGTGAGGTCGTCGCGGTGCAGCCGGGCGGACCAGTACGGGGCGAGGGCGGTGTGGGCGCTGCCGGTGACCGGGTCCTCGTCGATGCCGATGGCGGGGAAGAAGCAGCGCGAGACGAACTGGTGGGCGCCGTCCGGGTCGTCGGCCAGGGCGGTCGCGATGACGCCCCGGGCGGAGAGGGGCGCGGCGGCGAGCGCGGCGAGGTCGGGGGTGAGCTCGCGCACGGTCTTCTCGTCGGCGAGTTCCACCACGAGGTCGCCCATGGCGGCAGAGGTGTCGTGGACGGCGACCGGCTGCGCCCCGAGCGCCTCGGCCAGGCCGGCGGGCACGTCGACGGGCGTGAGCGAGGAGGTGGGGAAGTCCAGGGTGATCGTGCCGTCGGGTTCGGTGGTGGCGGTGAGGATGCCGCCCCGGGTGGTGAAGCGGACCGTGCCGGAGGCGTTCAGGACGTGTGCGGTGGCGAGGGTGGCGTGACCGCAGATGTCGACCTCGGTGCGGGGCGTGAACCAGCGCAGTGCCCAGTCCGCGTCGCGGCCGGGCGGGAGGGGGTGGGCGAAGGCGGTCTCGGAGAGGTTGACCTCGGCGGCGACCTGCTGGAGCCAGGAGTCGGCGGGGAAGCCCTCGGAGCCCAGCAGCACCACCCCGGCCGGGTTCCCGGAGAACGGACGATCGGTGAAGGCGTCGACGATTCGGATGCGCATGGGCCGAAACGTACGGCAGGGGCGCGGCCGCGGTCCAAGGCCAATCCGAAACCGATGGACCGTCAGCATGTCCGCCGGGCGGTCGGGGTGACGGCCAGACAGGCCGCGATGCCTGTCGGGGTGGCGGGCAGCAGCGCGGTCAGGCCGAACCGGGCGGCGCGGGCGTGCTCGGGCGGCACCTCCAGGTCGGCGCCGGTGAGGGCGACGCCCATCGAAGTTGCCGAACACCAGCGACTCGAAGGCCTCGTCAGTCCCGCGCTCCACGCGGGACAGGATGTCCTTTTTCGGGTGGACCGCCGCCGTGCAGGAGCGGCGGTGTCGGGATCGGAGCCGGCGTGGCGCTTCTGCGCGGCATTCAGTGCTGCCCGTGCCTGTGCGACGGCCGGCACCTCGATTCCGCCGTGGTGCCGCAGGCGGTTCGCAGCGCTCTGGCGGACGAGCCGGATCGCACCCGCGTTCTGGAGGCGCCCGGAGGATGCCGGCCGCGCCGGCCGGGGTCCAGCCGTTACCCAGGAGGCGGGCGAGCGTGGCCGCCGCGCGACCGCGCCTGCCCACGCGTCCGGCGCACAGCCGGACCCGCCCGCTCGGCCGTGCCTCGAGCACGAGAAGCAGCAGTGCGAGGCGGTCGGTGGCCGCGCCGCGGCCCGTGCGTGCGGCCAGCAGGCCGGGGGGAGTGTCCGGCCTGTCGGGGTGGTGCCAGCCTGGGGCGAAGAGGCGCTCGATGAGGCGGAGCAGGGTCGCCAGCGACGGTCGGTCGAGAGCGAGCGGGTGATGGTGGTCGCGCGTGCGGACGGCGTCGACATGCTCCGGTATACCGATGTGGAGGCCGCTGACCGTGCCGGTGTCGCTGAACCGTCGGCGCGTCAGAAGGGTCGATGCTGCGCGTTGGCGGGCCAGTGACTGGTGGACCGCGGAGGCGCTCACCCCGAGCCAGCGGCCCATCTGGGGGGCTGTCGTCGTGGCGGCGCAGGTCCGGGCGAGTTCGGACTTCGCGAGGGTGACCACGCGCAGCAGGTGGTCGGTGTCGGTCAGGCCTGCGGCCGCAGGCGAGCGGAGAACGGCGAGGACGGCCGTCCGCAGCCGCCGGCGCGTCGCACGGTCGAGGCGCAGCGGATCGAGGCCGATCGCGGGCCGGGCGGTGTCGCCTTTCGCGGGCGGGGCAGGGTGGTCTGACGGTGTGTCACGGATCGCGGGGGCGCGCCTGTGCGCCCCTGCAACCGCGTGACACGCCGGAATGGTGTCAGGCATCATCGAGGGGTCTCTACTGGAGGTGGAGGCAGCACGATCCCTGGGGCGCGCTGCTGCTCCCGGGGGTGGCATCGCCTGTTGGACCCGCCCGGGGACGGGCGGTACACCGGGCGGCAGGTCCTCACGGAGGACGGCCGGCCGGTCCATCACCGGAACGACGTGAGCGCTGGCTCCGTCGATCCGGGTGGTGGTCGGTGGCGTGCCGTCGGGTTCCGGTGCCGGTAACACCGGTTGCCGGGCGGCAGCCCAGCGGCCCAGCCAGCGGGCCGCACGATGCCTCAGACCATGGCCGACTCCTCGCGTTGCCTCGTAGTGTCCGTCGTGCAGGCGCCTGCGGGAGGACGGTTGTCGCGCATCAGCTCAGTGCCCCTCAGTTCAGTGCCCCGTGGGCGGTCCGCCGTCGACGGCGAGGGACCTGTCCGGTGATGCAGCCGGCCTGAGGTCATGCCAGGGGCCGCGTGGGTGATCTTCTGTGAAGTCGTTCTCGGAAGCGTGAGCAGGAGCCTGTCCTTGGTGGTCCGGCGTTCGATACCGACGTCGACCGGGTCCTGTTCTTCGCGATCACGAGGAACGCGTCACCGACCTCGCTGTCCTGCGCGGTGTCGTACTGAACCGGCAGGAATCCCTCGGCTGGCGGCGTGGAGCGGTAGGCGATCGCGATGCGGTCTCCGGCTGCCTGACGCGCCAGGGCGATGGGGACTGAGCGGCTCATCGGAATCCCCGAGAGACGACTTCAGCCGGCCTGCTGGAGGATCGGCATGGTCTGACGCACCGTCCGGGAGTGCTCGAGCCGCCGGGACAGGGCCGCGGCGGCGTCCATCGTCACGTCGGAGAGACGCTCAGCACGCCGCTGCAGACACGCGTCCGGGGCGAGCAGGCTGAGCGAGCCCACGAGGACAGGCCCCCGCCACAGGGGGACGGAGAGCATCGCCCAAACCCACTCCGGTCCTCGCGGTGGCCAGCACCGACTTCTGTCCCGAGACCGGCGCTGCCATGGCGCGTGTCCTAGACCTGCTGGCCGCCCGCCTGACGATCGAAGAAGCCGAACAAGGACGGACCCACATTCAGCACGGCCAAGACCTCCTGAGCGACACCGTCCTCGGCCTCCTGATGGCTGGCCAGGTCAGCGCAGCCAAGAACGCGGCCGCAGGCCTCGGCCCCGGCACCCTGAACACCGAAACCGTCCGCACGTTCATCCTCAAAGTCCCCCGCACACAGCGCCCCTCGACCATCCAGCAGTGCCGCGAGACCATCAGCGACCTTGTCGCCCTCACGCACAGCGCGCCCGGCGCTACCTCGGCGGCAGCCGTCCGCTTCCCCTCAGCGAGACCGCCACCGCCTACCAGGACGGAGCCCGTGCTCTCACCATCGCCGAACGCGAACCCAGCCACATCCACCTCTACAACACCGCGGTCCACCTCTCCCACGTCCTCGACCAACACCACGCCGCAGCCTGGGCCCGACAGCAACTGCGCCCGCTACTCGAACTCCCCGAGCCTCGCCGGCTCACCAACACGGCCATCCAGACCGAAACCCGCTGCGCCGGCTCGGGAGCCCATGACCTCGTCCTCGCGATCAGCGTGGTCGGCGACGCACCGATCGGCCCACCGGCTGGTAGCCCGCTTCCCTGTCAGGACCTGGGCAGGGCGGAATGCGTGGCACCGGTGGACGACCGCCCCAATTGACACAGAGACGCGACCGCCGCTACGAGTAGGCCCCCTCTCCGTACTCCGAGCCCGCCGCCGTCATTACATGCGGCGTGGCCACCTGTGGGACGGGATAAAGACCAGTTGGCGCGGTCTCGCTCCTTGGCCTCCCACCACCAGTCGGCACGCGCGTATCCGACGGCGACGGTGTGTGGGTGGCTGGTGCCCAGCAACCGCACTCGATCGGCCAACAGCGCATCGAGGGGCCATGTTGCTGCTCCTGCTCCGATCGCGAGGGTCGGCGGCCGAGGCGGCGGCGGGGTGGCCGGTGCAGCGCCCCGGGCCGGTCGGCGGCGCGGTGGCCCGCGCCGTCCGCCACACCGGCCCGGCGATCGCCACGGCGGGCCTGGTCCTGGCCGGCTCCTTCGCGACCCTCGCGACCATCCCGGGCAGCGAGCAGGTCGCCTTCGCGATGACGCTCGGTATCCTGCTCTCCGCCGTCGTCCTCTCGCTGGTCCTCGTCCCCGCCGTGGCCGCCCTCCTGGGCCGCACCCTCTGGTGGCCGCTGCGGCCCACCCCGCGCCACGGCCCCACGGTCCAGGCCCCGGACCGGGTGCCGGTCTCCTGGCCACCCGCCCCCTGCTCGACGTGCCCACCGCAGGCCCGGCCCGCCCTCGCGGACCGGGCCTCGGGGCGTGCTCCGGTAGCCCGGGGCCGGCCGCCGCCCGACCGGTACGGCGCATCGGCGCCGCCTTGGCCCGGCAGCAACCGGCCGTGCGCGAGGCCGAGTTCGGCCCTCTCCCGGACCGCGAGCTCCGGCGGACGGCTGGTGTCGGAGGGAGTGCGCGCGGCGCGGGGCTCACCGTCTGTGGGCACCCGGCCCGCCAACGGCTCCACCGTCCACCAGACCGCCGTCCCGGTTCGACCGGCTCTGTGGCCACCGGCCGGTGTTCGCGACCAGCAGGTGCGCCGCTCCGGCGAGCGGTACCGGGTGAGGCCGGTGCTGGGCCGGCTCGCGGTGGCGGATCAGATTTGGCCGCGCCAGGCGCCGGTCTCCGCTGCGCGCGACTCGATGTAGTCCTTGAAGTGCCGCAGGTCGTCGGTGGTCTGACGGTGGATGAAGCCGAGCCAGTCGCCGACCGTCTCGACCAGGCCGTGCGGCTTGTGCGCGAGCTGCAGCATCACCTTCGTCCTGCCCTCGTCCAGTCGGTGGAAGGTCACCACGCCGGCCTGGTGCAGGTCACCCGAGACAGTGGTCCAGGCGACCCGCTCGTCCGGGATCTGCTCGGTGATCCGGGCGTCGAACTCCCGCGTGGTGCCGCCGACCCTGACCACCCAGTGGGTCAGGTCGGGCGATCGCTGCTCGATCCGCTCGACGCTCGACATGAACAGCGGGAAGTCCTCGAACTGCGTCCACTGGTTGTAGGCCACCGAGAGGGGGACGGCGATCTCGATCGATTCCTCGACCTGCGTCATCGGGCTCACTCCGATCGGGAGGGGATGGGGCTGCGCCACGCCTTCCCCCTCGAACCCGGGTCAATCCTCGTGGCCGGGCCGTCCGGTACCACCCCTCGACTCGTGCCGGACGATCGGCCGGCCGCGCGTTCTGCGCGGAGGGCTCGGCGGTCTCCGCGCCCGTGACGAGCGGACCTGACGGCCCGAGCGGGACTCCAGCCGCTGCCCACCCCGGCTTTTCGGTGTGACGATCGAGGAGAGACGCACGCCAGCTGCACCCGCAGCTGCACGCCACCGCGTCCCGACGCCACGAGCGCGTCGCCCCGACGTCAGGCCGTAGCCATGACCGACTTCGTCGTCTCCCTGCCCGGCACGTTCAAGCAGGAGGTCACCGAGGCTGCCAGGACGCAGCTGCTCAGCGCCTTGCACGGCAACGACCCACAGGAAGTCGGCACGGATCCGCAGGACCTGGACCTGCTGACCCTGAACGACGGCGGGTCGACCTTCACCCTTCGCCTGGAGGTGACGGCGGAGGACAGCCGCGCCGCCGAGCACGAGGCCCTGGCGCTCGCCTCCCGTGCCCTGGCCGCGGCGGGCTTCCACGAGGACACCGCCCTGCTCGGCCGGCCCGCGATCACGTCCATCGACAGCGCGGCCGACCAGGACTGACCGTCAACGGGGGCACCCGGCGGTGACAGCAGGGGACCTGCGGGTCCGTGCGGCTCACCGGTGGACAGGGCTCGGTTCCGAGTCCCGTGCCGCTTCCCGCAGACGCGGCCCTCAGGACACCGGTCCGTCCGATCACCTGACGCCTCGTCATCGCCCGAGCGGTCGGCGCCCGGCGCCGGCCCGGACACTGCGCGTCGCTCGCGGGCACACCGTCCACCTCGCGCTTGCTCCCTGCTCCGCCGGAGGTCCCATCCGCCCCCCCCGGGCCGGCAGGGCGACCACCGGGGGAGTGCGAGGAGTACCTCGGGCGGGTGGGGCTATACGACCGCCGGATAGCGATCACCGACCTGGGCCTGCACACCGTGCGGGACACCGCCGACGCCGTCCGCAACGGCCACAGCGGCTCGGTCGACCTCGGTCGGATCACCCCCAAGGGCGCCGGGGGCGAGGACGCGGGCGACGCCGGGCGGGCGTACTTCCTCAACACGTTCAGCATCGGCGTCTACCCCGAACTGGTACGCGCCCGCGAGTCGTTGGAGAGGTGCCTCGGCAAGTGGCCCGCCCTGGCCGTCGGCCTGGTCCGGGTGCTCGCCCAGGGCGAACCCACCCGCGCCGTCGTCATCGGCCGGGAGCGCAGCCTCTGGCTGCTGTTCGCGGGCAACGGCCGCTACGACCCGCCCGGCTTCGCGCCGAGCTTCCGCCGCGACCTCACCGACGGCGCCCTCGACGTCCGGATCGTCGACGGCAGTCACCCCTTCGCCCGCACCCGCCTGGTCGCGGCGTTCCTCACCGGCACGCTCGCACGCTCCCGGGTCTACCGCTCGGCGACCCTCTCCCGCCTACGCGTCGACGGCATCCACGACACCGAGCACTACGCCCGCGACGGCGAGGTCGTCCACGCCGCCGACACCCTCCTCCTCGACAAGGCGCCCCGCTCGCTGACGGTCTACCTCCCGGCCACCGACCGACCGCGGCCGGAGCGGGACGGACGTCCTCGGCGACGACGTCGACGCCCAGACGCCGGAGACGCCCCGCACGGCCGACCCGGACTCGGGCCGTGTCGATTCCCGAATCCGGGGCAGCAGAGAACCGACACGACGACAGAACTGGGGTGAGGAAACGTGGGTATCGGTGGCTGCGTTCTGCTGGCCGCTCTGGGCGCCGTACTGGCTTTCGGGGTGGACTGGCACATGTCCGGCGTCAACGTCCATGTCGTGGGCTGGATCCTGATGTTCGCAGGACTCCTCGGCCTGCTCACCTACACGACCGTGCTCCGACGCCGCCGACTCGGCGGCCGCGTCGGGGCCGACGAGGTCGTCGAGGAACGGCGCTACTACGAGTGAGCCCCACAATGGTGCGGGCGACCGGCTGTGGCCCGCCGGCCGACCGCTGGATGCGGGTGAAGAGGCTCGCGGCACGGTCGTGGACACCAGCATCGGCGTGGACAGCGGTGAGGGCGGACAGATCTTCCTGCGCCCGGTCCCAGAACGGGGTCGCGACGGTCCCGGGCTCGATGAGGACCACCTGCACGCCGTAGCGGCGGGTCTCCATCCGCAGGCTGTGCGTCGCCGCGCTGAGCGCGTGCTTGCTGGCCGTGTACCAGCCGTTCATCGGCGCCGGGATCCGCGCGGAGACAGAGGACACGGTCACGATCCGGCCCCGGCCCCGCTGGCGCATCGCGGGCAACACCAGCGTGCACATCCGCAGCGTGCCTACGAGGTTGACCTCCAACACCTCACGGATCCGGTCCTCCGACAGCTCGGTGATCGCCCCCGTCAGCGGAATGCCGGCATTGGCCACCAGCGCGTGGGGGCCACCGTCCGTGAGATCTGCCGCCCTCGCAACGGCCTCCCGGCAGGACACCGGGTCGGTCAGGTCCATGACCACCGCGTCCAACACCAGCCCCTGGGCGCGAGCGGCGCGGACCAGTGCGTCGGCCTTGCTCTTGGAACGGGCGGTCCCGATCACCTGCCGCCCCTTGCGGGCCAGGAGCAGCGCAGTGGCCAGCCCGATCCCGCTGGTCGCACCCGTCACCAGCACGCTGACCGGCCAACCGGCGCCGCTTGTCCGCTCATTCACAACTCAATCGCTCCAAAGGTATGCCAGCGACCGTCCCACCGTGAGCCAGCCCTCGGACAGTCTCCGGGCCCGGCCTGGGCGGTGACGGAACGTGCCTTTGGTGGCAACGACCGTGCACCCGCTCGGGTCACGCACCGCCCGCTTACTGGGCGTTTCGTCCCTGACCCGGTGGTCATGTTCCGCGCCAGGTCAGGGACGAAACGCCCAGTCAGGCGGGGCTGTCGGCCTTCAGCCGCTGGAGCAGCGCGGTGCCGTCCGGTACGCCGAGCCCGGTGCAGGCGTCCCAGCCGGGGCCGGCTGTGAAGGCTCCGATGTCGCCCTGGATGATGTCCCGGAACCCGACCGGGGAGGCGCCGGCCGTGGCGCCGTCGTAGAGCAGGGGCTGCATCAGGCCCAGCGGACGGCCGAGGGACTCGGCCAGACGGCAGGCCAGGGCCGCCCACAGCGGTGCCACGGCGCTCGTCCCGCCGACGACCATGCGCTCGCCGTCGACCAGCACCTCGTACCCGGTGGTGGGGTCGGCGACGGCGGCGACGTCGGGCAGGCCGAGGTGCTGCTTGCCCGGGGTGCCGTTCGGCACGCCGACGCCGTTCTGCCAGATGGGCTGGGTGTAGAACTTGCTGACGCCGCCGCCGGACGCGGACTTGGGCCCGTTGTTCCAGACCCGTTCCATCCGGATCGCGCCGGTCTTCCGGTCGGCATCCAGGTGCGTCCCGCCGCAGGCGAGGGTGCCGGGGCTGGAGGCGGGGTAGTCGGCATGCGGCTTGCCGTCGACCTCGCCGTCGCTGCTGCCGTTGTCGCCGGCCGCGGCGCAGACGGTGACGCCGAGGGCGGCGGCATCTGCCAGGGCGGCGTCGAGATCGTCGCGGCCCTGCTTGGTCCACCGCTCCTCGTTCGCGCCCCAGCTGATGCTGACCGCGGTGGGCGTGGTCGTGGCGTGCACCGCGGCGCTGACCGCGTCCGCGAAGCCCCGCAGGGTGTTGTGCGCGAAGTAGACCATCTGCTTGGCGCGGGGCGCGAGCGCGCCCGCGACCTCGATGTCGAGCAGCACCTCGCCGTCGGCGCTGTTCGGGTCACCGTTCGGCTTGTTGGCGGCGCCGTTGACTCCGACCGCCGTCACGCTGGGCGTCGCGATGCCGAGACCGGAGAAGTACGCGTCGAGGTCCGCCTGCGTGAAGCCGCCGTCGAGCTCGATGATGGCGAGGTGGTGCCCCAAGCCGTCGGTGTTCGGAGGGAACCTGTAGATCTTGCCGAGCTCCACCGGCGTGTAGCTCGTGCGGGCCGCAGCCGGCTTGAGTCGGTGGATGTGAGGCTTGGCCTGGGGCCGGTCGTCCATGCCGAGGACCGCGACCACGGCGTCCTGCCAGTCCGCGAGGATCTGCAGTTCGCCTTCGCGCTGCCGGTGCGCGACCAGCTCGCCGCCGTCCGGGTGCCGACTCTCGACCATTTCGAGTGATCCCGGGTCGACCACGGCACGGATCCGGCCCAGCGGACCGCTGATCTTGATCCGGCGGGAGCCCTGGTCGACCTCGGAGACCCGGAGCCCCTGCTCCTGCGCCGTGCGACGGATCATCTCCACGTCGGCCGGATCCGCTCCGTACCGCTCGGCCAGCTCCTGCCGGCTGATCGTCTCCGGGCCCTGGACCAGGGAGTCGGGAATCTCCGCCCGGCGCCGCAGGACGAGGGTGAGGTCGATGAGCTGGGAATCGTCCACAGCTCCCACGGGGCGAGCGTCGGCAGCGGCCGTGCGCGCAGATCCGGGGAGTGGGACCAGTCTGTTCGTTGCCATACCGAAAGTATTCTCTCGAGCACTCTCTGCAGGCGACCGCTGAACGACTGACACCACGCCAGCAGACCCACTGCGAGCCCGTCCCGGACGTCCGGAGGGCAAGTAGAGCGCGGCCCGCAAGAAACGCCGACGGTCCCGGCCCTCTCTTTTGCCGAGGGCCGGGACCGTCGCTGCAGCGCGGTGATCAGCCGATGCGGCCGAGGTGGATCACGAGTCGGACGACGCGGCCGTGCCCGGCATCGCCTTCAGGTTGAAGGTGGCGAGCACCGGCGAGTGGTCGGAGGGTTTGCCGTGCGCGGCGGCCGGGTGGGCGCCGATGACGTTGGGCAGCTGGCCGTTGCCGGTGGAGACCTTGTCGAACTTGGCGAGCAGCGCGTGGCTGATCAGGATGTGTTCCAGACGTAAGAATCGCGGAGGTGCTGGACACATCCAGGGTGGAGACCGAGGTAAGGGGGCAGGGTGGGTGCGGCTGAGGAGTTCAGCGTGCTGTACGGCGAGCATCATGCGGCGGTGCTGCGCTATGCCCACCGGCGGGTGGGCGCCGACAGCGCGGGCGACTTGGCGGCGGAGGTGTTCGTCGTCGCGTGGCGGCGCTGGGCGGAGGTGCCGGCTGAGCCGTTGCCGTGGCTGTACGGGGTGGCGCGGAACGTAGTGGCCAATCATCTTCGCGGCCGGGAGCGCACCGAGCGGCTGGCCGCGCGGTGGGAGGCCGAACCACCGGTGCCGGTGCGGGACGTGGCGGAGCAGGTGGTCGCTCGTGACGGTGTGTACGCCGCGTGGGCGCGCCTGGGGGAGCGGGACCGTGAGGTGCTGGCCCTGATCGGCTGGGAAGGCACACACCCCGGCGGCGCGAGTCGGCCGGCAAAGCAGCAGCCAGCCGACCAACGGCGCGGCCCCGTGGCCCCCGCGAACCCCAGTCGCGGGCAGGCGCCGGGGCCGCGCCGCCTTCTCGGGATCGTCGGCTACCAGGTCACGGGCACGGTGGCGCGCAGCAGCCGGACTGATTGCTGCGCGGTGAGGCGGCCAGCCTCCCCGCCGATCGAGCGGCAGTACGTGATGAGCATCTGGCTTGCGTAGCCGGTTCACGGCTTCCTGCTCACCGAGGTTGTGAGGCAGTCGGACCAAGGAGAACAAGTTCCCTGTCGAGTCAGCTTGTCTGGCCCGGCTCGGGCACACCCGCCCCGCCACGAATCGGACGGCTTGTCGGCGGTGGTTTCGCGATGTTCTCCAGCCGGGGGTGCCGTCACGTCGACCTGTCAGGCACCCCAGCGGGCGACGACGGCTTCCGCGACATCGAAGGGTCTGCCGCATTCCGCGCATTGGGCCGTACCGAAGACGTAGGTCAACTTGTGCGCGAGGTCGGGGTGGCCGTCCGCGAGGATGCGCTTGTGCAGTCTGCCGGCCAGGCCCTGCATCGCCGAAGGATCCCGCGGTTGGAGGGGGAACTGCTTGGCGGGAGTATGGAGCATGTACAGGCTGTCGGTGGTCGAGAAGTAGCCGTGTTCGCCGAAGACGATCGAGTTCTCGGCTTCGCACGCAGGGCAGGGCAGTTCGTACTCCTCGCCGTTGAGGCCGTCGATCTGCTCGCCCCAGACCTCGATCCCCTCGAAGCTGAGCAAAGTCCCCAGGAGCTGGACGTAGTTGAGTGGGTCTTCGGCCAGCTCGGGATCTCGCAGGGCTTCTTCGGTGAGCTCCCGCATCTCGGCGATCTCCGCGGAGTGGGACACGTAGGGATCTTCCCCGTTGTCGGGCCGGTCGATGCTGGCGACGATGGCACCGGCCAGGTAAAGCGGTTCTCTCCGCTCCGTCGGCGACCAGCGCCGGGCCGCGTCGGCCAGGGCCGGAAGCGCCGCGTTACTGGCCGAGTAGACCGTGCCCTGGTGGCACAGGGCGGACCAGAGCTCGTTCCAACAGGAATCGTGCGGGTCCGGGCTCATGGCGTCGAGGAGGCCGGGGATGTCTTGGGCAGTGCCGTACGCGTGGCTGAGCTGGGACCAGTCCGTCATGCAGCGGATTCAAGCAAATGGCGCCCGCATGCCCACCGCTGGGCCCCCTGGGCCGGACAGAGCCAGCTCAACACGCTGACGTTATAGGGAAGATCAGCACGCCCTGCCACAGGGCCCCGTTGTCGTCGAGCTCGGCGACCAGAGCGAGGAAGAAGCCGTCGCAGGTCGCGCACCAGGACACCCCGCGGCCCGACAGCTTGTCCTCGCCATCGACGCCGAGCTTGCGTTAGCCGGAGCCGGTGGCGATGATCACCGCCTTGGCGCGGTGGACCGTGCCCTCGGAGTCGGTGAGCAGCTTGACGTCGCCGGTGAGGTCGTCGTCGACCATCTCGGCGCCGAACTTCTCGGCCTGGGCCCGCATGTTCGTCATGAGGTCGGGGCCGTCGACGCCGTCGGGGAAACCGGGGAAGTTCTCGACCTCGGTGGTGGTGGTCAGGGAGCCGCCGACGAATATGAGCTGCCGAAGAGCAGCGGGCGCAGTTGGGCGCGGGCAGTGTAGAGGGCGGCGGTGTATCCGGCGGGGCCGGAGCCGATGACGACGACCTCGCGCACCCCGTGGGTGTCCTGGTTCGCGGTCACGGAGGTGCTCAGCCCTCCCTACGTTGTTGGTTGGGATGAGCGAGCCACTCGTAAGGTTGGCTCACCCAGGGGTGTCGGGTGTGGCTCTCAGCCCTCTGCCGTC
>NZ_JBFAQR010000014.1:0-123608 GCF_040678815.1 Kitasatospora sp. NPDC049285 | reverse complement strand
TGGATCAAGAAGACCCACCTGCGCCGACTCGACCCCGCCACCGCACAACGCCCCCGCCACCTCACCGCCCCCCCCCCCGGGCGCCCCGCCCGCCTTCACTCTTTCGTGTCACCCGCTGCCGTCCGGAGGCCACGACCGACCGCCGGCGCTCCGGCCGGTCGGCTCGCCTGTTAGCCGAGCAGGTCGGTGACGGGGCGGCGCGGGGTGGCGGTGCCCGGCGGGCCGTAGCCGATGCGCAGGACCAGCTGGACGGTGCCGACGCCGTGTTCGGGGTCGCGCAGGCGCCAACGGGTGTCGGGGAGTTCGACGGCCTGGTGCAGGACCGAGAGCCGCAGGCCGCGCGCGGTGGCGAGCAGCCAGACGCGTTCCATGGCCTGGCCGGCGCGCAGCCAGTCCGCGGCGGTGTCGCCGTGGGTGGTGACGGTCAGCACCTGCGGGAGGGCTTCGAAGCGCCGGGCCTGGACGGGGCCGCGGCCGGTGAAGTCCCGCATCGGGACGTGGGCTTCGTGGTCCTGCGGTCCGAGTGCGGCGGCCGGGATGCCGTCGGCGGCACTCTCGCCGCGCAGCCAACTCCCCGTCTCGGCCCGGCGGGCGGCGTCCGCGGCGATCCGCGCCTCGGCCTCGGCGGTCAGCGCCAGCACCCGGCGGGCCCCGGCTTCCTCCAGCGCCTCCAGCGTGGCACCCTCCGCCTCGGCCGCCGCGATCAGCTCCGCGATCACCGCCTCCGGCACGTCGCGGTTCGCGAACGGCTCACGGCTGGAGTGCCGTTGCCCGATCGCCGCCGCCAACTCCCCGATGCCGTACGGCTCGCCGCGCTCGCCGAACCGCACCTCGGCGACCGGTCCGCCGCCCGGCATCAGCCGCGACTCCCATACAGGCCGGCCGAGCCGGGCGGCCGCGACCCGCAGGTTGAACAGCGCGGCACCGACCGACACCATCAGCGCCCGCCCGTCCGGGTCGGCCAGTGGCACCGCCCGGTCCCGGTCCGCGTACACCAGCACGCCAGGGCCGTCCGGCAGCGGCCGGAACCGCCACGGCTGGCTGTTGTGCAGCGAGGGCGCCAACCCGGCCGCCTCCACCAGCAGGAGCAACTCGTCGGCCCCCAACGCCGCTTCGCGATCGTCGCCGGCTTCACGGTCATCGCCCCACTGCACCGGCTCACGCACAGTCTCGGTCATCGCGGATCACTCCTCGCCGGATCGCCATCGATCGCCACGGACCGTCACGGATCACCGTCTACGGCGACCGATCGCCGTCCCTCGCCGCCGACCGGCCGCCCGGTTCGACTGCCCGCCGTCCGACTGCCCGCCGGCCGTCCGATCACCGTCCAGTCCGTTGCCTTGAGCCTCCGCCCGCGGGCCGCGCCGCCGGTAGGGCCCAAAGACCCCACCCGGGCGACCACCGGCCCCGCTATCCGGCGGCGGTGCGGCGTTCGAAGACCGCGAGCCGGGCGGTGTCCAGCGCGGTCGCCACCGCGCCGAGCAGCACCGCGTCCTCGCCCAGTGCGCTGGCGACCAGTCGCGGCCGCAGCGCGCAGCTGCGGCGCAGCGCCTCGTCCAGCGGCGGCAGCAGCAGGTCCGCGCTGCGGCCGAGGCCGCCGCCGATCACCACCACCTCGGGGTCGATCACGGTGGCCACCACCGCGACGGCGAAGGCGAGTTGCTCGGCCGACAGCTCGACCGCGCGGAGCGCCGTCGGGTCGCCGCCGCGGGCCGCGGCGAAGACCCGGGCGGCGGTGAGCGGGCCGGCCATGCCGAGCTGCTGCGCGGTCCGCACCACCGAGTCGGCCGCCACCACCTCCTCCAGGGAGACCTGACCATCCGTCACTTCAGCGCTGCCCCAGGGAAGTTTCAGCATGCCGATCTCCCCGGCCGCGCCGTGCGCTCCGGTCAGCAGCTCCCCGCCGCGCACCACGCCGACGCCCAGGCCGGTGCCGACCAGCAGGTAGGCGAAGACCGAGGCGCCGGCGCCCGCACCGAAGGTGTACTCGCCGAGGGCGGCCAGGTTGGCGTCGTTGCCGACGGCGACCTCGGTGCCCAGGCCCTCCACGATCCCGTCCAGCAGGCCGGGCTTCGCCCAGCCGGGCAGGTGCGCGGCGTGGCGGATGATCCGCCGCCGTTCGTCCCACACGCCGGGGCTGCCGATCACCGCGCGGACCACGTCGCCGTCGCCGAGTCCGGCCTCGGCGACGGCCTCGCGCGCGGTGGCCACCAGGGCGGTGGCGACGGCGGTGCCGGTGCGTCCGCGGTTGGCGACGTTGCGGCGCGCCACGACGGTGCCGGCCAGGTCCGCGACGGCGACCCGCAGGCGGGCCCGGCCGACGTCGATGCCGAGGACGTACCCGGCCGTCGGGTCGGCCCGGTACAGGACGGCGGTGCGGCCGCGTTCGGGGGCGACGGTGCCGGCCTCGCGGGCCAGCCCGGCCTGTTCGAGCGAGGCCAGCGCGGCCGACACGGTGGGCTTGGACAGGCCGGTGTCCCGGGCGAGTTGGGCCCGCGAGGCGGGCCCGGCGGTGCGCAGCCGCTCCAGCAGCAGCCACTCGTTGTTGCTGCGCAGCCGCTGCCGGTTCCACCGGGCGGGCTCGACACCGGTGCCCGGCGGGTGGACCGCGGCGGGCGCCGGGGCTGCGGCGGGCGGCTCGAGCGGGTCGTTCACGGTGCTCCTCCTCGGTGCGGCAGCCCCGCCCGCCCCTGTACCGGCGCGCCACCGCGTCCACGACTTCGGTCCGGCCCCGGCGGGGCTGGCACCCGCCGCCACGGCACGTCCCCGCGATGCTATCGGCCGTGCGCCCTCGTCTGGCGTAACGTACAGATCATGGACTTCCGCCACTTGGGCCGCAGCGGCCTGATCGTCAGTGAGATCGCGTACGGCAACTGGCTCACCCACGGCTCGCAGGTCGAGGAGGAGACCGCGACGGCGTGCATCCGGGCCGCGCTGGACGCGGGCATCACCACCTTCGACACCGCCGACGTCTACGCGGAGACCCGTGCCGAGGCGGTGATGGGCCGGGCACTGAAGGGCGAGCGCCGCGAGGGCCTGGAGATCTTCACCAAGGTGTTCTGGCCGACCGGCCCGGGCCGCAACGACCGCGGCCTGGGCCGCAAGCACATCATGGAGTCGATCGACGGTTCGCTGCGGCGGCTGCAGACCGACTACGTGGACGTCTACCAGGCGCACCGCTTCGACCCGTCGACTCCGCTGGAGGAGACCATGGAGGCGTTCGCCGACGTGGTCCGCTCCGGGAAGGCGCTGTACATCGGCGTGTCCGAGTGGACGGCCGAGCAGATCCGCGCGGGCCACACGCTGGCCCGCGAGCTGCGCATCCCGTTCGTCTCCAACCAGCCCCAGTACAGCGCGCTGTGGCGGGTCATCGAGGCCGAGGTGGTGCCGGTCTCCGAGGAGCTCGGCATCGGCCAGGTGGTGTGGTCGCCGATCGCGCAGGGCGTGCTGACCGGCAAGTACCTGCCGGGCGCGGAGCCGCCGGCCGGTTCGCGGGCCACCGACACCAAGGGCGGCGCGACCTTCGTGTCGCGCTGGATGCGCCCGGAGGTGCTGGAGCGGGTGCAGCTGCTGCGCCCGCTGGCGGACGAGGCGGGCCTGTCCCTGGCGCAGCTCGCGGTGGCCTGGGTGCTGCAGAACCCGAACGTGTCGATGGCGATCATCGGCGCCTCGCGTCCCGAGCAGGTCGCCGAGAACGTCAAGGCGGCGGGTGTGAAGCTGGAGCCGGCGCTGCTCGCCCGGATGGACGAAGTCCTGTCCCCGGTGGCCGAGTTCGACCCGGGCAAGACCGCGGAGAACTCCCCGAAGGTGCGTCCCTGACGCTGCTCCTCGGGGCCGTCGCGACGGCCGGGCTGTCATCCTCGCGGATGCCGCGCGGCCGTCGAGTTTCCGCCCGCCGCGTCCTCAACTCGTGTCGGGTTCGGACGGCTTGAAGACCGGCTCCTCCTGGTGTGCCCAGATGGTCTTGCCGTGGCGGGCGAACCTGGTGCCCCAGCGCTGCGCCAACTGGCCGACGATGAACAGTCCGCGCCCGCCCTCGTCGGTGCTCTTGGCGCGGCGCAGGTGCGGGGTGCTGTCGGAACTGTCGGACACCTCGCAGATCAGCCCCCGGTCGTGGATCAGCCGCAGCCGGATCGGCGCCTTGCCGTACCGGATCGCGTTGGTGACGAGTTCACTGACGATCAGGTCGGTGGAGAATTCGAGTGCCTCCAAACCCCAAGCCGCGACCTGGTGTTCGGCGAGCCGGCGGGCGGTGCGCACCACCGCGGGGTCGTCCGGCAGGGTCCACACCGCGACCTGGTCCTCGGGCAGGGCCCGGGTGCGCGCCAACAGCAACACGGCGTCCTCGCGGTGCCGTTCGGGCAGCAGCGCGTACACGGCCTGGTCGCACATCTCGTGCAGGTCGTCACCGGGCCGGGCCAACACCCGTTCCAGGACGGCGGATCCGGCCGCGGGCGGCGCCCCGCCCGCGAAGTACACGCCGGGGCCCGAGCGTTCCGCGGGGAGCACCTCGCCGACGCCCGCAAGCTCGACCTCGGTACCGGGCTCCGTACCCTTGGATGGCTTCGCCCCGGCGAGCAGCCCGCGGGTGTACATCCCGAGCAGGCTGCCCTCCTCCAACTCCCTGACGGTGGTCTCGTAGCAGCCGTCCCCGCAGCCGAGCGGCAGCCCGGGTTCGACGTCGAAGGCGAGCGCCGCGCCGTCGGGCCCGACCACGATCGGCCCGGGGTGGCCGGCCGAGGCGGCGGTGCAGGTCCGGCTGATCGGGTCGTAGATCAGGTAGAGGCAGGAGGCGAGGCCGTCGGGCAGCTGGTCGGCCCCGGGCTGCAGGCTCTCGCGCTGCTCCTCGACGAGGACCCGGGCGGCGTCGTCGAGCCGCACCAGCAGTTCGTCGGGCGTCAGGTCCTGGACCGCCAGGGTCCGCAGCGCGGTGCGGATTTGGCCCATGACGGCGGCGGCCTCGATACCGGTGCCGGTGACCGAGCCGAGGGCGAGGCCGACCCGCGTGGCGGACAGCGGGATGACGTCGTACCAGTCGCCGCCGGGTCCGACCAGGCCTGGCAGGTAGACGTGCGCGGTCTGCACGGCGCTGAGGTCGGCCGGTTCCCGGGGCAGGAGTTGGCGTTGCAGGGTGGTGGCGATGGAGCGTTCGCGGGCGTAGCTGCGGGCCTTGTCGATTGAGAGTGCGCCGCGGGAGGCGAGTTCGGCGGCGAGTTCGAGGTCCTCCTGGTCGAACGCGGCGATCCGCCGGTACCGGTAGAGCGCCAGGATGCCGAGGACGGCGTCGTGTACCACCAGCGGTGCGACGATCATCGAGTGCACGCCGAGCGCCGTCAGCCGGCGGCCCCGTTCGGGGTCGGAGGCGAGCCACGGTTCGGAGCCGGTGAGCCGCCGGATCAGCCGGGGCCGGCCGTCCTCTAGCACCTGGCTGTAGGGGGTGGGCGCGCCGTAGGTGGACAGCGAGCCGTGCGGGATGGGGCCCTGCCAGGGGCCGGTGAGCGCGCTTCCGCGGACGGCCCGGTAGGCGGCGCGGCGCAGCGGCGCGCCGGGGTCGATCGGGCCGGAGCGCAGCGGGAGGCCGCGCAGCGGCTCGTCGAGCAGGTCGAGGGTGGCGGAGTCGGCGAGGCGGGGCACGGCGACGTCGGCGAGTTCCTGGGCGGAGCCGATGGCGTCGAGCGAGGCGCCGAGTTGGCGGTGCGCGGCGTGCAGGATGTCGAGCCGGTCGAGGGCGGCCTGGCGCTCGGTCACGTCCTCGACGGAGGCGACCAGGTACGGCTGGCCGGTGCTGGTCCGGATCCGGAAGAAGGAGAACGCGCCGACCATCTCGCGGCTCGGGTCCTCGGGCATCGGGCCGCGGACCAGGTGGTCGCGGACGTAGCCGCCGTCCTGCATGACCTGCCGGGCGAGGGCGTGCAGCTCGGTGCGGTCGTAACCCGGAGCGAAGTCGCCCGCCCGGTGGCCGACGATCTTGCTGGAGGGCACGCCGCGGACGCCGCGCGCGGCGCTGTTGTAGCGGAGCACCCGCAGGTCGCGGTCGAGCAGGTAGAGGCCCTGCGGTGCCTGCGCGAACAGCGCCTCGATCAGCGCGTGGTCGATCTCCTCGCTGTCGGGCACCCGCGCCCGCCCGCCGTCGCCGCCGTCCATCCGCCGCTCACCCTTCCGCCGTTCCCGCTCCGCCCGGCCCCGCTCCGCCTGGTCGCCCGCCGCCTCGCCGCTCTCCGCGTGCTCCTCCGCCGCCACGTCGACTCCCCTACCCGCCACCGGGGTCGGGGCGGAAGCCGATCAGTGCGATGTCGTCGCGGACGTCGGCGACCCGTCCGATCAGGTGGTCGCAGAGTTCGCCGAGCGGGCGGTGGCGTTCGGCGGCAGCGGCGGCGCACAGCCGGGCGATGCCGTCGTTGAGGTGCTCGCCGGGGACCTCCACCAGGCCGTCGGTGTAGAACAGCAGGGTCTCGCCGGGTCTGATCGGGTGACGGTGGGTCAGCCGGGAGCGCACCGGGTCGACGCAGAGCGGCACGTCGGCGTCGTCGTCGGTGAGCAGGACGGGCGGCCCGTCGACGGGGACCAGGACCGGCGGCGGGTGGCCGGCGTTCGCCCACTCCAGGTCCCAGCCGCCGTCGGCGCCGCGCCGGATCAGCCGGGCGTGGATGGCGGTGGCGAAGGTGCCGACGCCGAGTCCTTCGGCGGCGGTGTCGAGTTCGCGCAGGGTGTCGGCGGCGGTGTGCACGTGGGTGCGGGTGTAGGCGATGGAGCGCAGCATCGCGCGCAGCTGGCCCATGGTGGTGGCGGCGGCCAGGTCGTGTCCCGCGACGTCGCCGATGGTCATGGCGAGCGAGCCGTCGGGCAGCGTGAAGGCGTCGTACCAGTCGCCGCCGACCTCGGCGTTGCGGCTGCCGGGCTGGTAGCGGGCGGCGACGGCGGCGCCCCCGACCTCCGGCGGGGTGGTGAGCATGGCCCGCTGCAGGACGACGGCGGCGTGCCGGGCGCGCTGCAGGGCGAGGGCCTGGCGCAGCGGGGCCTGGGCACGTTGCAGGACTTCGTGCTGGAGGTCGATGTCGGCGGGCCCGGGCGGCGGGCCGCCCTCGCAGGTGGCGGTCGCGCACAGGGCGACCACGGCGCCGTCGACGACGATCGGCAGCAGGGTCAGGCTGGTGGCGCCGGCGGATTCCAGCCAGCGGGCCGAGATCTCCGGGACGGCGCCACCGACGGGCTTGCCCTCGGGCAGGGAGAGCAGGATCGGGGTCCGGGTGGCGACGGCTCGCCGTCCCTGCCGCCCCAGCGTGAAGGTCTGTCGGCGCAGCGGCGGCAGCGGCGGCAGTCCGGGCCGGGCGACGGAGGCGATCCGGGTGGCGGTGACGGCGTCGCCGGCGGCGTCGGGTCCGGGCAGCAGGTAGACCGCGCAGACGTCGGTGAGTTCGGGGACGACGGTGGCGGCGAGGGCGGTGAAGGCGTCCTCGGCGCGTTCGGCCTCGGTGACGGCGCCTGCCCGGGCCAGCAGGCGTTCGCGCAGCCGGTTGCGCCAGTGGTCCTCGACGTCGGAGGTGGTGCCGATCCACTCGGCGCTCTTGCCGTCCCGGACGATCGGGTAGGCGCGGGAGCGGATGTGCCGGTAGCCGCCCTGGGCGCTGCGCACCCGGAAGGTGTACTCGAACGGTTCGGGTGTCGCGATGGCGGCGGCCCAGCGGGCGGCGACCTCGGAGCGGTCCTGCGGGTGGACGACGTCCAGCCAGCCGGTGCCTGCGGCGTCCGGGAAGGGCTGGCCGGTGAGTTCCTCCCAGCCGGGCATCAGTTCGCTGGTCGAGCCGTCGGCGCGGGCCAGCCAGACCATCTCGGAGGCGGCGGCGACCAGCGCCTCGTAGCGCTGCAGGGCCTGCAGGCGTTCCGCGGAGAGGCGCTCGGCCTCCAGCGCGGAGTGCAGTTCGGCGGTGGTGTCGATGGCCGCGATCAGCGTGCCGGGGCCGCCGGTCGGCGTCGCGGCGGGCGAGGCGGAGTACACGAAGTGGCGGTGGGCGGGCCCGCTCTGCCGGCAGTCCAGGGTGCGGTGGGCGGTGACCCGGCGGGCGCTGCCGTCGGCGCGGACGGCGTCCAGGGTGGCGAGGAAGTGCTCGGCGCCCGGCTCCGTGAACACCTCACGGGCGGGGGCGCCGAGCTGGCGGTTGCCGAAGAGTTCGCGGAACGCGTCGTTGTAGTAGACCATCCGGTGGTCCGGGCCGACGGTCAGTGCTATCGCCACGATGGCCCGATCGAACACCTCGGGTGTCAGCTGTGGTTCCGCCACCCCGGTGGTCCTCCTCCCGCCCGCCTCTCGGCGGGGTCGACGCGGAAGCGGTCTGCTCAGGCGAGCAGCTTCTCCTTGGCCTTCTGGAACTCCTCCTCGGAGATGGCACCGCTGCTCTTCAGGTCGGCGAGCCGGGCGAGGTCGTCGACGTGCCCGGCCGCGCCCTTCTGCTCGGTCCCGGCGGCCTTCCGGACGTAGTCCTGGAAATCGCTTTCCGCCTGCATCGCGAGAGCCCGGTCACGCTCCCCCATCGACTTGCCGCGGGCGATCAGGTATGCCAGCACGCCGATGTACGGGAGCAGGATCACGAAGATCGTCCAGCCGGCCTTGCCCCAGCCGCCCATGTCGTGGCTGCGGAAGATGTCGGTGATCACCTTGAACAGCAGGAAGAACCAGAGGATCCACAGGAACAGCCAGAGCATCGTCCAGAACAGGTTGAGCAGCGGGTAGTCGTCCATCGAGGGCTCCCTTCCACAAGTGATTCGAGTCGTATCACCACATTTCCGACACCGCATCCGCAGTGCGCCTCCCGCTCGCGTGCACCGGTCCGGGCCAGGATGTGACCGGCTGTCAGCAACGAGGGAGGCGCGGGTGGACGGCGGAGGCGTGGCGGACGAGGCGGCCGCGGGCCGGCGGCGGCGGACCGCGGGCCCGCGGACGGGGTGACGGTCGAGCGGTTGACCGCCCTGCTGGACCGGCTGACCAGGATGCTGCTGTCGGCCAGCGGCGAGGGCGCGACGGAGCTGGCGCACGCGGTGGGCACGGTCGCGGCGGGCTACGGCGGCCGCTGCTCGATGGTGCTGGTCCCGGACGGCGCGGCGCTGACGGTGACGCTCGGCGACGCCGCCAGGACGGTCGCGGTAAGGGCCTTCCCGGACGTCGCCCGGCTGGACAAGGTCGCGGCGCTGAAGCCCTGGGCGCTGGACGCGGCGGCGGGCCGCCTGTCGATCGGCGCGGCGGAGCGCCGGCTGGCGGCGGCGATCGCCGTCGGCCTGCTGCTCGGCGCGGTCCTGGTGCAGCGCCCGTCCCCCCTCCCGGAGGGCTGACGGGCACCGGCTCGGCGCTTCCGGAGGGTCAGCGGTCGCGCGGCGAGATCCGCCAGGCGAGCAGCACCACCAGGAACGACGCGGCGCTGAACGCGGTGCACCACCAGGCGGTCGCCACCTCGCCGCGCATCCACGCGTTGGTCGCGACGGTCAGCGCCCAGAGCTGCCCGATCACGATCGTCACGGCCAGCACCACCCGGGCGGTGAGGATCGCCGAGCGCTCGGGCTGCTGGTCGGTGCCCGCGCCGGGGCCGGGGCCGGTCGCGGTGACCCGCGGGTCGGCGTAGCCGCTGGTCGCCCGGATCTGCGGATACCGGTCGTGGACCGGCCGGTTGAGCCTCGGCTCGTCGCTGCCCGGGTGGTAGTCCTCCGGGAAGTGGCCCTCGGGGACGCTCATCGCACACCTCCGCACTGCACCTGACGCCGCGTCATGTCCGTTCTCACTTAGCGCTCTTACGGTCCGCGCACCCGGCCGCCTCGGCGAGCACGGGGTTGCGGCCCTTCAACTCACGGCACACGCCGGCCTGTTCGTCCTCGCCCGAGCGTGCGGTGCCGATCGCCCACACCGCACCCTCGGCGTCCTCCACCATCACCACCTTCGGCAGCGGACGGGGCGGCGGGCCGCCCGTCACGTCGCCGGTCCGGGCGTCGAACATCCCTTCATGGCATGGGCAGTAGAGGTCGCCGTCGGCGCCTTGGTCGCGCCGCCAGAGCACCCCGCAGGCCAGGTGGGTGCAGACCGAGGAGTAGCCGACCAGGGTGCCGTCGGACAGCCGGATCGCCATCGCCCGGTCGTCCTCGCCTGGGTAGTCGAAGCTCACGGCCTCGCCGTGGCCGAGCCGGTCGGCGACCTTCAACGGCGTTGCCCCGCCGTCTCCGTGGCGGTGCAGCACACCGGCGGAGACCACCGTGGAGCCGACCACCAGGCCGCCGGAGACGGTGGCGACGATCCGCAGGTAGTCGCGGCGGGTGGTCAGCGAGTCCGCGCTGATCCGGTCCCGCAGGGCGGCCTGCTCGGCCGCCCGCCGGTCCTCCGGGCCGTCCGGCTCGAAGGAGTTGACGGGAGTGCTCACGCCGCCGCTCCGTTCCCGGGCGTGGGGCGCCCGTTGACCTCGATCAGGCTCAACATCCCGCCGGGGACGGGGTCCCGGCGCTCGGCGGGCACCACCATGGCCACCCCGGTGGAGATCGTCGTGTCGCCGAAGGCGAACATCGCGGAGACGTCCACCCCGGGCCGCTCGGCCTGGAGTTCCTCCACCGTGCCGTAGAACAGCGCACCGGTCGGGCAGACCGTGGCGCACATCGGCGCCAGGCCGTAGGAGGTGCGGTCGTAGCAGAGGTTGCACTTCATCTGCAGCTTCGCCTCGAGGTCGATCTTCGGCACCCCGAACGGGCAGGCGTTGACGCAGTTCGCGCAGCCGATGCAGCGCGTCGGGTCGGCCTCCTGGACCACGCCGTCCGCGGTGATCAGGATCGCCTCGGCGGGGCAGACCTCGGCGCACGGGGCGACCGGGTCCTCGCAGTGCATGCAGACGGTGGGCAGCGACGCCACCGAGTGGCCCTCGTCCGGGTAGTCGAGGTGGATCATCGACTTGCCGCGGTGCGAGTCGCACTCGCGGCACGCCGACACGCACGCCTGGCAGCCGATGCAGCGGCCCGGGTCGATGAAGATGGTCCGTCCGAGCATCGGCGCTCAGCCCCTCTCCGCGGTGCCGCGGCCCTGCGGCGAGGTCGGCGGCAGCGGGTCGCTCCGCGACACCTGGGCCTCCGGGTACGCCTCGCGGCCCGGCGGGGTCGGCGGCGCGGGCACCGGATCGACCGCCTCGCCGCGCTCGATCCGCACCGCGCACACCTTGTACTCGGGGATCTTGGAGCGCGGGTCGAGCGCGTCGATGGTCAGCGCGTTGGCCGCCACCGGGTACGGCCAGTGGTACGGCACGAAGACGTGGTCCGGCCGGATCGCCTCGGTGACCAGCGCCGGCAGCACCTCGCTCCCGCGCCGCGTCGTCACCCGCACCGGATCGCCGGTCCGGAACCCGTGCGAGGGGTGCACCTCCACCCACGGCCGCGGCGTCTGCTCGACCAGCGCACCGAGCCGCCGCGTCTGGTTTCCGGACAGGAAGTGCGCCACGGTGCGCCCGGTGGTCAGCGTCATCGGGAACTCGTCGCTGTACGGGTCGGCCGGCGGGTGCCACTCCACCGCCTGCAGGTGGATCTTTCCGTCCGCGTGGTACGTCCTGCCGTCCTCGAACAGCCTTGGCGTGCCCGGGTGTTCGAGGCCCGGGCAGGGCCAGGCGATCCCACCGGTCCGCTCCAGCCGCTCGTACGTGATGCCGTAGTAGTCGATCACCGTGCCGGCCGAGGCGCGGCGCAGCTCGTCGAAGACGTCGCGGGAGCCCTCGAAGGCGAACTTGCTTCCCACGCCGAGCCGGCGGGCGAGTTCGCACAGCACCCAGGTGTCCGTGCGCACCCCGGCGGGCGGCTCCTGCGCCTTGTTGTGCTTGACCACCCGGGCCTCGGCGTTGGCCATCACGCCCTCGTCCTCGGCCCAGGTGGTCACCGGGAAGACCACGTGCGCGTTGGCGGCGGTCTCGGAGAGGAAGAAGTCGAACTGGCCGTGGAACTCCAGGGTGTCGTAACCGTCCTTCACCACCGCGTAGTTGGGCAGCGAGACGAAGGGGTTGTTGCAGACGCCGAGCAGGCCGCGGATCTCGCCGCGCTGCATCTGCCAGACCATCTCCATCATCGAGGTGCCGGCGGGCGGGAGTTCGTCCTCGTCGATGCCCCAGATCGCGGCGATCTGCCGGCGGTGCGCGGGGTCGTTGATGGAGCGTCCGCCGGGCAGCAGGTCGGACTTCTGGCCGTGTTCGCGGCCGCCCTGGCCGTTGCCCTGGCCGGTGATGGTGCCGTAACCGGCGCCGGGGCGGCCCAGGTTGCCGGTCGCGCTGCACAGGTTGATCACCGTCAGGCAGTTCTCGACGCCCTGGGTGTGGTGTTCGATGCCGCGCGCGTGCCAGGCCATCGCCCGCGGGGACCGGCCGAACATCCGTGCCACCTCGACGACTTGCTCGGCGGGGATGCCGCAGATCTCGGCCGCCCGGATCGGCGGGTAGGCCTTGACGGTGCGCTTGAGCTCCTCCCAGCCGGTGGCGTTGGCGGCGAGGAACTCCTCGTCGGTCAGGCCCTCCTCGACGATCACGTGCAGCACCGCGTTGAAGAACGCCGCGTCGGTACCGGACTTGAGCGCGACGTGGACGTCGGCGGTGCGGGCGATCGCGGTCTCCCTCGGGTCCACCACGATCAGCTTGGCGCCCCGGTCGCGGGCGCCCCAGACGTACTGGGTCATCACCGGGAAGCACTCGCCGACGTTCGACCCGGCGATCAGCAGGCAGTCGGTCTGCAGGATGTCGGAGAACGGGTTGGCCGCCCGGTCGATGCCGAACGCCAGCTTGTTCGCCCCGGCGGCGCTCACCATGCACAGCCGGCCGTTGTAGTCCACGTGCCGGGTCTTCAGCGCCACCCGGGCGAACTTGCCGACCAGGTACGTCTTCTCGGAGAACAGGCTGGCCCCGCCGAGCATCCCGAACGCGTCGCGCCCGTACTCCCGCTGGATCCGCTCGATCTGCGCGACCGTGTGGTCCAGCGCCTCCTCCCAACTCGCCTCACGGAACTGCTCGTTGCGGTGCCGGCGGAGCAGCGGCGCGGTCAGCCGGTCCGGGTGGTTGACCTGCTGGTAGGCATTGATCCCCTTGGGGCACAGGCGCATCCGGTTGATGTCGTGGTTGCGCGGCTCCACCCCGAACACCTTGCCGCGCCCGTCCACCCGCAGGTACATCCCGCACTGCACCCCGCAGAAGCAGCAGTGCGTGGGGACGAGCGTCTGCTCGGTCTGGTCCGCGCGCCAGGCCGCGGCGGGCAGGCCGCCCGCGTCGCGGAAGTTGCGCGTCCCGAGCGGGGCGATGCTCGGGCCCAACGGGACGTACTCGGCGCTCACTTGAACCCCCGGTTGACGTTCGACAGGTACGCGGTGCCGCGCAGCACCCGCTTGCAGCGCGGGCAGTACTCGGCCCACGCGTCGAAGCCGAGGTCCAGGTCACGCATGGTGGCCTGGAGGTTCTCCACCGCGGCGACGGTGTCGATCGGCCGGCCGCACCGCCGGCAGGCCAGCAGCTCCTCGGCGTCCGAACCGCGGCGCCTGGCCGTGTACTTGAACAGCTGCATGCCGACCGCGGCGGGCCGCTGCACGATGTGGAAGAACTTGCCGAACGGCAGGAAGACCAGGGTGAGCACCACCGCGGCCATGTGCAGGATCGCCAGGAACTCGTAGCCGCCGCCGTGCAGCACCATCTCGGAGAAGGTCAGCAGGAGGCCGGTCACCGAGATGGTGATCAGCGCCAGCAGCGGCACGAAGTCGTAGCCGAAGCGCTGCCCGGTGGTGGCCGCCCGGTCCCGCATGCGCCGCCACAGGAAGTACCCGGCGCCGCCGATCACCATCACCGCCGCCAGGTCCAGGCCGTGGTACAGCGCCCAGCCGAGGAAGCTGCCGGAGTCGAAGCCGAACAGCTTGAACCCCCACAGCCGCATCTCGTAGCCCGGCCCGGTCGCGCTGGAGGAGGTGAAGGTGAACCAGCCCCAGGTCAGCGGGAAGGTGATCGCGGCCGCCAACAGGCAGCCCCAGAAGATGAGTTGGTGAGCGGCCCAGCGGGCGTGCGAGCGCGCCCCGAGGAACTTCTGGAAGCCGAGGTAGGTCGCGATCATCCTGGGCAGCGCGGTCGGCGAACGCTTCAGGTTCTGCCAGGACAGCGCCGCCTTCCACCCCTGCGTGAACAACCGCCGCGCGGCAGGGGCGGACACCCACACCACGTAGCGGTACACCACCCCGAAGGTCAGGAAGATGCTGGCCACCGCGTACGGCACCAGCGCCGAGTCGAAGTCCCGCAGGCCCCGACTCCCCAACACGATCGCCACCATGAGCAGCACACTCGCGGCAGCGGCCACCACCGATGCCCGCCACTCCGGCGGTCTGCCCTCGCGGGGCGGCGGCGTCCCGGCCACGCGCATTCTCCTGCCGCTCGATTGCCCAGCAACCCGAGGGTGCCCGGTGCCCCGAGGGCCCGGAGCCGCGGACGCGGCCGACCTGACACCTCCTCAGCCCGGAACGTAACGATCACCGCCGCGCCGCGCCCGCCGGATGAGCCGTCAGCGGCGCGTCGCTGCAGCGAACGGGTGAACGGGTGAACGCCGGGGCGCCTCGCTCTCCCTCGCACTCCCTCGCGCCCCCTCGTTCTCCCTCGTTCTCCCTCGTTCTCTCTCGCTCTCGAAGCACCGATCGGTATGCAGGGAACGCCACCTGACGATCAATCGGACCGGTCCGAATCCCTGGCGCCGAGCACGCACCACAATTAGAGTAGGACTTCATGATGAAGGACGTACATAACTCAGCCCTGGCCGAGGACCACGCCGGCCTGCTCTACGACTCCGGCGTGCGCGCCTCGATGACCGCGTTCGCCCTCGACGACAACACCCTCGCTCTGGAAGCGGCCGCCGCGGTCCGCTCCGCCTCCCAGGCCATCGACAAGCTGCGCACCCACGGCGCCGGCGGGCGCGGCCTCAGTGCCGGAGCGCTCGACGTGCTCGCCCGGCTCGGCAACGCCGACCAGGACGGCCTGAGCATCGGCGACCTCGCCCGCGGCGCCGGCGTCAGCTCCCGCAACGTCACCGGCCTGGTCGACACCCTGGAACGCGACGGCCTGGTGCAGCGCGCCCAGGACCCGCAGGACCGCCGCTCCGTCCGCGCCCGGATCACCCCCGCCGGCCGCGACTGGCTCGACTCCTTCCGCGAACCCACCCGGCGCGCCATGGACGCCGTCTTCCGCGGCTTCACGCCCGAGGAACTCGCCCAGTTCCGGCACTTGTGCCTACGACTGGTCGACAACCAGCAACGGCTGGAGCAGTACCTGAACGGGAGCACGCAGAGCCGACGGAGCTCCGGCGCGGACGACGCCTGACGCCCCCTCAGCCCACGGTCCCCGGCGGGCGGTCCCCGGCCACGGCCCTCGCGCTCCCGCCGGCCCCCGCTCGTGCGCGATCGGGCGGACCGTCAGTCCTCCGCCGGCGCCGCGGTGCTGGCGCGCAGGACCACCTCGGCGAAGGCATGGACCCGATCCGGCTCCCGGGACGGGGCGGCGAGGGCCAGCCGGACCGCGTCGGCGCCCATCCTGCCGAGCGGGAGGCGGACGGTGCTCAGCGCGGGCGCCAGGTCGGTGGCCAGCGGGATGTCGTCGAACCCCGCCACCGAGATCTCACCGGGGACGGAGATCGACCGTTCGCGGAGCTCGGCCAGGACGCCCGCGGCACAGATGTCGGACAGTGCGATGACGGCGGTCGGGCGCGGAGCGCCACTCGCCCGGGTGACGTCCAGGATCCTGGCCATTGCGGCCCGGCCGCCCTCCCGGGTGAACTCGGTGCGCTGCAACGACGTTTCAGGCAGCGTCAGGTCGAAGTCGGCGAGCCCGTCGAGCACTCCGGCCAGCCGGTCCTCGGCGACCCGCATCCGCTCCGGACCGGTGATCACCGCGAACCGGCGGTGGCCGAGCCTCGCCAGCTCCCGGGTCAGCGAGGCCGCACCCCCGCGGTTCTCGACGTCCACCGTGTCGTACCAGGGGCCGTGGTCGGAGATCGCGGTCACCCGGCCGCCCTGCTCCTGGTACGCCGACAGCGCGTCGTCCAACTGCCGCACCACCGACGCCTCGTTGTACGCCGAGCCGGCCAGGATGATGGCCCGCACCCGCTGGGCGTGCAGCATCCGGATCGCCTGCAGCTCGCGCTGCGGATCACCGTCGGTGCTGGTCACCATCGACAGCAGCCCCTCCCGGGCCGCCGCGTCGCCGACGCCCCGGGCGATCGCACCGAAGTACGGGTCCGCCACGTCGTGCAGCAGCACCCCGACCGTCGCACCGGTCGAGCGCGCCAGCGCCTGCGCCGGGGCGTTCGGCAGGTAGCCCAGCACATCGGCGCTGGCCCGGACCTTCGCGGAGAGCTCCTCCGTCACCGACCGCGCGGAACCGTTCAGGGCCCGCGAGGCGGTGGCGAGCGAGACGCCCGCGTGCCGCGCCACATCGCCGAGAGTGACAGCCACCGAATCTCCTCGTTCCGTCGCACTGCTCGCGGATGATCGAGGGAACAGGTTACCGCTCGGCCGTCCGCCCTTGACCGGCGCGATCCGGGGGCCTAGCCTCGGCGCATGGAAAGCGCTTTCCGCAGGCTCGCCGCCAAGTAAGTAGAAAGCGTTTTCCGTCAGTCGCCACTTGGCTTCGCCACACCACCTCGAGCCGCACTACCGCGACGGCGGCAAGCGCTTTCCCAAGGCCTCCCCGGGTCCGTGCGGCAAGCGCTTTCCCGCCCCCCGCGGGGACCGCACCTCGTGCATCCAGTCTCCAGTCTCCAAGTCCGACCTCCCACCTCCCACCTCCCACCTCCCACCTCCCACCTCCCCCGACCAGAAAGAAGGACCCACCCATGTCCCGCAGGGTCATCGGCATCGTCATGAACGGCGTCACCGGCCGGATGGGCTACCGCCAGCACCTGGTGCGCTCGATCCTGGCCATCCGCGAGCAGGGCGGCCTGCCGCTCGGCGACGGCGAGGTGCTGTGGCCCGAGCCGATCCTGGTCGGCCGTAGTGCCGCCAAGCTCCAGGAGCTGGCGGACCGTCACGGGCTCACCCACTGGACCACCTCGCTCGACGAGGCGCTGGCCCACCCGCTCGCCGAGATCTACTTCGACGCGCAGGTCACCCAGGCCCGGGAGGGCGCCATCAAGGCGGCGATCGCCGCCGGGAAGCACATCTACACCGAGAAGCCGACCGCCGAGTCCCTCGACGCGGCCCTGGAGCTGGCGCGACTGGCCCGGGAGGCCGGGGTGTGCAACGGCGCGGTGCAGGACAAGCTGTTCCTGCCCGGCCTGTTGAAGCTGAAGCGGCTGGTCGACAGCGGCTTCTTCGGCCGGATCCTCTCCGTGCGCGGCGAGTTCGGCTACTGGGTGTTCGAGGGCGACTGGCAGAGCGCCCAGCGCCCGTCCTGGAACTACCGGGCCGAGGACGGCGGCGGGATGATCCTCGACATGTTCCCGCACTGGCGTTACGTGCTGGACGGGATCATCGCGCCGGTCCGCTCGGTGTACGCGCAGGCGGTCACCCACATTCCGCAGCGGGTGGACGAGCAGGGCCGCCCGTACCCGGCGACCGCGGACGACGCGGCGTACGGCGTGTTCGAGCTGGAGGGCGGGATCGTCGCCCAGGTCAACTCGTCGTGGGCGGTGCGGGTGGACCGTGACGAGCTGGTGGAGTTCCAGGTCGACGGCACCGAGGGCAGCGCGGTCGCCGGCCTGCGCAACTGCCGGATCCAGCACCGGGCCACCACCCCCAAGCCGGTCTGGAACCCCGACCTGCCGGCCACCGAGCGGTTCCGTGAGCAGTGGCAGCAGGTCCCGGACAACGGGGAGTTCGACAACGGGTTCAAGGTGCAGTGGGAGCTGTTCCTGCGTCACGTGGTGAGCGGCGCTCCGTACGAGTGGGACCTGCTGGAGGGCGCGAAGGGCGTTCAGCTCGCCGAGCTGGGTCTGCGCTCCGCCCGCGAGGGCCGCCGCCTGGCCGTGCCCGACCTCAGCCTCTGAGCCTCTGAGCCCCCGGGGTCCCGCCTCGCGCCTCGCGGCACCCGGTGCCCGATGCCAAGCGGCAGCCACCGGCGATGGCCCCGGCTCGGTCGTCGCCCACTCCCCCGCTCCCACCCCTCCCCACCTCCTCGACTGCAAGGTCTGACACCATGACGCATCTCGATCTGCCCGGCATCGGCCGGTACCAGCTGCGCGATCCCGAGCCGGTCACGGTCTCGGCAGGGCGCTCCACCTCGCGGGTGGTGTACGCCGCCGCCCACGTGGTGGCCGATCCGCTCGGCGGCAACGCGCCGGGGGCGCCGGCCGCCGTGGACTGGGACGCCACGCTCGCCTTTCGCCACCGGCTGTGGTCGCTGGGTCTCGGGGTGGCGGACGCGATGGACACCGCGCAGCGCGGGATGGGCCTGGACTGGGCGGCCACGCGGGAGCTGATCACCCGTTCCGGTGCCGAGGCGCAAGCCGTCGGCGGACGCCTGGCCTGCGGCGTCGGGACCGACCAACTCGCTTCCTCGGACGTCTCGTTGGCGCAGGTGATCGCCGCGTACGAGGAGCAGCTCGCGGTGGTGGAGGCGGCGGGTGCGCAGCCGATCCTGATGGCGAGTCGGGCGCTGGCGGCCTCGGCGAGCGGTCCGGAGGAGTATCTGGCGGCGTACGGGAAGCTGGTCGGGCAGTCCGGACGGCCGGTGATTCTGCACTGGTTGGGCGAGATGTTCGATCCGGCGCTGGCGGGTTACTGGGGTTCGGGTGATCTGGACGCGGCGACTGAGACGGTGCTGGAGCTGATCCGCAGCCACCCGGGGCGGATCGACGGGATCAAGGTGTCGCTGCTGGACGCGGACCGCGAGGTCGCGCTGCGGCGCCGGCTGCCGGAGGGGGTACGGCTGTACACGGGTGACGACTTCCACTACCCGGAGCTGATCCGGGGTGACGAACTCGGCTACAGCGACGCCCTGTTGGGTGTCTTCGATCCGATCGCGGGCGTGGCGGCGGCAGCCTTGCGGGCGCTCGACGAGGGTGATCTGGCGCGCTACGACGCGCTGTTCGCGCCGACGGTGCCGCTGGCCCGGCACCTGTTCGCGGCGCCGACCTTCCACTACAAGACCGGGATCGTCTTCCTGGCGTGGCTGTGCGGGTTCCAGGAGCACTTCACGATGGTGGCGGGCGCGCAGAGCGGGCGGTCGGTGAGCCACCTGGTGGAGTTGTTCCGACTGGCGGACGCGGCCGGGGTGTTGACCGATCCGGAGCTGGCCGCGGGCCGGATGCGGAGCTTCCTGGCGGTGGCGGGGGTGCGGGCGTGAGTGGGCTCGTGAAGGTCGCCGAGGGGTGTGAGCGCCTGTCGTTGAACCAGATCACCACCAAGGGGTGGAGTCTGGAGGAGGCGGTGCGCGGCTGTGTGGAGGCCGGGATTCCGGCGATCGGGCTGTGGCGGGACAAGGTCGCCGAGGCGGGTCTGGCCCGGGCGGCCAGGTTGTGCCGGGATGCGGGGTTGGCGGTCAGCAGCCTGTGCCGGGGCGGGTTCCTGACCGCGGGGGATGCCGCGAGCCGTCAGGCGGCGTTGGCGGACAACCTCTCGGCGATCGAGGAGGCTGCCGAACTGGGCACCGACACGCTGGTGTTGGTGGTGGGCGGCCTGCCGATGGGCAGCCGGGACCTGATCGGCGCGCGCCGGCAGGTGGCCGACATGATCGCCGAACTCGCGCCGCATGCCGGCGACTTCGGGGTCAGGTTGGCGATCGAGCCGCTGCACCCGATGTTCTGCGCGGACCGGGCGGTGGTCTCCACCCTCGGCCAGGCGCTGGATCTCGCCGAACCGCACCCGTCCGCGCAGGTGGGTGTGGTGGTGGACAGCTACCACGTGTGGTGGGACCCGCAGTTGGCGCAGCAGGTGGCACGTGCGGGCGCCGGTGGGCGGATCGCGGCGTACCAGGTCTGCGACTGGACGTTGCCCCTGCCTGCCGATGCGTTGCTGGGTCGCGGTCACGTCGGCGACGGGCACATCGACTTCGGCTGGCTCACCGACCGGGTGGCGGAGGCGGGCTACCGCGGCTGGATCGAGGTCGAGCTGTTCAACGAGCCGGTGTGGAACACGCCGGGCGAGCAGACGCTGGCCACGTTGAAGGAACGGCACCGGGCGCACATCGTCCGGAGGTAGCGCCCCAGGGCCGCAGCCGGGGCGGGAAGGCCGGGCGGGGCGGGACGGGACAGGCTCTCCGCGGACACTCCAAGGTCCTGCGCCCTCGCCGGCTGCGGCCGGGTCCCGCGGGTGATCGTCAGGACGTCCAGGACGGGCTGGATCAGGCCAGGCCAGGCCAGGCCGGGCCGGTAGACGGGCCGGTGGACGGGCCGGTGGGCGGGCCGGTGGCGGGTGGGTGTCGACAATGGTGGGCGGGCTCCGGTTCGGGGCGAGAGAGGCGAAGGTGGGCAGATGCGGGTCGTCGTGGCGCCGGATTCGTTCAAGGGCACGATCGACGCGGCCGATGCGGCGGCTGCGTTGGCCGACGGTTGGCGTTCGGTGCGGCCGGACGACCAGGTGGTGTGCCGGCCGATGGCCGACGGTGGCGAGGGGACGCTGGCGGCGATCGTCTCCGCTCACCCGGAGGCGGTGACGGTCGAGGTGCCCGCGGTCACCGGACCGGACGGGAGTCCGGTGCCGGGGCGGTTCGCCCTGCTGCCGGACGGGACGGCGGTGGTGGAGCTTTCGGTGGCGAGCGGATTGCCGTTGCTGGGTGGTGAGTTGCTGCCGCTGGCCGCGACCACCCGGGGCACCGGGGAGACCATCGCCGCGGCGTTGGACGCCGGTGCGACCCGGCTGGTGATCGGGCTGGGCGGCTCGGCGTCCACGGATGGCGGGTACGGCATCCTCGCCGCGCTCGGCGCCCGGCTGCTGGACGCCGGCGGGATGACCTTGGCTGACGAACCCTCAGAGTTGGACCAGGCCCTGTCTGTTGCACGGGTCTTCGACACCGACGGACTGCGGGCCACCCCGTCGGGCGGGGTGGTGCTGCTCACCGATGTCACGAATCCGCTGCTCGGTCCGCGCGGTGCGGCGGCGGTGTACGGTCCGCAGAAGGGGGCGGGTGAGCGTGAACTACCGCTCCTGGAGCAGCGGTTGACGCGGCTGGCGGAGCTGCTGGGGGGTGACCCGGAGACGCCGGGTGCGGGCGCGGCCGGGGGGACGGGTTACGGGCTGCTGGCCGCGTGGGGTGCGGTGGTGGAGCCCGGGGCGGCTGCCGTCGCCGGGCTGCTCGACCTGCCGGCGGCCTTGGCCGCGGCCGACCTGCTGATCACCGGCGAGGGCCGGTTCGATGCGACCAGCCTGCAGGGCAAGGCCGTGGGCGAGGTGCTGGGCATGGCCGAGGCGGCCGGGGTGCGGACGGCCGTGGTGGCGGGCGAGTCCGACGTCGCCGGGGTACTCACCCTGACGGCGCTCGCCGGTTCGTCCGCCGAGGCCCGCAGCGACCCGGCCCGCTGGCTGCACCGCGCGGGCGCGCAGCTCGCCGAGGCCGCACCCTCGAGCCGGTACGGAAACCCGGCCCGGACCCCGTCCTGACCGAACCGCCCCACGGGGTGATCACACTCCCGGCCGACAGCCCCCGCAGCGTCCTACTGCCCTGCCCGCCCTGCCCCGCTCCGTCAGCCGACGGTGGCGGGGCTTTCGCTGGTGCGGACGGGGCGGTGGTCGGCGGCGGATCGGGGGACGATCAGGCGGCTGCGGAGGATGCCGGTGTCCTCGGAGACGGGCGGTTCCTCGGTGCGGCGGCGGATCGGCATGCCGACCAGCAGGCCGATCGTGACCAGGACGTAGGCGCTGCCGCCGAAGAACGCGCCGGGGCCGCTGCTGTCGGCTCGCCAGAGCCACACCAGGCCGCTGCAGATGACGAGTTGGAGCAGCCAGGCGGTGGCCAGCAGGCCGCGGTGGTGGCGGCGCAGGGCGGCGTCGGCGAGGACGACGAAGGCGGGCAGCGCCCAGACCAGGTGGTGTACCCAGGTGATGGGGCTGACCAGGCAGCAGGCGAGGCCGGTGAGGCTGTAGGCGGCGACGGTGTCGCCGGCCCGGGTGGCGCGGTGCAGGCGGTACGCCCAGATGGCGAGGACCAGCAGCGAGGTGGCCACCCACAGGATGCGGCCGGGGAGTTCGGGGCCGAGGCGGGCGATCACGCCTTGCAGGGACTGGTTGGAGATGTAGGCGAAGGCGCCGACCCGGTCGGTGTCCCAGAGGGTGATGCTCCAGAACTGCCGGGAGGCTTCGGGGGCGGCGAGGTGGCCGAGCCCGGTGGCGCCGACGGCGACCGCGGTGGCGGTGGCGGCGGCGCGCCACTGCCGGGTGATCACCAGGTGGACGATGAACAGCGCGGGTGTGAGCTTGAACGCGGCGGCCAGTCCGGTGCCGACGCCGGTGAGGTACGCCCAGCGGCTGGTGGCGAGTTGGCGGTCGGCGAAGACCAGGGCGACCAGCAGCAGGTTGACCTGTCCGAAGCTGAAGGTGTCGCGGACCGGGTTGGTGAGGGCGCACAGGCACGCGGCCAGGCCGAAGGCGTACCAGCGGCACCAGCCCTGGCGGCGGGCGATCGGGTCGACCAGCCAGTAGAGCAGCAGGCCGGTGGCGACGGAGCCGAGGACGACGCTGACGGCGATCGCCGGGTGCCAGCCGAGGAGTTGCATGGGCACCATGCAGAAGGCGGCGAACGGCGGGTAGGTGAAGCCGTAGGCGGTGCCGGGGCGGACGTAGTCGTAGATGGCGCCGGTGTCCATCCAGTGGTGGACGGTGCCGTAGTAGACGCCGACGTCGAACCAGCCGCGGTGGCCGGGGATGGCGGCGAGGATGACGGTGGTGGTGACTACCGCGAGGGTGAGGACCGCGATCCGGGCGGCGGTGCTGCCGTGCCTCAGCACGCCAGTTGCCGTTCCTCGACGGTGATCTGACGCTCCGCCAGCACGATGAACGAGTAGCCGGCCGCGACGCCGCCGATGGCGAGCACCAACTCGGGGGCGTCAGGGGTGAATCCGTCCGGCATGACGGTGAACGCCAGCGCGGCGCAGACGAATCCTGCGATGCGGCGGACGGCGGGAATGCGGACGGCGGCGGCGATCAGGGCGATGCTCCACAGTGCGTACCAGGGGCGGAAGGCGGGTCCGAGGGCGACCAGCGCAGCGAGGGCGAGGGCGAGGGCTGCGACCGGTTCGAGGCCGCGGCGGGCCACCAGCCAGCAGGCCAGGGCGGTGATCGCGACGGCGGCCGCCAGGCCGAGCAGGCGCATGGCGGCGACCAGCGGGTCGGGGGCGGTGCCGGAGAGCGCGGAAAGGGTCCGGCCGAGGCTGGTGGTCAGCGACCAGCTGCTGGTGGTGGCCGGGGTGGTGAGTGCGGCGAGCCAGCCGTAGCCGGTGCCGGCCGCGGCGGTGGCGGCGATCGTGGTCGCGGCGGCGGCGAGGGCCACCGGGCCTGCGGTGCGCAGCAGTTGGGCGGCCCGCGGGCGGTGGCCGGTCGGGGTGCCGGCACCGAGCCACCAGACCACCGGGAGGGCGAGGGCCGCGGGCGCCTTGACCAGGGCGGCGAGGGTGACCAGGGCGGCGGCGATCAGCGTCCGGCGGTGGACGGCGGCGAGCAGGCCGCCGGCCAGCAGGGCGAGCAGCAGGGCGTCGTTGTGGGCGCCGGCGATCAGGTGCAGCAGCACCAGCGGGTTGAGCGCGCCGAGGCGCAGCGCGGAGGCCGGGTCGGTGCCGAAGTGCCGGGCGAGGGCGACGAGCAGCCCGGCGAGGGCGGCGACGGCGAGCACGGCGGCGAGGCGCAGCAGCAGGGTTCCGGCGTACGGGTGGGCGGCGACCGGGGCGGCGGCCCGGGCGAGCAGCAGGAAGACGGGCCCGTACGGGGTGGGGGTGTGTTGCCAGACGCCGGGTATCTGGACGGCGGTGGCGCCGCCGAGGACGGCGGGGCCGTCGGTGTAGACGTCGAGTCCGCCGGCCAGCATGGCGCCTTGGGCGAGGTAGCTGTAGACGTCGCGGCTGAACAGCGGCGGGATGGCGAGCAGCGGGGCGGCCCACCAGGCCAGGGTGACGAGCATCCAGCGGGTGCCGGGCGGGAGTTGGCCGTCGGCGGGTCGGCCGAGGCGGAGCCAGGCGACGGTGAGGACGGCGAGTCCGGCGAAGGCGAGGGTGGTGCCCGCGCCGCCGGAGGCGCGCAGGGTGGGGCCGGTGACGGCGGCTGGGAGCGCACCGGCGGTGAGGCCGCCGCAAGCGAGGGCGAAAGAGCCCGTGAGTCCGAGCCACCGGTACCGGCTCGGGTAGGCGTTCGCGCCCGTGTTCGGCATGCGGGGAACGCTGACAGAAGCGTGTGGCCCGGAGAAGAAGAACCCGCATCCGGCGGGTGACCGGCGGGCGACCGGATCGGTCGGCAGGTCTGCTGCCTGGGCGGTCTGCTGGGCCAACTCCGGTGGCCGTACCTGTCATTCAGCATGTGCACATCTCGGCTCCGTCGTCCGTCCACCTGGGGGCCAGGCGCACAGGGGAGACATACGGATGCCGTAAGCACTCGGTGCCTCCCGACCGGTGGACCGGTGCGTTCCGGCTCGTGTCGTTGCGTGTCGTCCCGTGCCGTCTGACGCCTCAACCCCTTCGCGCCCCAAGATCCGGAGTGTCCGCCATGACCACCGCCCCCGCCCGCCGGAAGCTGCCCGCCCAGCCGTCCGCGGCCCACGACCGCGCCGACCGACAGCCGGGCTACCGGGTCTCGTTCGCGCAGAGCGAGCAGGACGTCCGGGACGCGCAGCGGCTGCGCTACCAGGTGTTCGCCAACGAGATGGGCGCGGTGCTGGACTCGCCTCTGGCGGGGCTGGACGCCGACCCGTTCGACGAGTTCTGCGACCACCTGCTGGTGCGTGAGCAGGACGGCGGCGAGGTGGTCGGCACGTACCGGCTGCTGCGTCCGGAGCAGGCGCGCCGCGCGGGCCGGCTGTACTCGGACACCGAGTTCGACCTGACCCGGCTGGCCGGGCTGCGGGACGGCCTGGTGGAGGTAGGCCGGTCGTGCATCGCCGAGGCGCACCGCGGCAACGGCGCGGTGATCAACCTGATGTGGGGCGGTATCGCCCGCTACATGACGGCGACCGGGAACGCCTGGCTGGCGGGCTGCTGCTCGGTGCCGCTGGCGGACGGCGGCGCGACGGCCGCCGCGGTGTGGGACGCGGTGTCCGCCAAGCACCTCGCGCCGCAGGAGTACCGGGTGGCGCCGCTGAACCGCTGGGCGGCGGAGGACGTGGCCCGCCAGGGCCGTACGCCGCTGCCGGCGCTGCTGCGCGGCTACCTGCGCCTGGGTGCCTGGGTGTGCGGCGAGCCGGCGTACGACCCGGACTTCAACGTGGCCGACATGTACGTGCTGCTCTCGCTGGAGCGCACCGACCCGCGTTACCTGCGGCACTTCCTGGCCGCGGCGGCGGAGGTCCCGCTGGCCTCGATCATCGGCAACTCGGCGGTGGACGGCGGCACTTCGGGCGGGACGGCGACGGCGGCATGAGCGTCTGGCTGCCGACCGCGCCGTGCACGCCCGGCGACTGTGTGACGGTGAGCGGCCCGCAGGTGGCGGTGCCGCGGCGGGTGCTGCGGCTGGCCGGGTGCGTCTCGGTGCTGTTCGCCGGCGTGGTGGCCGTTCCGCTGGTGAAGGCGCTGGCCTGGCTGCCGGCGGAGCGGCTGGTGCGGGTGTGGTCGCGGCTGCTGCTGTCCTCGCTCGGGGTAAGCGTCCGGCCGATCGCCGTGCCGGGCAAGCAGGTCGGCGGTTCGCTGCTGGTCTCCAACCACATCTCGTGGCTGGACATTCTGCTGGTCGCCGCAGTGCGGCCGGGCCGGATGCTGGCGAAGACCGAGGTCGGCCGGTGGCCGGTGCTCGGCCCGCTGACCTCCTGGGGCGGCACCATCTTCATCGACCGGGACCGGCTGCGGGCGCTGCCGGAGACGGTCGAGGAGATCGCGGTGGCGCTGCGCCGCGGCGAGCGGGTGGTGGTCTTCCCGGAGGGCAGCACCTGGTGCGGCCGCGGCGGCGGCCGGTTCCGGCCGGCGCTGTTCGAGGCGGCGGTCCGCGCGGACGTGCCCGTGCAGCCGCTGACCCTGCGGTACCGCACCGCGGACGGCGCGAGCACCGCGCCGGCCTTCGTCGGCGAGGACGGCCTGCTGGCCTCGCTGTGGCGGGTGGTGTCGGTGCGCGGCCTGGCCGCGGAGGTCGAGTTCCTGCCCTCGCTGCCGCCGGCGCTCTTCCCGGGGCGCCGTCAGCTCGCGGCTGCCGCGCAGCGGGTGGTGGACCGTCAGCGGTACACCGACGACGTGCCCGGCTTCCCGGACTGCGCGACCTGCGGCGGCGGCGCCGCCCTGGCCGCCCACCCGTCGGAGAGCCCGGTGCGCACCCCCGTCGGTCAGTGACCGGGCCGGCGGCGTAGCGCGCCCACGCGCCGTACGCCCCGGCCCGGCCCGGATCGGCTTCTCGTTGCCCGGGATCGGCTCGGATCGGCTCGGCTCCTCGCAGTCCGGCTCCTCGCAGTCCGGCTCGGCTCGCCGCGTGGCCCGTCGGCGGACTGGCCAACTCGCCTGAAGCCACCGGTCAGCGCGGGTGCCGTGGTCCGACTCCCGTATGATCGGGCGAGTTCACATTGGCGAGGAGGTGCCCGATGCAGGTGGACGAGGAGGCCGTCGGCGCGGTGCTCAACCGGCTGCGCCGCGCGCAGGGCCAGCTGACCGGCGTGATCGCGATGATCGAGGCCGGCCGCGACTGCAAGGACGTGGTCACGCAACTCGCCGCCGTGTCACGCGCGTTGGACCGCGCCGGGTTCAAGATCCTGGCCAGCGGGATGCGCCAGTGCGCGGCGTCCGGCGACCAGGACGCGCCGATGACCGAGGCCGAACTCGAGAAGATGTTCCTCACCCTGGCCTAGCAGCGCAGTTCGGGGCTCGACACGGGGCGCACTCCGCGCCATTGCGCAGGAACGCGAGCATGCCCAGCACCCGGACGTTCACCTGGCACCGCTCGACGCCCACCGCGAGGCCCCGGGGTGGAACCGCAATCAGGAGTGGCCGCTCGGCCGGGGTCGTCAGGCGAGTGCGAGGAACAGCTTCTCCAGCTCGGCCTCGCTCATCGGTGCGCCGCCCTCCTCCGCCTCGGCCATGCACTGCCGCATCCCGCTGGCGACGATCTTGAACCCGGCGCGGTCGAGCGCCCGCGACACGGCCGCGAGCTGGGTGACGACGTCCTTGCAGTCACGTCCGGCCTCGATCATCGCGATCACGCCGGCCAGCTGGCCCTGCGCACGGCGCAGCCGGTTCAGCACCGCGCCGACGGCCTCCTCGCCCACCTGCATGGGTCTCCTCCTCGCATTCGGCGACGGCTTCCGGGCCGACCGCTCCGTGTTCTCCGCCATCGGTGCCGCACGGCGCCGGGTGACGCGGGTGCCACGCCGGGACGGGGTGCAACGCTCCAGTCATACCCCCGCCCGTATGAACCGGCGCGGCGGACGGCACATTCCCGACCGCTGCGCCGGGTTCCCGTCTTCCCCGTCCTTCCCCGGCCGGGGGCCGTTCCGCCACTCAGGCGGCGGTCTGCCAGGCGCCGTAGCCGCCGAGCAGGTCGGAGGTCCGCTCGAAGCCGTGGTGGCGCAGCAGGCTGGCCGCGATAGACGAGCGGTGGCCGCCGGCGCAGTGCACCACGACCTCGCGGTCGGTCGGTATCTCGCCGAGCCGGTGCGGGAGTTCGGCCAGCGGGAGGTGCACCGAGCCCGGGATCATGCCCTCGCCGCGTTCCGCCTCGCCGCGCACGTCGACCACCAACGGCGGCTCGGCGCCCGCGAGTTCCTCGCGCAGGTCGGCGACGGTGCGGCGCGGGGCCTGCCGCATCTGCTCCGGCACGGTGCGGAACTCGCTTTCCGGGTCGGCGAGATAGCCCGCGACCCGGTCGAACCCGATCCGGGCCAGCCGGATCACCGTCTCCGCCTCACGGCCTTCCGGGGCGACCACCAGCAGCGACCACGCCGGGTCGAGCACGGTGCCGGACTGCTCGGCGAACCGGCCGTCCGCAGGCACGTTGATCGCACCGGCCAGGTGCCCGGCGGCGAACTCCTGCGGGTCACGGGCGTCGACCACCACCGCCCCCTCGGCGCGCCGGGCCAGGAAGGCCGCGCCGTCCAGCGGGACGGTCAGCGCGGCGGCGTCGAACAGGTCGCGTTCGCGCCGGTTGAGGTCGGCGTCGTAGCCGAAGTAGCCGGGGGCGGCCGGTTGTCCGGCGGTGACGATCGCCACGAACGCGTCCTCGCTCATCGGCGCGCAGGCGTAGTTGGTGACGCGCTGCTGCCCGATGGTGGACTGCCGCTCGGTCGACAGGTTCTTCCCGCAGGCGGAGCCGGCGCCGTGCGCGGGGTAGACCCGCACCTCGTCGGGCAGTGCCATCAGCTTGCGCTGCACGCTGTCGTACAGCATCCGCCCGAGCTCGTCGGCGGTGACACCGACGGAGGCGAGCAGGTCGGGGCGGCCGACGTCGCCGATGAACAGCGCGTCCCCGGTGAGCACCCCGTACGGGACGGCGTCCCCGGCGCGCTCGCGGACCAGCACGCTGATCGACTCGGGCGTGTGGCCCGGGGTCTCGACGATCTCCAGCTCCACCTCCCCCAGGCTGATCCGCTCACCCTCGGCGAGCTTGCGGATCGGGTACTCGGTCTCGGCGCGCCGCCCGTACCCGATCCACGCGCCGGTCCGGGCGGCGAGTTCGAGGTGGCCGGAGAGGAAGTCGGCGTGGAAGTGGGTGTTGATCACGCCCTCGACGGTGAACCCGCGGGCCTGCGCCTCGGCGAGGTACTCGTCCACGTCCCGGCGCGGGTCCACCACCACGGCGCGGCCGGTGGTCTCGTCGGCGATCAGGTACGAGGCCTGGGAGAGGCAGTCGAGGTAGTACTGGGCGAAGAACACGGGTGTCCCCATCTCTGCGTCGGGTGACGTCTCCGAGTCGGATGACGTCTCTGTGCCGGATGACGCCGCCGCGTCGGATGGCGTCCCTGCGTTCGGATCACGTCTCTGCGTCGGGCGGCGAGTCGGTTTCGGCGAGCCGGATACCGGTCGCTCCCCTCGGTGAGCGATACCCCCACGGGTATTATTCCAGGCACTTCTCGCCCGGCGGACCTCCGGACACATACCGGTGGGGGTATATGCTCGACACCGACGATATACCCCCGCCGGTATCTCCGAGCGGCCCGCAGCGGCCCCGGGCAACGGCGGAACCCCGGAACCGCCTGCGGGAACCGCCCCGCATCCGCACACCAGGAGGACACCGTGGCCTGGTCCCACCAGCCGTCCGCACCAGCCCAGCTCGACCCCGCCGAGGCCCACCGCCTGGCCGCCACCGGCGCGGCCGTCCTGCTCGACGTCCGCGAGCCCGAGGAGTACGCCGAGGTGCACGCTCCCGGCGCCGTCCCGGTCGCGCTGGACACCCTGACCGACGGTGGTGTGCCCGCCGTGATCGGTTCGCGCGTGGTGCTGGCGGTCTGCCGCTCGGGCAACCGCTCGCAGGCGGCCACCGACCTACTGGTCTCGCTCGGCGTCCCGGCGGTGAACGTGGCCGGCGGCATGCGGGCCTGGGTACGGGCGGGTCTGCCGGTCCACCAGGGCGAGTGTTGCTGCGGCAGCGCGATATGACCGCGGTCGTCCTCGCGCTGGCGGCCGGCGCGGTGGTCGGGCTGGCCCTCGGCGGGCTGGGCGGCGGCGGCAGCATGCTGGCCGTCCCCGCGCTGATCTACCTGATCGGGCTCACCCCCGGCACCGCCACCACCGCGAGCCTGCTGATCGTCGCCGCGACCTCGGCCACCGGCCTGGTCGCCCACGCCCGCGCCGGCCGCGTCCGCTGGCGCAGCGGCCTCCTGTTCGCCACCGCCGGCCTCCCCACCGCCGCCCTCGGCGGCGCACTCTCCAGCCACCTCCCCGGCCCGGCCCTCACCACCGCCTTCGCCGCCCTGGCAGCCCTGGCCGCATGGCGCATGCTCACCACCGCCGCGCCCCGCCCCGCGACTGACGACACGTCGGTCCCGCAGACCGCCGACGGCACGTCAACCCGGCATGCAGCAAACGCTTTCCCGCCGCTCGCCCAAGCGGACGGCTGCCCGGCCACGCTCGTTGCGGCAGCCCCGCACGCCCCCGGCCCGGCCGCTGAGAGCGCGTCGCCCCCGCAGGCCACCGACGGCGCGTCAACCCGGCGTACAGCAAACGCTTTCCGGTCGGCCTCCCCGGCCGGTGGCCGCCCGGCCACGCTCCTCGCGGCAGTGCCCGCTCCGCGGGCTGCGTCGGCGCGGCGGTCGGCGGCCGCTGGTGCCGGGCTCGGGGCGGCTACGGGGTTGCTCGGGGTCGGTGGTGGATTCCTCGCGGTGCCCGCGCTGGTCTCGGTGCTGGCGTTCCCGATGGCAGAGGCGGTAGGGACCAGCCTGCTGGTGATCACCCTCAACTCGCTTGCCGCGCTGCTCCCCCGGCTCGGCGGCGCGGCGGAGATCCCGTGGGCGGTGGTGGGCCCGTTCGCCGCCGCCGCGATCCTCGGCGCCTGGGACGGCAAGCGTCTCGCCGCCAAGCTGTCCGGCCGCACGCTGCAACGCCTGTTCGCCGGCGCTCTGCTCACCGTCGCCGCCCTGATGCTGCTCGACGCCGCGCTCTGACGCCCACGCCCACGCCCACGGCCGCGCCCACGCCCGCGCCCACGCCCGCCGCGATACCGCACCGCGCAGTCCCGCGCTCAGGCCCTCTCGCCCCCGGTGCCCCACCACCGTCCAGTCCACCCCCGCCCGGAACCGGCCCCCGCCGCCCGGACGGGTCACCCCATCCCCCCATCCCCCGAAAGGCCATCCCCCATGACCACGCCCCTGACCGTCGACCAGCTCCAGCCCCGGCTCCAGCAGCTGACCGTCATCGACGTCCGGTCTCCCGGCGAGTTCGCCGGCGGCCACATCCCGGGCGCGCACAACGTGCCGCTCGACCGGCTCGCGCAGGCGCTGCCCGCGTTGCGCGCGGCCGCCGCCCGCGGCGAACTCGCGGTCGTGTGCGCGTCCGGCGCCCGCGCCCTGAACGCCTGCGAGCAGCTCGCCGCGGCCGGTATCACCGCCCTGCTGGTCGAGGGCGGCACCTCGGCCTGGACGGCGAACGGCGGCGAACTGAACCTCGTCCCGGGTGTGAAGCCGCGCTGGGCGATGGACCGTCAGGTCCGGCTGGTCGCGGGTTCGCTGGTGCTGGCCGGTGTACTGATCGACGTCGCGGTGCCCGGCGTCCGCTGGGTGTCCGCGGCGGTCGGCGCCGGGCTGCTGTACTCCGCCGTGAGCAACACCTGCGCGATGGGCAATCTGCTCGGCCGGCTGCCCTACAACCGCCCGCGCGACGCCGGCCGGGCCCTGGAGGCGACCCTCGCCACCCTGCACGGCCGGCCCTGACGCACCGCCACCACGCCCGCACTCACGCCCGCGGCCGTTCCTGACGGCCCGCCGCCGTGCCGCGGCCGGCCGATCGACGGGATCGTCATCGACCGGCCGCGGCCCCCTGCGCGCTCGACCCGTTGCCCAGGGCACTGCTCGGGGCACTGCTCGGGGCATTGCTCGAGGCGCTGTTCGGTGTGCAGGACGATGCGGGTGCGGTGGTGTCGTGGTGGCCGGCCAGCCAGAAGCCGATCAGCAGGCCGGCGGCGCCAAGTGCCTTGTGCCGGTTGCGCTTCCACCAGGACGGCGTGCCCGCCGCCATGAACCGGAGCTGGGTGAAGTCCGGATGCTCACTCGGCGGCGCGTCCTTGAACATTCCCATAGCGGGTGAACCTCCTCTCGCCGTCGGGGAGTTCATGACCATACGCCCGGATCATCTTGATCGCTGGTAATTAATCCCGTTTCCGGGGGTGGCGCGCGCCCCCGCGCGCCCCCTGGAACCGCGGGCAGCACGCCCCCGTCCAACCGCCGACGATGCGTCAGCCGACGGAAGGGAACACCGTGAACCGCCTCCGCGCCACGACCGCGCTCCGCGCACCTGCCACCCTCGCCACCGCCGCCCTCGCCACCGCTCTCGCCTGCGCTCTCACCGCCTGCGGACCGACCTCGAACGGCACCGCCTCGATCGCCCGCGCCACCTCCCCCACCCTCCTCTCCGAGACAACGCCGACGGCACCGACACCCCCACCTGCCTCCCCGACATCCCCGCCCGCCTCCGCCACGCCCGCCGTGCCCGCGCAGCTGGACGTGGCGGCCGAGGCGCTCGCCGAACAGGGCCGGGGCGCGTTCTCCGACGTCTGGGGCGCGCTCGCGGTGGACGGTGACGGCGGGCGTGTCGTGCTGTACGCGACGGACCTTCGGCGCGGGCAGGAGCTGGTGGACGCGGCCCGCCAGGCGCACCCGGAGACCACCGCCACGCCGGTCGAGGTTCGTCGCTGCGCCTACACCGCGAAGGCGGAGCAGCAGGCGACCCAGCGCATCCTCGACCGGCAGCGGACGGGCGGGTTGCCCTTCCCGGTGTTCGCGGTGGGGCCGATGGCGGACGGCAGCGGGGTGCAGGTGCATGCGTCGGAACAGGCGCTCGGCGACGCCGCGTTCACCCGCCTGGTGCGCCAGGCCGCCGGGGAGGTGCCGGTCAGCTTCCAGGTCAGCCGACCGGTGATACCCGCCGACGCCGTCGCGGCGCAGCCGCCCCGGTGACACGCGCCCAGGGCAGCGTCACCAGAACAGCGCCACCGGAAGAGCACACCGGGGCACCACCCACCGGAACAGCGCCCTCAGAACAACGAACGATCAACGGTCCGTCAGGACTCCGGCCGACGGACCGTCAGCGCCGAGTCCCGCCGGGTCACCAGTGGGCGGGCTTGGCCAGGCCGGCGGGCAGGCGGGTGGTGGAGTCGCCCTGGGCGGCGTTGAGTTGGGACTGGGTGACGAAGAGCGCGTCGGTGAGGTCGGCGCCGTGCAGCTTGGCGTCGCGCAGGTCGGCGCCGATCAGGTCGGCGCTGCGCAGGTCCGCGCCGGTGAGGTCGGCGGCGATCAGGTAGGCGCCGCGGAGGTTGGCTCCGCGCAGGTCGGCACCCTTCAGCCTGGCGCCGATCAGGTCGGCGCCGCGCTGGTTGCGCTTCTTGCCGGGCACGGCGGCGCGGGTCGACTCGCTGGCGCGGAGCAGTAGTTCGCTGACCTCGGCGCGAAGGGCGGGGACGTCGGCGGCGATCAGGGTGGCGGCGTCCTGCCGGGTGAGTTCCTCGACGGCGTCGAGTGCGCGGCGCAGTTCGGCGTGCACGGGGCGGGCCCGGGGCAGTTCCAGTGCCTCGGACAGGTACCAGAGGAGTTCGTGGAGTTGGCGCATGACCGGGAAGGCGGCGAACATCTGCCGGGCGGTGTCGCGGTCTTCGCGCCAGCTGGTGCCGCCGAAGGTTTGCTGGGAGATCTTCTGTCCGGCGCCGAGGCAGTCGAAGACGGTGCAGCCCTGGTAGCCGCTGCCGCGGAGCTTGGCGTGGATGCCGCATCGGTAGTCGGTCTGCAGGTTGCGGCAGGGGGTGCCGGCGTCCTTGGTGGCGGCGAAGTCCGCGGACTTGGCGAAGGGCAGGGCGACGCAGCACAGGCCGAAGCAGTTGGAGCAGTCGGCGAGCAGGTCGAGCCTGCGGCCGGTCGGGGCGTCGTGGTGCTGGTCGGTCACGGTACGGGGTCTCCTGCGGCGCGCGGCGGGGGCTGGCGTGCACGGAGCGTCCGGCACCGGGGTCGGGGCTCCGTACAGGTCCCATTCTCCCTGTTCCCGCAGCCCGCCCCACCCACCGGGTCACCGGCCCCCGCAGCCCGCCCCACCCACCGGGTCACCAGACCCCGAGGACCGCCCGGCCCACCGGGTCACCGGCCCCGCCACGCCGCCGCACCCACCGGGTCACCCGGCGGGTGTTCCCGCGCGTCGTCGCCGTCTGCGCGGCCGGGCGCGGCACAGTGGTGGCAGGACGTCTCGGACCGGCGGAGCGGCCGTCGGCGATCGGGCTTCGGAGGAGCAGCGTGGGCATCACCGGTGACTGGTACAGCGAGTTGGGCTCGCACATGCGGCTGGTGGCCGGTCCGGACGGGGCTCTGACCGGGACGTACCTCTCGGCGACGGGCCGGGCGAGTGGCACGTACCCGCTGGTGGGGCGGATCGATCCGCCGCGGGAGAGCGGTCACGGGACGGCCGTGGGCTGGGCGGTGGCCTGGCAGAACGAGAACAGTGACGCGGGTTCGGTGACGGCGTGGAGCGGCCAGTACCAGGAGAGCGAGGTGGAGCGGATCTCCGCGACGTGGCTGCTGACCAGGTCGGCGGAGGCCCCGGACGCCTGGGAGTCCACCGTCGTCGGGCACGACCTGTTCACCCGCCGTGCGCCGGATCCGGCCCGGCTGGAGGAGCTGCGGCGCACCGCCCGCCCGCTGCCGCACCCGGTGTCCTGAGCCCGAGTCGCAGGGCCTGGGCCCTGATCACGAGCCGTCGGACCTGCGCCCGAGCCGTCGGACCTGAGCTCGAGCCGTCGGACCTGAGGGGGCGTCACCCGCTCGCGCCACGACGAGGGTTCGGCCCGAACAGAAGATCACAGAACCGCAAAAACCCGCTTACCACTCTGCACAGCAGGGGCCTCCCGTTCCAGGCCGGACGGGTACGCCGAGTAGGGTGCGGACCCCGGGTTCGGATCACCCGGGCGATGCGGCACCGAACTGTGCGGGATGACGACACGCTGTGCGCGATGACGGCTCGGCAGGGGATTTCTCGAGGGAGGACTCAGGGGTGCAGCCCGATCCTGCGGGCCACCGCTCGGCGGACTCCCTGTTCAGGGCTGCCGCGGAGGCGCTCGCGGTCGGCCCGGATGCGCTGGCCGGCGCGCTGCTGGGCCAACTTCCCGTCGGCGTGGCGGTGTTGGACGAGTCACTGCGCTGGCGGTACCTGAACCCGACGTTCGCCCAGGTCACCGGCGTGTCGCCGGCCGACGTGCTGGGGCGACCCGCCCGCGACTCCGCGGCGGTGCGCCGGGTGCTGGCCGACGGCCGCCCCCGGACCGGGACCTTCGGCGGGCGCGCCGCGGACTTCCGACGGCTGGAGCTGTCCGGCCGTGCGGCGGGCGTCCTGGTGGTGCTGCCCCGCGGCGCGGACGTGCACCGGGCCGAGCTGGAGCGGGCCCGGAGCCGGTTCGCGGTGCTGGACGCCGCCGCGGAGCAGATCGGCACCACCCTGGACCCGGACGCCACCTGCGCCGAGCTGGCCGCCTTCGCGGTCGCCGACGTGGCCGACCTGGCCGTCGTGGACGTGCTGCCGCTCGACGCGCCCGAGCACAGCACGGCGGCCCGTCCCCGGCTGCGCCGCGCCGCGGTGGACTGCGCCGAGCCGTTGCGGGCCCTGCTGCCCGCCGACCTGACGGGCGGACGGGTGCGCTTCCGGGCCGGCTCGGTGGCGTACCGGGCGCTCACCTCCGAGCAGCCGGTCACGGCGGCGCCGAGTTCCGCCGAGGAGCTGTCGGCCGCCGCTCCGGACGAGGCGTTGCACGCCGTGTTGCGGACGGTGCGTGCGGACTCGCTGGTGGCGTTGCCGCTGCGGGCCCGCGGCCGGCTGATCGGCGTCCTCACCCTGGCCCGGGCGCACGGGAGTGCGCTCGGCTTCACCGACGCCGACACCGAGCTGTTGGCCGAACTCGCCGGGCGCGCCGCGCTCGCCCTCGACCACGCCAGGCGCTACGCCCGCTCGCAGAACATCGCCCTGGAGCTGCAGCGCGCCCTGCTCGCCGAACCGGGCAGCCCGCACCCCAACCTCGAACTCTCCTCCCGCTACCTGCCGTCCGGCACCACCTCGGTGGTCGGCGGCGACTGGTACGAGACGGTGCGGCTCCCGTTCGGCCGGACGCTGCTGGCGATGGGCGACGTGATGGGCCACGGCGTGGAGGCCGCGGTCGACATGAGCAACTACCGCTCGATACTGCGCTACGTCGCCGCGATGGACCTGCCGCCGCACCGCATCCTGCGCCAGCTCGACACGCTGATCGCCGACGAGGCCGACGCCCGCCCGGCGACCTGCGTGCTGGCGCTCGCCGACCCGGCCCGGGCCCGCTGGACCCTCGCCAGCGCCGGGCACCTGCCGCCTGCGCTGCTCACCGCGGAGGCCTCCGAGCTGCTCGACGTGCCCACCGGCCCGCCGCTCGGCACCGGCGTCGGCGGCTACGAGCAGACCGTGGTGGAGCTGCGCGCCGACCACGTCCTGCTGCTGTACACGGACGGCCTGGTGGAGCGCCGCGGCGAGGACATCGACGTCTCGCTGGCCCGGCTCGCCGCACTCCGACTGCCCGTCACCAGCCCGCTCGACGCCCTGCTGGACGCCACCCTCACCGCACTCACCCCGCACGCCGCCGAGGACGACATCGCCCTGCTCGCAGCCCGCGTACGACACCGCGACTGACGGACCGTCGGCCCGTCCGGCGCGGGCACCGCCACCCTCCCGAGCACGGTCATCCCCCGGGCACGGTCACCTTCCGGGCCGGGGGCCATCCCCGACGGTATCCGGCCGACAGCGGACCACCCGTCAGGTCGAGGACGGCGCCGGCCGCGGCGAGCAGCGGCGCCGGGTCGCCGTCGGTGCAGAGCGTGCGGTGGGCGGCCAGCAGCTCCGCGCCGAGGACGGGGTCGGCGGCCAACAGGCGGCGCGGGAACCACTTTCCGGTGCCCGTCCAAGCCCGGCGGTGGTCGGAGAGCAGGTCGCCCGCGGCCTCGACGACCGCGGCTCCCACGGCCAGCGCCTCCAGCGGGTCGGGCGTGTCACGCAGGTCGTCCAGCAGGTCGGTCAGCGCGTACCGCCGGTTCTCCGTCTGCTCGCCGTCGAGCGGCGCCGGCCCGGCGGCGAGTTCGGCGGCGGTCTCCCGCTTGAGTCGCGCGGCGTGGCCGTGCCGGTCGACGAGGATCAGGCCGGTCGCGTACAGCTGCTGGACGACGGCGCGTCGGGAGGCCGCGTCGACGGCGCGCAGTTCGGCGAGCCCGGTCCGGGTGTGGGCGAAGACCTCGACCACCCGGCCCTCGTGCCGGAGCGTCTCGCGGTAGGTCTCGGCGTCGTCCGGCAGGAGGACGGCCAGGTCCAGGTCGCTGCCGCTCCTGGCCCGTCCGGCCGCGATGGACCCGGCCAGCACCACGGCCGAAGCGTCGGGGAACAGCTCGGCCGCGAGGCGTTCTGCCTGGGCGATCATCTCGTCGTGCATGCGGGCAGCCTTTCACGCCGCGCGTGTGCCCCGCGTCCGTGACCCCGTTCCGGCGGTAGCGCCTCCGTGGCCCGGTTCCGGCAGTGGCGCGCTCGTGTCTCAGCTCCGGCGGTAGCGGGCCCGGCGGGCGCGGTCGGCGGCGTACGCGGCGCCGATCGCGAGTGCGGCGACCGCGCCGGCTGCCAGCCTGCTGCCGGCGAAGTCGAGCCCCCAGGCCAGCACCACCAGGAAGGCGACCACCGGCAGCAGCACCGCGACCATCGTCTGACCGAGCACCGCGACCGTCCCGCCCCGGACGTACGACCGCTGCTCGGGAGCCGTCTCGGAGTCCGCGGCGGTCGGCCAGTAGAACGCGGTGGCCCGCCGGGCGAGCGCCGAGGTCGCCTTGACGTTGGCCCGGCCCATCACGGGGATCCACACCACGGGGACGAAGAACCCGACCACCAGGAACAGCGCGATGCCCACCCATCCGGCCACCCGGCGCAGCCGCCCGCGCGGTGCCTCGTCGAGCGCCACCAGGCCCAGCAGGTACGCCATCCGCCGCAGCAGGTCGAGCCGCACCGCCAGCGCCGACGACTTCCCCCGCACCTCCCGCACCTCCCGCACCTCCCGTCCACCCTCCCCGGACTCCCCGGACTCCCCGGACTCCCCCGACTCTCGCGGCTCGGTCTCGGCCCGCTCCGTCGGCGGGTTCGCCAACGCGGCCCGGGCGTCCTCGGTGGTGGCGTAGACGCCCTGGAGCACCAGCAGTTCCGCGGCCCGCTGGGTGTCGTCGCCCACCGTGCCGGCGAGTTCGGCGAGCTCCAGGACCATCCGGGCCTGGGCCAGCATGCCGGCGCAGAACGCGACGGGCACCAGGAGGATCAGCGGGCCGCCCACCACGCAGCCCTCCACCATGGTCAGCCTGATGCCCTTGGTGATGACGGCGGACCGCTGCTCCCCGACGGTCCCGTTGAGGCCGCCCAGGGTGTCCTCCGCGCGGTGCCGTTCCTGACGGACCGCCAGCTCGGCGAGGTGCTCCGGCAGCCGCGCGGGGTCGTGCCGCACCGCCCGCCACAGCTCCACGGCCGCACCGCCGTGCTCAGCCCGCCCACCCAGCTCTTCCACCGCTCCAGGCTATCCGGGAATATCGGAGGAATCGCACTATTCCTGGCATCATGCCGACGGGGTGCGGGGGACGGCTCGCCCCCCGCACCCTGCCTGGCCCTGCCGGGCCCTGTCTGGCTGCTACGGCGCGGCGGCGCCGGTGGCGGTGATCTCGGCGGCGCTGGTCCACGGTCCGCGGTTGCCCGCCTCGGTGAGGGCGCGCAGTCGCAGGTAGCGGCCGGGCTTCGCGGTGAACGTCACCGATTTCTGGGTGGCGGTGTCGGCGAAGGTCCCGGTGGCGACCGGGGTGCCCCAGGAGGTGGTGCTGTCGGAGACGTAGACCTCGTAGGAGCCGATCCGGCCGTTGACGCCGCCGTCCTGCCGGGGCAGGTAGCCGAGGCCGTCGACGGCGTAGCGGGCGCCGAGGTCGATCTGGATGTCGTGCGGGAGCTGGGCGGTGGTCTGGTACCACTGGGTGTGCCAGAGGGTGGCGGGGTTGCCGTCGATGGCGTTGGCGGCGGCGCCGTTCTCGCCGACGGTCTCCTGGCTGTCCGCCGAGACGACCTTCCAGCCGGCCTGCGGGATGGGGCCGCTCGAGGTGACGGAGGTGCCGGTGGGCAGGGTCAGGCCGACGGCGGTGACGCTGAACGCCGTGCCGGTGGCGTAGTTGCCCGCCTTGACCCACAGGACGCCCGAGCGGTCGGCCGGGTCGAAGTACCAGCCGGTGCTCGCCGCGGTGTACGCGGCCTTGCTGCCCAGCTGCGGCAGGACGGTGGACCCGACCTTGACGCTGCTCGGCGCGGCGGCCGCGTGCAGGGTGAACTCGTAGTCGCGGTTGGCGAGTTGCCCGGTGTAGCTGCCGGTGGCCGCGCCCACCGCGAGGGTGACGTCGCCGGTGCCGGCGGCGGGGGCGGTGACGTTGACCTGCTGGCGGGCGTAGGCGCCGTTCTGGTAGGCGCGGGTGGTGCCGTCGTCCTCGTACAGGTTGAACGAGGAGTTCCCGCGCGGGTAGACGTCGTAGGTGAGCGTGCTGGCGGGCTTCTCGCCGGTGTAGTTCATCTGCGGCCACATCGGCACGACGGCACCGGACTTGACGAGCAGCGGGAGGGTGTCGAGGGGTGCGTTGTAGCCGTTGAGCCAGCCCGGGCCGGTGTAGGTCTTGCCGGTCCAGTAGTCGGTCCAGGTGCCGGCGGGCAGGTAGATGCCGTCCCGGGTGGCGGTGTCGGTGACGACGGGTGCGACCAGGAAGGAGTCGCCGGCCATGAACTGACCGCTCGTCAGGTTGCCTCGGGCGACGGGGTCGTTGGGGTACTCCAGCACCATCGCGCGGGTGGAGGGGACGCCGGTGTCGGTGGCGACCCGGCTCATGGTGTACAGGTACGGCATCAGCCGCATCTTCAGCTGCAGGTACTTGCGGTTGATGGACAGGTACGGGTCGGCGTACCGCCACGGCTGCTTGTCGTTGTACCCCGTCTGCGGGTTGGTCGCGCCCCAGCCGGACATGGTCATGAAGGCGGGGGTGAAGGCCTTCCACTGCAGGTCGCGGACGTACGTCTTGGGGCTGCCGTCGTAGATGCCGTCGATGTCCCCGGACGCGTAGTTGAGGCCGCTGAGGCCCGCGCCGGCGATGGCCGGGACGTGCCAGCGCATGGCGTCCCAGGTGCCGTGGGTGTCGCCGGTCCAGACGACGGCGTTGCGCTGGGTGCCGGACCAGCCGTCGACGGTCCAGACGAAGCGGCGGGCGTCGGAGTTGTTCTCGATGCCGGCCACGGCCTGGTTGACGCCGGTGAAGGCGGTCTTGTAGCCGCCGCCGATCCACGCCACGTCGGTCTTGACGGCGCGTGAACCCGCCGTCCCCACTTCCCAGTTGATGTTGTTGAGGCCGGTGGAGGTCCACAGGCCGGTGTTGAAGCCCTTGGCCTTCAGGTCACTGACCGCGGTGGGCAGGTCGGTGTAGCCGCAGCCGTAGCCGTCGTTGGGCAGGAACCAGCCGGAGGGCATGTCGGCGGCGCGGGCGTCGGTGGCGTAGCCGACCACGTCCGGGGTGGTCTGGTGGCGGGCCCGGGTGTGGTCGCCGGTGTAGCTGGGGTTGGAGGCGTTGAAGCAGTCGGCGTTGCCGAGTTCGAGGCCCCACTCGGGTGCCAGGAACGGCTTGCCGGTCACGTCGGTGTAGCCGTTCAGCACGTCCTTGAGCGAGTTGCCGGCGAAGTACCAGGCGTCGAACCGGCTCTCGTTGTGGGTGAGTTGGGTGGGCGCGCCGAAGTTGTAGGAGCCCGCCGCCCAGGTGTTGCGCATCACGCCGTAGCCGTTGGTGGACATGTAGAACGGCGCGGGGCTGGCGTTGGTGCCCTCGGTCCACTGGTTGGAGACGGCGACCGGCACGGTCTTGTCGCGCAGCGCCCATTCGCCGAGGTGCAGTCCGGTGCCGTAGAACTGCTCGTCGGCGCCGCGGCTGAGGTACTGGGTGGTCTGCGAGGTGGTCCAACTGGTGGGCTGGGACTCGGCCCAGACCAGGGTGGCGTTGTCGGCGCGGTACAGCGCGAAGCTCAGCGGGGTCTTGTTGATCCGCAGGCTGATCGCCGAGGTGCCGATCCGCCAGTAGCTCCCGGCGTCGGTCAGGGTGCCGCCGACGGTGCCGAAGTCGGTCTTGATCGCGAGGTCGGTGCCGGCCGGGTCGTTGGTGAAGGCGCCGTTGGGCGAGAGCCAGATCCGGAAGATGTCGGCGCGGGCCAGGACGACCCGGGCGGCGGCGCCGCCGGAGGTGGCGACGGTGAAGGTGTCACCGCTGCGGGTGACACCCGTGGCGTTGCCCGCCGTTGAGGGTTGGGCGGCCCGGGCGGGGCCGAGGACGCAGAACAGCGCGGCGACCAGCAGCACGGCGAGGGTGAGTGCCGTGCGGCGCTGGCCGCCGCTGCCGGGCCGGGGCAGCAGGGAGGGTGAGGCGGAACGCATCTGAGGGATGCCTCCTGGACGAGGGTCGGGTGGTCGTGGGACCGCGGGCACCGGCTCGACCCGAGTGGGGGTTCCCAATTCACCGGTGGGGCAGTGCGGTTGGGCGGACCGTGCCGAGCCGGCGAGTTGAGCGGGACACATCGCACCAGGTAGCTCGACTTGGCGTCAAGTGTTCGTTCCACTCGGGTTATGCGCATCTTTGCGCACAGTGCGCAGTCCGTTTGCGCGAAACACCAGGCCCACCGGACCACCTGTCCACACAGGTGTGCGGAAATGGCGACAGACGTTCGCCTGTAAGAAAGATCCCTTTGGCTGGGCGCACGCCAAACCCGGCAACAACGTTGGCATGCGAGTCGCCATCGTCACCGAATCCTTCCCGCCCGAGGTCAACGGCGTGGCCCACAGCGTGCTGCGGGCCGCCGAACACCTCGTCCGGCGGGGTCACCAGCCGCTGGTGATCACCCCCGCTCCGGCCCGGGGCGCGCACTGCCCGCCGCAGTCCTTCGGCCCGGCCCAGGAACCGCTGCCGGTGGTGCGCATTCCGTCCGTTCCGCTGCCCCGCTACCCGCAGGTGCGGATCGCGCTGCCCAGCCGCAAGCTGACCGCCGCCCTGACCGCCCATCAGCCCGACGTGGTGCACCTGGCCAGTCCGTTCATCCTCGGCGCACGCGCCGCCCGGGTCACCGAGCGGCTCGGCCTGCCGACCGTCGCCGTCTACCAGACCGACCTGGCCGGGTACGCACAGGCGTACCGGATGGGCCGCGGCATCGGCTCCGCGATCGCCTGGTCCCGGATCCGCTCCGTGCACCGCGCCGCCGCCCGCACCCTCGCCCCGTCCACCCCGGCCGCCCAGGACCTGACCGCACACGGCGTGCGGCACGTCCGGATCTGGGCCCGCGGCGTCGACTCGGTGCGCTTCCACCCGGCCCACCGCGACGAGGCGCTGCACCGCTCGCTGGCGCCCGGCGGCGAGGTCCTGATCGGCTACGTCGGCCGCCTCGCCCCGGAGAAGCGGGTCGACCTGCTCGCCGAGGCCTCCCGGCTGCCCGGCGTGCGGGTGGTGGTGATCGGCGACGGGCCGAGCGCGCCCGCACTGAAGGCCGCCATGCCCGGCGCGGTCTTCCTCGGCCGCCGCACCGGCGAGGAACTGGCGCGCTGCTTCGCCTCCTTGGACGTGTTCGTGCACACCGGCCCGCTGGAGACCTTCTGCCAGACCATCCAGGAGGCGATGGCCAGCGGCGTCCCGGTGATCGCCCCCGCGGTCGGCGGCCCGCTCGACCTGGTCGGCCACCAGCGCACCGGTCTGCTGGTCGCCCCGCGCGACCCCGCGGCGGTGGCCCGCGCCGTCGCCGCCCTCGCCGCCTCCCCCGAACTGCGCGCCCAGTACGGCGCGGCCGGCCGCGCGGACGTCACCGACCGCACCTGGGAGGCCGTCGGCGACCAGCTGATCCAGCACTACGAGGACGTGCTCGCCGAGCACCGCGGCGAGACGCCCGTCGCCACCGTGCTGGACCTCGCCGAGGCCGCCCGCAAGACCCCGCCCGCCACCGCCGTCCCGACCCTCCCGACGCCCCGTCAGCCGGTCGCGGCGGCCGGTTCGGACACCGACCGGCGCGGCGAGCCGCAGGCCCCCGCCGACGAGGCGGTCGCGCCCGTCCAGCCCGCCGCGATGACCGCACCCGCGGGCCCGTCCGGACGTCCCGCCGCGGTGCGGGCCGCCGTCGAGCTGGTCAAGGAGCAGCCGGCGTGAACGAGGAGCTGAACATCGTCCGGGTGGCGAACTTCGTCACCCCGACCTCCGGTGGCCTGCGCACGGCGCTGCGCCACCTCGGCGCGGGCTACCAGGCGGCCGGTCACCGGGCTGCCCTGGTCATCCCCGGGCCGGCCCGCAGCGACGAGTGGACCGACCAGGGCCGGGTGATCACCCTGCCCGGCCCGCTGATGCCCGGCACCGGCGGCTACCGGCTGCTCACCGGCCGCCGCGACGTGGCGGCCGTGCTGGAGGAGTTGGCACCGGACCGGCTGGAGGTGTCGGACCGCACCACGTTGCGCTGGACCGGCGAGTGGGCCCGCGCCCACGGGGTGCGCTCGATGATGGTCTCGCACGAGAGCGCCACCGGCGTGCTCGGCACCTGGGGCGTGCCCGGCGCCGTCGCCCGCGCGGCCGCCGACCGGCTCAACTCCCGTACCGCGCAGAGCTACGACACGGTGCTGTGCACCACCGCGTGGGCCGCCGAGGAGTTCGAGCGGATCGGCACCACCAACCTCACCCAGGCGCCGCTCGGCGTCGACCTGGAACTGATGCACCCCGGCGCGCGGGACCCGCAGGTACGCGCGCGCCTCGCCGAGCCCGACCAGGTGCTGCTGGTGATGTGCTCGCGGCTGTCCGGCGAGAAGCGCCCCGAGCGGGCGCTGGAGGCGCTCGCGGAGCTGCGCCGCCGGCACCGCGTCCCGGCGGTGCTGGCCGTCGCCGGAACGGGCCCCCTGCGCGCCCGACTCGAGCGCCGGGCCGCCGAACTCCGGCTCCCGGTCCGCTTCCTGGGCCACCTGGCCGGGCGCTCCGAGGTCGCCGCGCTGCTGGCCAGCGCGGACGCGGTGATCGCCCCCGGGCCGGTGGAGACCTTCGGGCTGGCCGCGTTGGAGACCCTGGCCTGCGGAACCCCGGTCGCCGTCAGCCGCTCCTCCGCGCTCCCGCAGGTGATCGGCGACGCCGGTCTCGCCGCGCCCGACACCGGCGAGGGCTTCGCGTTGGCCCTGCGCGAACTCCTGGAGCGCCCCGAGGCGGAGCGCCGCGCCGCGGCGCGGGCCCGCGCCGAGGTGTTCTCCTGGGAGGCCGCCACCGCCGCCTTCCTGGCCGCCCACCGGGCCGGCCGGCCCGCCGACACGCCGCGTCCGGTCGCCCACGCCACCGGCAGCACTACCGCCGCCGCCGAACCTGGACAGGTCGTCATTTCCTCGCCGGCCGCCGGGTCCGTCTCCGTGACCGCCGAGGGCGCCAGGTGACCGCCAGACCGGGCCAGGGCGCCGACAACTCCGGTGCCCCGCAAAGAGATCCCCGCACCCCCCTGCACCTGACCGGAGGGACGTGATGACGGTTCGGTTCGTGGCACTCGGTGACTCCCTCACCGAGGGCGTCGGCGACCCGGTCCCCGGCGGCTGGCGAGGCTGGGCGGCGCTGCTCGCGCCCAGCCTCTCCCCGGAGCCGGTGGACTTCCGCAACCTCGCCAACAGCGGCGCGCTCAGCCGCGACCTGCTGGTCTCCCAACTGCCCACCGCCCTGGCCGTGCGCCCGCAGTACGCCGGGGTGGTGGTCGGCGGCAACGACACCCTGCGGGCCTCCTTCGACATCGAGCTGACGGCCCGTCACTACGCCGCCGTCCTCTCCTCGCTGACGGCGGCCGGCACCGTCCCGCTCACCGCCTGCCTTCCCGACCCGGGCACGCTGCTGGGTCTGCCGGCCCCGCTGGCCCGCCCGCTGGCCCGCCGGATGCGCTCGGTCAACGCCGTGGTGCACGCGCTCTCCGACCACTACCACGCGCGGCACGTGCACCTGGCGGACCTGCCTTGGACGCAGAAACGTTCCCTCCTGAGCGTGGACCGCCTGCACCCCAGCGCCTCCGGCCACCAACTGATCGCCTGCGCCTTCCACAGCCTGCTCGCCGAAGCCGGCCACCCGGTCGGCGACCCGCCCGCCGAACTGCCCGCCAGCGAGCCCGGACGCGCCGCGAACTTGTGGTGGATGGCCACCCAGGGCACCCGCTGGGTCGCCGCCCGCTCCACCGACCTGCTCCCCGGCCTGTTCGCGCTGGCCTTCCTGGAGGCCCGGCACCTGCTCCGCGGCACCACCCGCAGGCTCGACCGCACCGACGCCCACACCACCGCCGCCATCATCGCCCGCCTCACCGCCCCGGGCCCCGACCACCACCTGCCCGCCCACCCGACGGACTCCCCCACCGGCACCCCGACCGCGCACTAACCGGCGCGGCGCGTCCCTTCGAGCTCATGGCCGGCGGTCACCACGACCACCGACCATGGGCTCGCCCCGTTCACACCACCACCGACCACGGGCCCGCCCCCGGTCACACAACCACCGACCACGGGCCTGCCCCGGTCACACGACCACCGACCCTGGGCCTGCCCCGGTCACCAGACCTCGCCCTCGCGCCAGTCACAGCTCAACTCACCGTCGAAGTCCAGCCCGTCCGCGCCGAACAGGTAGATCCAGCCGTCCTCCTCGGCGGTCCGGACCGGGCCCTGCGGGCCGAGCGCCCAGGTCGGACCGGTCCACGGACGCCAGCCGCGCGCCAGGTAGAACGGCTTGCCCTCGTCGCTGGAGCCGAGCGCGCCGATCTCGTACGCGGCCCGCACGATCCGCTCCGCCTCGGCCATCAACTCCCCGCCGACACCCCGACGTTGGCGATCCCGCCGGACGGCCACCCCCTCCACGTAGCCGGTCCTCAGCACCCTGCCACCGTGCATCAGCCCCCGCTGCACCACCGCGGCATGCCCGATCAGCTCGCCGCCCTCCCACGCCAGGACGTGCAACCCGCCCAGGCAGTGCTCCCAGTCCTCGTCGGTCATCTCGTCACCGAACACCTCGTCCAGCAACCCCCGCGCCAACCGCCGCGCCACCGGGTCCAGATCCGCCGTGTGTACCGTCCGCACCGAAGCCATGCCCGCATCCTGACAGCCCACCCCCACCCCCACCACGCCAATTCGCCACCACCCACCCGCACCCTCCCGCCGCGCCTCCCCCGCGTCTGACGCAGCATCCGCCCCGGGCAAAGCCACCGCCTTCCCCTTCCCCCACCACACCGCCCCAGCCCTCGGCGCAGCATCCGGCCAGGGCAAATCCCCCTTCCCCCTCCCCACCACACCGCCACCCCACCGCATCGCCAACCCCTACCCCGCGCCTGGCGCAGCATCCGTCCCGGGCAGAATCCGCCCCCTTCCCCTCGTCCGCCACCCCGCCCCAGCCCGCGACGCAGCATCCGCCCAGGGCAAGCCACCCCCTTCCCCCTCCCCCGCCACACCGCCACCCCACCGCATCGCCAACCCCTCCCCCGCGCCTGGCACAGCATCCGCCCCGGGCAAAGCCACCGCCTTCCCCTTCCCCCACCACACCGCCCCAGCCCGCTGCGCAGCATCCGGCCAGGGCAAGCCACCCCCTTCCCCCTCCCCCGCCACACCGCCACCCCACCGCATCACCAACCCCTCCCCCTCGCCGCGTAGCATCCGACCGAGGCAGCATCCGCAGGCATGGGAGGCAGTGGGCATGGACGTCGGTTTCGTCGGACTGGGCTCGATGGGCCGCGCGATGGCCGGGCGGTTGCTCGCCGCCGGGCACGGCGTCCGGGTGTGGAACCGTTCGCCGGAGCCCGTGGCGGCGCTGGTCGCTGACGGTGCGTCGGCTGCCGGGTCGCTCGCCGAGGCGTTCGCCGCGGAGGCGGTGGTCTCCATGCTGGCGGACGATCAGGTGGTCGAGGACCTGCTGCTGGACGAGGAGTTGCTGTCCGGCGCCCGGGCGGCGGTGCACGTCAACATGGCCACCGTCTCGCCCGCGCTCGCGCGTCGCGCCGCCGAACTGCACGCCCGCCACGGGCTGGGCTACGTCGCCGCGCCGGTGCTCGGCCGTGCGGACGTCGCCGCGGCGGGCAACCTGAACATCCTGGCGGCCGGCCCGTCGACCGAACTCGCCTGGGTCGCACCGCTGTTCGAGGCGATGGGCCGCCGCACCTGGCCGCTCGGCGAGGACCCGGCGGCCGCGAACGTCGCCAAGATCAGCGCCAACTTCCTGCTGGTGTCCGCGATCGAGGCGTTCTCCGAGGCCGCCGCCCTCGCCGAGGCGAGCGGGCTGGACCCGGCGGCCCTGCTGGAGGTGCTCAGCAACTCCATCCTCCCCGGCCCGGTCTACTCCGGCTACGGAGCGATGATCACCCGGCAGACCTACGAACCGGCGGGCTTCCGTCTCGCCCTCGGGCTCAAGGACGTCAACCTCGCCCTGGAAGCCGGCGCCGAAGCCCAGGTCCCGCTCCCCCTGGCCGGGTTGCTCCGCGACTCGCTCCTCCAAGCGGTCGCCCACGGCCACGCCGACGAGGACCTCGCCGCCCTCGCCACCACCTCCCGCACCCGCGCCGGGCTCGGACGGGCTCCTCGATGAGCGCAGTGCAGGCGGCGTCGGTGCTCGGCGCCCTGGCTGTGCTCAGCCTGGGGTGGACCGTCCGCAGCTACCTCGTGCTGCGGGCGCTGCTCGCGCGCGGGCTTGAGGTCAAGGGCGTGTGCACCCGGCAGCACCTGGAGGACGAGCACTACGTCTCGGAGGTCACCTACACCTTCGAGGGGCGGGAGTTCACCCACACCGACCACACCCCGGTCAGCGGGTCACCGATGACGGTCGGTCACCGCTACGCCCTCCGGTGCGACCCGCGCCATCCGCGGCGCGCCTTCCTGGTCGACCGGGGCCGGTGGACCAGCACGCTCGCCGGACCGCTGTGCACGGCTCTCACGAGCGGTTTCGCCGTGCTTCTGCTGGCGGGCCCCGCCCCGACCGGGTGACCCGCCCGGCCGATCGGCCTCACTGACGCTCCGTCACTCCCGCTGCGGCTGTTCGAAGGCGCCGTGCCGCCCCGCACCCGCCGCGAAGCGCGCGGCTCCGGCGACCGTGTCCGCGCGCAGGCCGTGACCGCCGTGCCGCCACTCGTTGGCGAGCGCCGCCGGCTCGTCGAGGCCGGCCTGCTCGCGCGCGGAGAGTCGGTCGTGCCGGAGACAGGTCTGCGGGAAGGCGGCCAGTTCGCGGGCGAGTTGCTCGGCCGCCGCGCGTTCCTCGCCGACGCCGACCAGGCGGTTGGCCAGGCCGATGCGGTGGGCCTCCTCGGCGTCGACGGGGCGGCCGGTGAGGATCAGGTCCATGGCGCGGCTCTCGCCGATCAGGCGCGGCAGCCGCACCGTCCCGCCGTCGATCAGGGGCACGCCCCAGCGGCGGCAGAAGACCCCGAAGACCGCGTCGGCGGCCGCGACCCGCAGGTCGCACCAGAGCGCCAACTCCAGCCCGCCCGCGACGGCATGGCCGGCCACGGCCGCGATCACGGGTTTGCCGAGCGTCATCCGGGTCGGGCCCATCGGGCCGGGCCCGTCCGCCGCCAGCCGGTTGCCGCGCTCGGTGCCCACCGCCTTCAGGTCCGCACCGGCACAGAACGTCCCGCCCGCGCCCCACAGCACCGCGACGGCGGCCTCCTCGTCGGCGCCGAACTCCTCGAAGGCCTCGACGAGTTGCTCCGCCGTCGGACCGTCCACCGCGTTCCGCGCGGCCGGCCGGTCCAGGACGACCGTCCACACCGCCCCGTCCCGCTCCACCCTGACCATCAACCACCACTCCCGTTCGCCACCGCCGCAACCGCAACCACGGTCGCCACCGCCGCCGCTAGCTCCGCCGACTCCGCAGCATCCCGCATCGCCGGGCACCCCCACCACACCCCCTTTTCGTCGTATTGACGACAAAGCCCCGCGCGCGTTATCGTCATTGCGACGAAAAGAGAGGACACCGATCCCGATGGCCGACATCACCCGCCGCTTCGGCTTCCGCCACCTGCGCGCCGCCCCGACCAGCCACGTCCGCCACCTACAGGGCGGCAAGCTCGCGCACGAGGGCACGGGGCTGGCCTTCTGGTTCCGGCCGCTGGCCGCGGCGATCTCCGAAGTACCGGCGGACGACCGCGAGTTGGCGATGATGTTCCACGCCAGGACGGCGGACTTCCAGGACCTCGCGGTGCAGGCCACGGTCACCTACCGGATCACCGACCCGGCGACCGCGGCCACCCGGGTGGACTTCGGGATCGACCCGGACACCGGCGCCTGGCGCAGCGAGCCGCTGGACCAGCTGGGCACCGTGCTGACCGAGACCGCGCAGCAGCACGCGTTGCAGCTGATCGCCGCGACTCCGCTGGCGGACACCCTGGTCGACGGGGTGACGGCGGTCCGCGAGCGGATCGCGGAGGGGTTGGCCGCGGAGCCGCGGCTGGCGGAGATCGGGCTCGCGGTGATCGCGGTACGGGTCACGGCGGTGCGCCCGGAGGCCGAGATGGAGCGGGCGCTGCGCACCCCGGCCCGTGAGCGGGTGCAGCAGGAGGCCGACCGGGCGACGTACGAGCGACGCGCGGTGGCGGTGGAGCGGGAGCGGGCGATCGCCGAGAACGAGCTCGCCAGTCGGATCGAACTGGCGCGCCGCGAGGAGCAGTTGGTGGCCCAGCAGGGCGAGAACGCGCGCCGTGAGGCGGAGCAGAAGGCGGCGGCCGACGCGGTGCGCACGGATGCCGAGGCGGCGCGCCGGACCAGGCTGGCGGTGGCCGAGGCGGAGGCGGCCGGTCTGCTGGCGGTCCAGCAGGCCGAGGCGGCCCGGGCGTTGGGCGAGGCGAAGGCGGCGGCGGAGGCGGCCTGGCTGGCCGCGCACCAGCAGGTGGGTCCGCAGGTCCTGCAGGCGCTGGCGCTGATCCGGCTCGCCGAGCACCTGCCGCGGATCGACAACATCACCCTCACCCCGGACGTGCTGACCGGCCTGCTCACCCGGCTGTCGGCCCCGGCGGCCGGCACCCGGACCGACATCGACGCCGGGGCCGGCCACCCGGGAGCGCGGCCATGAGCCTCGCGCCGCGGGTGGTGCTGGTGCACCGCCGTACCGAGTTCGAGGAGTTGATCGCCCATCACGGCACCCGCGGCCAGGCGGAGTTCTTCCTGGCCCGGCGCGGCCGCTCGCTGGAGGAGGCCGAGCAGCGCCACCAGCTGAGCCGCACGGCGCTGGCCGAGGTGGCGGCGGCGGTGCCGCTGGACTGGCGGCAGACCCGGGTGGAGCGGACGGACCTGGACCGGTTCCTGTTCGGGCCGGAGGACGTCGTGGTGGTGGTCGGCCAGGACGGTCTGGTGGCGAACACCGCGAAGTACCTGACCGGGCAGCCGGTGATCGGGGTGGACGCGGAGCCGGGCCGCAATCCGGGCGTACTGGTGCGGCACCGTGCGGGGCAGGCGGGACGGCTGCTGCGGGCGGCGGTGGAGCCGGGCGTGGAGCGGCGGTTGGAGCGGCGCACCATGGTCGAGGCGGTCGCGGACGACACCCAGCGGTTGCTGGCGCTGAACGAGATCTACCTCGGCCAGCCCGGCCACCAGACCGCCCGCTACCGCTTGGACGCACCGGGCGGCGCGGCGGAGTCGCAGGCGTCCTCGGGGGTGCTGGTGGGCACCGGGACGGGTGCGACTGGCTGGTGCCGCTCGACGTGGCTGGAGCGCGGCAGCCGGCTCACGCTGCCGGAGCCGACCGCGCGGCAGCTGTCCTGGTTCGTCCGGGAGGCCTGGCCGTCACCGGTCACCGGCACCTCCCGCGTCCAGGGCCTGCTGTCGGAGCGGGACCGGCTCAGCCTGACCGTCGAGTCGGAGCGCCTGGTGGCGTTCGGCGACGGCATCGAGTCGGACGCCCTGCTGCTCACCTGGGGCCAGACCGTCCGGGTCGGCCCGTCCGAGCAGCACCTGCACCTGCTGGTCTGACCGCGCGAGCCCTGCCGGCGGCCGACACCCACCGCCCCCGACCCGACCCCGCCAGCGGCCGACACTCACCGCCCCGGCCCTGCCGGCGGCCGGAGCGTGCCGTGTCGTTCCGGTACCTCGACCACCGGCGGGGCGCGACCGCGCGTGCGCCGCGACCGCCGTCGGCCCCCCGCCTACGATGAGACGGGGGGCCGACCCGCGATGGAGGCACCGAGATGGCCCGACGATTCGCTTTGACCTTCCCCGGCGAGATCGGCGGCCACGCCGCGCAGGACGTGGTGGTGGTCGAGGCGACCGGCGCGAAGGGGCCGGGCGGGTATCCGGTGTACGCCGACGCGTCCGGCATCGTGCAGGCGGAGATCAGCGACCAGGGCGAGGTGCGGATGCTCGCCAGCGGCGGCCACCAGTCGCCGGCCACCCCGCTGCACGCCGAGCCGCTGCCGTAGCTGCCCGGATCGGCACCCGGCAACCGCTTTCCGCACCCCTGCGGAAGGCGGTTTCCACGGGCAGCACGACCGGACGTACCAGCCTCGCCGGCGCCGCCCGCCCCGCCCGGCCGCGGCTACCAGCGCGGGTGGACCTGGGCGCGCAGCCGCCGGTCGTAGATGTCCTCGATCGCGGTGAGGGTCTGCGCGCTCAGCGGCGACAGCGCGGTGGCCTCGGCGTTGTCCCGGGCCTGCCGGGGGTTGCGGGCGCCGGGGATGACGGTGGTGACGCCGGGCTGCTGGATGATCCAGCGCAGCGCCGTCTGCGCGGGGGTGGCCCCGGGCGGGGCGAGTGCGGAGAACTCCGCGGCGGCCTCCACGCCGGTGGCGAAGTCGATGCCGGAGAAGGTCTCGCCCTGGTCGAACGCGGAGCCGTCCCGGTTGTAAGTGCGGTGGTCGTCCGCGGGGAACAGGGTGTCCTTGGTGTACTTGCCGGACAGCAGCCCGGAGGCGAGCGGGACGCGGGCAATGATGCCCACGCCTGCCTTCTCGGCGGCGGGCAGCACCCGGTCCAGCGGCTTGCGGCGGAACGGGTTGAAGATGATCTGCACGCTGGCCACGCCGGGCCGGGCGATCGCGCTGAGCGCCTCGTCGCAGGTCTCCACGCTGACCCCGTACGCGGCGGTGCGGCCCTCCTCGACCAGCGTGTCGAGCGCGTCGTAGACCTGCTGGTCGGAGTAGACCGAGCTGGGCGGGCAGTGCAGTTGGACCAGGTCGAGTCGGTCCACGCCCAGGTTGCGCCGCGAACGGTCGGTCCATTCGCGGAAGTTGGCGAGGGTGTAGTTCCCCGGCAGCTGCGGCAGCCGGCGGCCGAGCTTGGTGGCGACCATGACCTGCGCGTCCGGCCGGTCCTTCAGGAATCGGCCGATCAACTGCTCGCTGCGGCCGTCGCCGTAGACGTCCGCGGTGTCGAAGAGGGTCACTCCGGCGTCGACGGCCGCGTCGAGCACCGCGAGCGCGTCGCTCTCCAGGACCACGCCCCAGTCCGCGCCGAGCTGCCACGTGCCCAGGCCCACCACCGACACCGGACGCCCGGTCCGGCCGAGTTCTCGCTGTTCCATGCCGCCGAGCCTGCCACAGCGCGCCGCGCGGCCCGACACCGACACTCCCCGAACGGCACCGGACGAACCGTCACCGAACGGCAGCCGACCGCCCCGCCGCAGGGACGGGACGGTCGGCGACCAGCGGGTACGGGTCAGACGTTGACGCCGTAGTCGAGCGCGATGCCGCGCAGCCCGGAGGCGTAACCCTGGCCGATGGCACGGAACTTCCACTCGGCGCCATAGCGGTAGAGCTCGCCGAAGACCATGGCGGTCTCGGTGGAGGCGTCCTCGGTGAGGTCGTAGCGGGCGACCTCACTGCCGTCGGCCTCGTTGACGATCCGGATGAAGGCGTTGCGGACCTGGCCGAAGCTCTGCCGGCGCTGTTCGGCGTCGTAGATGGAGACCGGGAAGACCACCTTGGCGACCTGCGGCGGCACGGTGGCGAGGTCGACCTTGATCTGCTCGTCGTCGCCGCCACCGCCGCCGGTCAGGTTGTCGCCGCTGTGCTCGACCGAACCGTCGGGGCTGCGCAGGTTGTTGTAGAAGACGAAGTGCTGGTCGCTGAGGACGCGGCCGGCCTCGCTGCACAGCAGCGCGCTGGCGTCGAGGTCGAAGTCGGCGCCGGTGGTGGCGCGCACGTCCCAGCCCAGGCCGACGATGACGGAGGTGAGCCCCGGGGCCTCCTTCGTCAGCGAGACGTTGCCGCCCTTCGCGAGCGAGACTCCCATGTTGTGCCTCCTGTGATCCTTTTTTCCCCGTACCCGACACGGCGGTTCGGCCCGGTGCCCCACGCCTGACGGCCTTTCGCCCCCGACCCCCTGGGTCTACCCCCGGAGTCGTGCCGTGAGCCGACCCCCGCCCGAATCTACAGCACTGTAGATCAGCACGGAATCCGCCTTCCCGCCCAGCCCGCGGCCGGATTCACCCCGCGCCCCGCACCCGCCTGACCCGCCGTCAGCGCACCGCGTGAACGGCGGCGGGTCCCCCCGCGACCGCTGGCGAGTCCGCCCGCGTGAACGGTGGCGAGTTCGCCGTACGCACGGCGCCGGGCCAGCGCGGGAGGCGCACCCGTGCGCCTGCCGCCGCCGCGGCGGCGGCGGGCATAGGCTGGCGACGGAGGTGCCGCGATGAGCGATGAGACGATCCCCGGGATCGACCCGAACGTGCCGCCGAGCGGGGACGGCTGCCTGGAGTGCCTGGCCGGCCAGGGCGCGGGCTGGTGGTTCCACCTGCGCCGGTGCGCCGCCTGCGGACACATCGGCTGCTGCGACTCCTCGCCTTCCCAACACGCGACCTCGCACGCCCGCGCGGCCGGCCATCCGTTCCTGACCAGCTTCGAGCCGGGCGAGGACTGGTTCTGGAACACCGAGACCGAGCAGTTCTACGAGGGCCCGACGCTGGCTGCCCCCACCGCGCATCCGGTCACCCAGCCCACCCCGGGTCCGGCCGGCCACGTCCCGATCGACTGGCAGCAGCGGCTGCACTGACCGCCCGCCCACCGCCGCCCGCACCCGGTACGGTCACCGTGGCGCGGGCGGCGTTCGGTCGTGCCGCGGCGGACGAGCGAGGGGACGGCGTGGACGAGCGGCAGTGGGAGACGGTGCGCGCCCTGGCGGCCTGGCTGGAGCGGGGCAGCACCCAACCGCCGGAGATGCAGCGGGTGTTGCAGTGCCTGAAGCTCAGCGAGGAGGCCGGCGAGGTCGCCGAGGCGGTGATCGGCGCGATGGGCCAGAACCCGCGCAAGGGCTTCTCGCACTCCTGGGACGACGTGGCGGGCGAGCTCTGCGACGTGGTGATCACCGCGCTGGTGGCGCTGATCCGGGTGCATCCGGACCCGCCGGCCGCGCTCGACGCCCACCTGGCGAAGGTCGCCGCCCGGGTCCTGCCCGCCGCGGACTGACCCGCCGTCAGCGGCAGCGCGCCCCGGTGGTCAGTGCCGCCCGCCGAGGGCGAACAGCAGGATGACGAACCCGGCGAACAGGTGGGTGCCCGCGATGTAGATCAGGGCGCGGATCATCATCTGCTTGCGGCGCGACTTCTCGTCGCGCACGGCGCCTGTGGACACGTCGCGTCCTCCCGTTGGTGCTCGCCCGGCCGCCTCCGAGGGTAGCCGGTGCGGCCGGGTGGCGGAGATCACGCACCGCTACCGGGCACCTACGGTGGCGTAGATCCCACCTCCTGATCGAGCCCGAGCCATGAGGCCGGACCCTTCGTGAGCTGGTCAAACGTCAGGCCGTAGTGCTTGCAAAGAGCACTCACGTCCTTCAGCGTCCACGCCAGTCGACCATTCAGCCGCTGCGCGATCGTGACCGCCGACAGCCCCAGCAGAGCCCCCAGATCGGCCTGGCTTTCGCGTCGCCAGGCTGAAAGCGCACGGACGCTACCCGTGATGCCTTCCTGCATCTCATCCATGGGATGACCGTACCGAGGCACAGGTTCTTGTGTCAACGCCCCTGAATCGGATACAACATGACGGGCCGGAAGGATCTCTTCCGGCAGCACACTCTCGTCGTGCCGGTCCAGGGGTCCAACCTGCCGACGACTCACGCGCTGGAGCTTCCATGCCTGAGTCGATCACGTCGACTGAACCGCCTTGCCCCGCCGCGACTCCTGGGGAGGAGACCCGGCCGGGGCAGGACGACACCGGGCTGTCCGTCGGACGGTCCGCTACTACGCCTTCCACCCCCGGCTCGGGCTTGGGCACTCTCGTCTACCAGCTAGCGGTCGCCCACACCTGGCGCCGACGCGGGCACCCCGTGATGCCCGGCAGCCAGGCCACCAAGCGCCCGCTGGTCCAGGGATTCGGCGCGGGCGAGGACCGCGCCAAGTTCTGCAGCCCGAGCCTGGTCGATGCCTGGTGGTCGACCCTGTTCCCGCGCGCCCACGTCTGCCTGCTCACCGACCACTACCTGGTGGTCGACTGCGACATGCCAAAGGGGCCGGCGGGGCTCACCGACCGCTGGTCCGGTTGCCAGGATGGGACCGACGTCTTCGCCGTACGCCTGGCGGAGCTCGGCCTCACCTGGCCGGAGACGTACACCGTGCTCACCCCGTCTGGGGGCGTCCACCTATACTTCGTGATGCCCGGGGACCCGATCGGATGCCGAACCGGCACCGGCCGGGCCAAGGATCCGAGCGGTGAGCCCGCGCCTGGGCATATCGGCCCGCTGGTCGACGTCCGTGGCGTCGGCGGGTACGTCATCGCGGCCGGCTCCTACTCGGCGAAGCACGGCCGACCCTACGAGCGGATCAGCCCGCCGGCGGTCCGGCCCGCGCCGCTGCCGGATGCCCTGGCCGAGCTCCTCCGGCGGCCGGCCGCGCCACCGCCGGCACCCACACCGCCGACTCCCGTGCAGTACGGACGGCGCGCCGACCGGTACGCGCAGTCCGCGCTCGCCGGCGCCGCCCAGGACGTCGCCGACGCCCCGGCCGGGGAGGGCAACCGGATGCTGTTCGCCCGCGCCCGGCACCTGGCCGAGCTCGCGCACACCGCACCGCGGGTGCTCACCCTGGAGGAGGTGCAGCGGCACCTGGTGCCGGCCTCCGTCGGTCGCGGCCGGACCGCCGAGGCCGAAGCGCGCCGCACGGTGGAATCCGGCTGGACCGCTGGCCAGCGGGGGGCTGCGGCGTGACGATCCCCCCGCAGCCGCCCAGCGACGACACCGTCGTCAACGCCCTGCCGTCGCCGAACCCGATCGACCTCGCCCGCGCGAGGGAGGCCCGTCGGGACGGCCAGTCGCCGGCGCGCCCGACCCCGGCACCGCGTCCGGTCGAGATGCACCGCGGTCAGCTCCGGTTCGCGGAGCGCTTCATCCACGAGCACGGCAGGGCGCTCCGGTACGTCCACGGCATCGGCTGGGACCTCTGGGACCAGCACCGGTGGAAGTCGGATGAGAAGCGAGTGGAAACCCGCGCCGTGCGGCAGACACTGAAGTCTGCACTGCGCGAACTCGATAGGTACGAGGGGAAAGAGCGGGACGAGCTGTACCAGGACATTCGCAGGTGCGAGTCGAAATCCGGAATGGCGGGAATCGCGGAAATCGCAGGCGCACTCTTTCCGGTCTCCACCGCCGCGAGCGAGATGGATTCCCACCCCCACCTGTTCAACACCCCAGGCGGAACGGTCGACCTTCAAGAGCGCAACATCCGGCCCGCTCGGCGCGAGGACCTGATCACCAAGCTGTCCCGCGGCAGCATCACTGGCGACATCAGCCAGGACTGGGAGAACTTCCTGGCCCGGGTCCTCCCTGATGAGGAGGTGCGCGCCTTCGTGCAGCGGCTGTTCGGCTACGCCATGCTCGGCCGAGTCACGGAACACGTGCTGCCGATCTTCACCGGCACCGGCGCGAACGGCAAGGGCACCCTGCGAGACGCCATCATGCACACCTTCGGCGACTACGCCGACGAGGCAGATCCGGCAATTCTGATGGAATCGAAGAATGAGCGGCACGGCGCTTTCAAGATGGCGCTCAAGGGTCAGCGCCTGGTGTTCTGCTCTGAGACGGACCGCGATAAGCGGTTCGCCGAGGCCACCATGAAGAGGCTCGTTGGTGGAGATCCGATCCAGGCGAACTGGATGCATTCCAACCCGATCACGTTCGACCCGAGCCACACGCTGGTGATGCTCACCAACTACCTGCCGAAGGTCTCCGCCGACGACCCGGCCGTGTGGCGCCGGCTCCTGGTGGTCCCGTTCGACGTCGTGATCCCGGAGGACGAGCGCGATCCGGAGCTGCCGGCCAAGCTCCGGGCAGCAGCGGACGCTGTCCTGTCCTGGGTGTATGAGGGGTGGCTGGCCTACCAGAAGCAGGGGCTCAACCCGCCCGATGCGGTGCGCGCCCGCACCCAGGCGTACCAGGAGGACAACAACGCTATCGGCCGGTTCCTGGAGGAGCGAACCATGGCGAACCCTCACAGCGCCGTCCGCGCCCGGGAGTTGTACACCGCCTGGTCCACGTGGTGCCGCTCAGTCGGCGAACAGGCCGGCTCGGAGAAGGCGTTCGCCAGCCTCATGGAGTCCGCCGGCTACTCGAAGAAGAGCACCAAGGTCGGCCGCCAGTACAGCGGCCTGATGCTGCTCGATGAGGAGGACCAGGAGGACGAGGAGAGCGGCTGGCCAACCGGTGCCCGCCGGTCCGCACCACAGCCGCCCGCCGAGCCCGTCCAAGGCGAAATTCCCGCCGCCCGATAACCGTGTGTAGTTACCTGCCCCCGAGCCTCCACCGTGAGGCCCGGGGGCATTTTCACGCCGCCGATTCCCCGGGTGAAGGGTTGGAAGTGCTCTGACCTGCGAAGGTGGAGGGATGAAGGAGTTATGGGCATTTCTCGCCACCCGGGCGCGCGCGGGGCATCTTTCACGAAACCATACGCAACCCTTCACCCTTCACCCTAGTTGCTGTTTACAACCTTTCGCAGCTACGCTGCGCTACCACCTCCGCCACGCGGGGGTGGGTGGCTTGGTGAGGTACGGCAGGGCAACCGCGGGCCGCGCCCGGCCCGGTCTGGGAGGCCGGCCGCGGCCGAGCAGGCCGGGGCGGTGAACGCGCGGGCCGCAGGGGCGGGTTGCCGGGGGTGTCGGTCGCGGACGCGACCGTCCGCTGCGTCCCGGTTCGGCAAAGGGCGCGCGATTTCCGGCCATTGGGGTGTGGGGTGCGTGATGGTGATCCGTGGAGGTATCGCCCGCTGGTACCCTCGCGTAGCAGTGCCCCGACCTGCGGTAGATGCGGCTTATGCCGTGTTCGCTGCGGGTGGCCTGGCCGTGAAGACGACCGGTCCGGAGGGGTCCGCGGGGCACAAGGCGGCCCCCAGCCACGGAACATGTGGCTGGGGGCCGCTGTGTGTCCTGCGGACGTTACCTCTGGTCGTGGGCGTCCGGCTGTGATTCGGAACAGATCCGGATGATCTGAGGCTGCCTCAGCCCGACCGCGCGGGCGACGGTGTAGCCGGAGAGCCCATCGTCCACGGCGTTGACGATCAGGTCGTTGCGGGCAGCGAGGGCGGCCTGGTAGCGCTCGCGGCAGTCGCGGACGTAGTCGGCGGAGGCGGCCAGTCGCTCGGGGTATCCGGTGGCGATAGCTGCGGGCATGGGTCCTCCCGAAATTGATACGTTCCGGTATCGGTGGACCCCACGTCAGAGTATCCCCATGCCACCGTCAGCCAGTCGTCGCCGAGGCGGATCAGTGCGCGTCCGCGGCACCTGCACGGCGGGCCACGTCACTGAGACCGTGTCAGCCCCGGGCAGAGTCACCTGGGACGGCCCCTGCGCGACCGAGGGCTGCTCGCTGCACGTGGTAGCGAAGCGGGTCCCGCGCGAGCAGCGCCCACCCACCGACGAGAAGGCCGTTGAGCCCGCGCCGGAGGCCGACGACGACGTACGAGAGGTGAGTTGGGATGTCCCCCAGCCCAAGCAGCGAGGTGCCGGCCGAGCAGGCCGAGCCGACGATCCCTCAGCAGCGCCCGAACAGCCCGCTGTTCCAGGAGCCGGCCACCCCGCCGAGCCCGGACCCGCTGTCGTCACCGTCCTCGAACCCGAACCCGAGCGACAGCCCGAGCAGCCCCAGCGGCGAGGACCCGACCTGGTCGACCCCCGCGCCGGACGACCTCCCCAGCGGACCCGGAGGGTCTGGCGGCACCCCCTCGGGTGGTGAACCGGTCCGGATCACCCGCGCCGCGATCCAGAAGGGCCTGTCTGGTGTCCTGGACACCGTGACCCGGCAGCTCGCCCGGATCGCGGCCGACCCGGTCGAGCAGCACTACGGCCTGTGGCGCCCGGAGGACGGCGAGATCGAGGCGATCGCCCGGCCCGCCGCCCGGATCGCGTTCCGCCGCCTCCCGGAGGGAGCGACCGGCAACAGCGACGCCCTGGACGTCGTGGACCTGGTCCTCGCCCTGGGCGGCTACGTCTGGCGGAACGTGTCGATGCGTCAGCAGCTCCGCGCCGCGCGGCAGCTCGGCGACGCGGGCGAGAGCGCCCCGGCGGCAGCGTGACCGCGGACTTCCCGTACCCGGTCATCGACCCGTCGGCGAACCAGATCATCGTCGCGGTCGGCCGGAAGGGCAGCGGCAAGAGCGCGGCGGCTCGGGAGCACTTCCGTGGCTGGCCGGCGACCGACCGGTACGTCATCGACATCAACGGGTCGGCCGACCCCGGCGACGACCAGGACGTCATCGTGCTCCGCGGGCAGCCGCCCCACGAACTCCCGCCCCGCCAGGACCCGGCCGTCCCCGTCACGGTCCGGTGGATCGCCGACCCGGCCGCCGACACCTTCGAGGACGACGTCGACCGCGCGCTCGCGGCGGCCTTGTACCCGAAGGACCGGCGGGTGCTGGTCTGGGTGGACGAGATGGGCGAGGTTTTCAAGGCCGGCCGGACCGGCCGCAACGGCAGGCTGCTGTTGCACCAGTCCCGCCACCACAAGACGAGCGCACTGCTCTGCGGCCCCCGGCCGAAGGGTGTTGACCCGCTCGTGATGGCGCAGGCCGACCGCGTCCTGATGTTCGACCTGCCCAACACCCTGGACGTCGCTCGCATCGCGGAGAACATCGGCATCGCACCGGGGAAGCTCGCCGCGGTGCTCAACGAGACCGCCCGCCGCGGCGCCCACTGGTCGACGCTGTACGTCGCCGAAGAGCACCGCCTGTACCGCGTCCCCCCGTTCCAACTCACCTGATCGGAGCACGACTTGAGCGGAGACGAGGGCCTCTACAGGGCCTTCCCCGAGATCGCCCGGCAGGAGCACGACGCCGAGCTGGTCGAGCGGTTCAGCTACCACCCGCCGCGGCCGGGTCAGCCTGAGCTCTACGAGCAGGTGCGCGCGGCCGGCCTCGACTTCGCGCGCCTGCTCAACTCCTACGTGCCCGGCTCCCCCGAGCTCACGCACGCCGTCGACAGCATCGACCAAGCGGTGATGTGGGCCAACGCCGGCATCGCGCGCCGATCCTGACCCACCCACCACCAGCACGGAACGGACCCCTCCATGCCCACCCTGTCCGAGATCCTCCACCGCCTGGCCGACGCCGTCCCGATGCCGTCCGGCACCGACCGCGAGCAGCTGCACGCCGACATCGACACCGCGGCCGGCACCCAGGCCCCGGCCGACCCGGCGCCGCTCGACATGCAGAAGACGCCCGAGCAGCCGCCGGCGACCACCGCATACGGCCCGGGCGCGCTGCCCGTGCAGAACATCGCGCCCGACCCGGCCACCGCCTACCAGCCGGCCATCGCGCTGACCCCGCCGCCGGCGCCCGTCCCGCCGTTCCCGGGCCAGGTCGGCTGATGGACACCTACGACAGGCAGCTGCTCGCGGCCTACCGCAAGCACCGCCTCGTGCCCGGCCCGCCGCCGGCCCGGGTGCGGTGCCCCTCGCGCTGCGCGTACGAGTTCGGCATCACCCCGGATGGATGGCAGGGGGTCTGGCGGCCAGACGGCAGCCAGGTCACCAACGCGTCGTTCACCGACGACGAGCTGGAGCAGGGCTGGGGGGACTGCTGGCGCGGCCTCACCCGGGTGATGGGGCTGTGGCTGGCCGAGCAGGGAGTGACGCTCCCGCACGCGGAGCAGGCGGACAGCCCGCTCCCCCAGGACATCGCGGACTACCTGGACCACACGCGCACGCACCGCGTGCACCTGCTCCAGCAGGCACTCGACCCGCACCGCATGGCGGACCCGGGTGCCGGCCCCCGCAGTCTCCACCAGCCCGAAGTCGACCGGATCGAGGAGCACTTCCCCCGCCTCTGGTCCGAGCACGGGCGGTACCGGATCAGGGTGCAGGTGCGGGTGGAGGTCACCGCCGAGCGCATCGAAAGTTAGCCCGGGAGATCATCTTCCGGCGTCCCGCAGGTATCCCCCAGCGTCGAGAGAACCACTCTCGACCTGGGGGTTTCCCATGCGCCTGAACGGCCTTCTCCTGACCGCCGTCGTCGCCCTGGCGGTCACGGTCGCCTACGACAAGTACGGCCGCGGCATGTCCTTCCGGCACGGCTCCTGATGGGGGCCGGCCGCGGGCTGGCGTTCTACGCCTCCGTCGCCCTGACCTCTGTCCTTTCGCTGGTCGCGCTCAACCTGGCCGCTGACCGGCTCCCCATCCCGGGTCTTCAGACCCTGCGCGACTACGCAGTGAGGCGGAACGGCTGATGACCGCAGCAGTCACCGGGACCACGGGTCCCGTCCGGTACATGCAGGGCATCGCCGTGCCGTCGGAGAGCGTCCGGCCGCCGGAGTTCTTCGCCCGCACCCGTCGCAAGACCTTCTCCGAGGGGTCGCAGGCGTGGGGAGGCTTCGGCACCCAGAACACGTGGGAGTTGAAGAAGTCCGACATCATCAGCTCGGCGATCATCCGGTTCACCGGCTCGCTGGTCGTCACCCCGGGCAGCGGCACCGTCGCGTCCACCAGCCGGTGGCCCTACGACATGCTCAAGGCGGTGCGCTTCACCGCGAACGGCGCGTCGAACGTCATCAACGCGTCGGGCCTGAAGCTCAAGGCCCGCGAGTTCATGAAGAAGTCCGACTTCACCGACCGCGGTGTCCCGCAGACCGTCACCGGCGCGTCGGTGCAGAACGGCACCTTCAGTTCGGCGTCCGAGTCGTGGGGTGTCGGCTCGAACACCTCCGCGCTGGCCAACGGCACCTACAACGTTGACCTGTACTGGATCGTCCCGATCGCCGAGGACGAGATCGACCTGGCCGGCGCCATCTTCGCCGCGACGTCGAGCACCGACCTGACCATCCAGGTCGACTCCGAGCTGGCGTCGAACCTGTTCACGCTGACCGGCAACGGCGCGGTCGCCCTCACCGGCACCATGCAGGTCACCACGGTCAAGTACTCGGTGCCGATCGGCTCGGACGGCCAGATCGTCGTCCCGGACCTGTCGCTCTTCCACTCGTTCATCCAGAGCCGGACCACCCAGCTCGGCAACGGCGAGATCGAGAGCCGGCTGATCGGCCAGGGTGCCGGCAAGACGATGCTCCGCACCCTGTTCCAGACCTGGAACGGTGCCGGTGTCGGCTCGCCGCTCCAGATGAACGCCACCAACTACGGCAAGATCGCGTGGCGGTACGGCTCGAACGAGACCCCGGACGAGTACCTGACCGGCTCGCACCTGCGGTTCGTCAACGAGCGCATGTACAACACCGACGTGGGCGGCGTCTGGGGCGTGGGCTGCATCGACTTCGCCAACGAGAACGCCTTCCGGGACGCCGTGGACATGGGCACCACGTCCGACCTGCGGCTGGTGACGACCTACCAGTCCGGTCTGACCCTGACCAACGCCGCGCTGGAGTACGTCCAGGAGACCATCTTCCAGGCCGGCGCGGGGAGCTGACATGGCGACCGCCTCCTGGATGAGCCCCAGCCCGACCGCCAAATACGGCATGGGCTTCGCCTCCCCGTCGGCGACACGCGACGACACCCCGCTGGCGCAGGTAGCCGGCCCGGCGCCGGCCGCGAAGGGCACCACGCAGCTGCTGCACCCCAACAACCCGATGTTCTGGGTGGGCGCGCTGCTGCTCGGCGCGTTCGGCCTGGCCGCGGTGTCCACCAGCGTGCGCGTCGGGCCGGTCAAGGTCTCCGGTTCCCTCGGTGGCTAAGCACCGCGGCCGACCTGCCGGCGAACTCCGGCTGGACCCGGGTGATCCGACCGACCGTCAGATCATCGGCCGGCAAGTCGCGGCGGCCCGGCAGTCCGGCCGGGAACGTCGGGACCGCGCCGGGTCGACGCGGGGCCGCGCCGACCTGGAGCAGGCCTACGACGAGGGTGCGGCCGAGCCGGACGAGGAGGAGCCGGCCGCGGCCGGACCCGGCCGGGCGGCGCGCGCCGGGGCCGCGGTCGGCAAGGGCGCCCAGGCGTCCGCCGACTACCTGTCCAAGGGCCGCTGGCGGCCCACCCTGACCCCGCCCACGCGGGCCCGGGACGCGGGGAGCCTTCTCACAGGCCTGCTGCTCTACACGGTGGCGATCACCTACATCCGGTACGGGGCAGCCGGGTGGCGGGGGTGGCTGTCCGCGAAGTTCCTCAACAAGCCCCTCCAGGGCCTCGCCCCGGAGGGGACCGGCGGACCGATCCAGCGGAGGACGGCATGAACAGCGGCGGAATCTTCCTGGTCGTGGCTGGGGTCTGGCTGATCACCCAGATCGTGGCGGGCGACATGCTCGGACGGCTCAACCTCCTATGAACTGGCGGGCCCTGTTCACCGGGATGCTCGGCCTCGCGCTGCTGGAGGCCGCGGTCAGCAGCAACGCCGCGGCCGAGCGCGCGGGAGGTCTGCTGACCAGCCTCGCCGCCGTCATCAACCACGTCCTGGACCCGACCGTCCCGGCCATCCCCGACCTGCGCAAGCACGGCGGGGCGGCGCCGCCGGCCTCCGCCCCTGCACCGTCCACCGGCGGCACCCTGCTGCCCGCCGAGTGGACCACGTCCGCTACCGCGCTCTACACGTGAGGTGACCCGATGAAGGGCTTCTTCAACCACTACCTGGCCGTGTCCGGCGGCCTGATCGCCCTCTACCTGGCGCTCAACTACGCGAGCGGCGGCGGCACACTGATCCGCGAGGGCGCGGCCGGCCTGAGCAGCGTCACCAAGACGTTCCAGGGCCGCTGATGTTCGCCAACCAGTACGTCGCGCCCGTCAGCGAGTTCGGGGAGGACCCGAACGGCCGGTCGACCGCGCGCGGGCTGCTGACGGAGATCTGGACCCGCGTGCAGGGCTTCCGCACGCACCCGTACGGGCCCGCGGACAAGGACCCGTCGATCACCTTCAACGGGTACGCCATCGCGCCGCAGGACTTTCGCGGGCTGGGCAACCAGCTCGGCCCCGGCACCGTGCCGTACCGCAACGGCGGCTACGCGACCATCGCGTCCGGTCTGGTCGAAGGGCCCCTCGGCGACCCGTCGCGCCGCATCTTCGCCCAGCGTCTGGCGCGCCGTCAGCCCTCCGGAGGTGCCTGATGCCCACCACCCCCGGGCCTGCGCCGGAGGCACCTGCCAGCGGCATGGGCGGCGGCCTGGCGGCGCGCGTGGGCGGCCAGCGCAACCTCGCGGTGCTCGCCGCCGGCGGCACCGTCGCCGTGGTCGCGCTGCTCGCTGGCCGCAAGCGCAAGGCCGCCGCCGGCGACGCCACCAACACCAGTGCGGTGCAGGCCGCCGGCAGCGGCTTCGACTCCGGGCCCTACGACATGTGGAACGCCTGGCAGCAGGAGTACGAGGGGCTCCAGAAGGAGATCTCCGACCTGCGGAACAAGCCGGGCACGACCGCCCCGCCCATCACGAGTGTCGTCACCAAGATCCCGACACCCGTGCCGGTGCCGATCCAGAGACCGCCCCGGCCGGCCCCGGCCCCCACCCCGGCACCGGTCCAGCAGCCGCCCCGGCCGCAGACGGTCTGGTACACCGCGCACTCGGGCGACACCTACTCCGGGCTCGCCGCGAAGTACGGCCACAACGCCAACGAGCTGTGGGACTACCAACTCCAGCCGGGCATCCGGCCTGCCGACACCCAGGCGACCCTCCGGACCCGCGGCATCGACCACGCGCTGTTCAACGGGTCGTCGGTGGCGATCCCCGGCGGCTGGAACCTCCAGTGACCGCGCTCACCGACCTGTTGGGCTGGGCCCGAGCCCAGCTCGGCAAGCCGTACGTGTGGGGCGGCACCGGCCCCGACGGCTACGACTGCTCCGGGTACACCCAGGGGGCGTTCCACTCGATCGGCGTCGACATCCCGCGCACCAGCCAGGAACAGCGCAACGCGGGTGTCGGCGTGAGCCTCGATCAGATTCAGCCCGGGGACCTGGTGACGTTCACCTACCCCGACAGCGGCGGCAACCCGGGCCCGGGCAACCACGTGGCGATCTACGCCGGTGGCGGCCAGGTACTGGAGGCCGCCCGCAGCGGCGTCCCGATCCGGATCGCCCCGCTCAATACTCGAGCTGTAGACCGGGTGCGCCGGGTGCTCGGCACCGCGGGCAGCGGCGGCGCTGACGCCCCGTCACCGGCCGCGGCGAACGTCGACGGCACCGTGTCGACGGCCGGCCTCCAGCAGGCCGGCTACGACGCCGCGCTGGACTTGACCCCTTGGGGCATCCCCCTGAACCCGTTCAAGCTCCCCGGGTGGCTGGCGGGGAAGCTCGGCGGGTCCGGCGGCCTGCTCGGCCACGGCATGACCGACGCGCTCGGCGCGGTCGCCCTGGCCGTGCTCGGCGTCGCCGTCGGCGGCGGCCTGGTCCTGCTCGGCGGCTACATCACCACCAAGCCCCTGAACGACGCTGCCAGCGAGAAGCTGGCCCAACTCCCCGTCCCGTAGGAGGACTCCATGGGCTCCCTGTCGCCGTGGCGTCAGCACGCCGGCCCCGCCGCCGCCCGACTCGACGTCACCGTGCCGGACCAGGACGACGACCAGGTCCCCGAGGTCGAGTACATCCGGTGGCTGTCCCAGCTCCAGGCCGACCTCGCGCAGTCCATCAACGGCGTCGCCCTGCGCGCCGCCCGGCCGGTGGCCATCGGTGTCGCACCGAACGGCTCCCAGCGCCCGCTGTCGAGCGCGGGACGGATCGTCGGCTGGTCGGTCCGGGAGACCACCGGCGCGGCCGCCGTGGTGCGGCTGTGGGACGGCCGGGAGGCCGGCGGCCAACTGCTCGGCGTCATCGCCTTCCCGGCCGGCGCCGCCGCGAACGTCATGCCCAGCGGCGGCGGCATCAACGTCTCCGACGCGCTGTTCGTGGAGGTCGTCACCGGCACCGTGGAGGGCGTGCTGTACCTGGGCGGGGTGGACTGATGCACCTCAACTTGACTCTGCTCGGCACAGCGGCCGGCACCGTCATCGCGGTCGGGACGATCGTCGGCTACGTCGCCCGCCGGATCGGCCGCACCGCCCTGTGGATCCTCGCCCTCTCCCAGCTCCCTGACGCCGTGTCCGGGCTCGCCGATCAGGTCGAGTCGCTGTCCGGCACCGTCGACGCTCTCGGCCGCACCGTGGCGAGCCTACAGAGCCCTCCACCCCCGGCCGCCGCCCAACTCACCCTGGAGACACCGTGAACGTCCGTGCCCTGATCCCTGCCGCCGGTCTGCTCGGCCTGGCCGCGCTCGCGCTCGTCGGCGACGTCGTCCTGGTCGCGCTCGGCCACCAGCCGTTGCCCGCCCTGGAGTCGGTGTTCCTGGCCGGCCTCACCGGCGGCGCCGCGCTCACCCCGCCCCCGCAGCGCACCGAGCCGCCGGCGGACCGGCAGTGAGCCGCCGCCGGCCAGTGATCCGCTCGCAGCGCGTCGCCCTGCTGCTCGGCTACAGCGGCATCCTGATCGGCGCCCTGGCGCTATGGGACGCGTACGAGGGCCGTGGCGCGCGCCGCCCGTTCATCGTCAAGCTCCTCCCCGGAGGCTGAGTTGTTCCTGCCTCAGCAGCAGTCGACGATCACCGGCGCGCGCGTGACCCTGGTCGACTACCCGCCCGCGCTGGAAAGCACCGCGACCGCCGACGCCTCCGGCACCGCGACGATCGTCTGGGACCCGCCCGACGTCGACTACTTCTACCGGATCGAGCGGGCCACGACTTTCGTCACCGGCAACAGCTCGACCAACGGCGCGGTGCTGCTCTACGAGGGGTACATCAACCCGATCCGGATCCGCGACGGCTCCAAGTCGCCGGCCTTCGACATCGCGGACGAGCGGAGCCCCATCACCATCCACCCCACCATGCCCGTGATCATGCAGTGGACCGGCCTCACCCCGGGCTCGAAGTGCAGCGCATCCCTCCAGTACACCCTCTGGCGGACCCTCACCACCTTGACCCCCGGGAGTGCCTGACCATGGCGTTCGACAACCCGATCACGACCCTGCCCGGCTCCGCCATCACCGGCCCCATCGACGGCGGACAGCTCATCGACGGCTCGGTCGTCGGCACCAAGTTGTCCGCGGACGCGATCGACGGCAAGGTCATCACCGGCGCGGTCATCCGCACCACCGCCGGCACCCCCCGCATCCAGCTCCAGTCCAGCGACAACACCTTGACCGCCGAGGACGGCACCACGTCCTTCGCCCAGCTCACCCCGGGCAAGTTGCTGTTCGGCGGGTACAACCCGAACACCGGGAACAAGTGGACCGGCGGCGCGGCCTACATCACCGCCGACCTGAACACCATGACGCTCGTCGGCGCCGGCGACACCACCTCCGGCAGCGCCGACTACGCGCCGCGGCTCATCTTCGACGCCGGCATCTTCGGCCTGCCGAAGAGCGAACTCCGGCTCGACAGCCTCCAAGCAGGCACCCCCGCCAACTTCAAGCTCACCGGGGCCGTCACCAAGACCGGCGCGACCTGGCAGACCCCCAGCTACGGCACCAACTGGGCCGCGGGCACGAGCTTCAACGGCAACGTCGGCTACCACTCGCTCCAGTACCGCCTGGACGCCGAGGACAACGTCCACATGGTCGGCGTGTTCGTCGCGGGGGCGACCGCACCGACCAACCCCGTGTTCACCCTGCCCGCCGGCTACCGCCCCGCCGGCTCACAACCGGTGTGGTGCCAGCGCAACAACGGCGGCGTCCTGACGTTCGGCCACCTGTACGTCGGCACGGGCGGCAACGTCAACGTGCCCACCGGCTCCGGACTCGGCATCGCCGCCGGCAACGAGTACATCGTCAGCGGCCACTTCCCGCTCAACACCATCCCGTAGGAGAACTCGCATGCGCGACGAGTACGTCAACCTGCTGCTGTCCCAGGACGGCGTCCACGAGGGCCAGAACGCGGACGGCACCTGGAACAACCACCAGCGCTACTCCGCCGAGACCCCCGGCCTGGAGTGGTCGCAGGACCAGCCCTGGTGCGCGACCTTCGAGGCGTGGGGCGCCCACCAGCTCGGCATGGACCAGCTCTGGCCCATGACCGCCTCGTGCCTCACCGCCGTCGACTGGTGGCAGCAGCACGGCCGCTGGACCCAGTACCCGGTCCTGGGCGGCCCGTTCTACCTCGGCGACGGGGGCGGCGCCCACACCGGCGTCGTGGTCGGCTACGACGCCGACAACATCTTCACCATCGAGGGCAACACCTCGGCGGACGGCCGCTCGGCGTGGGGCGACGGCGTGCACCAGCGCACCCGCCCCCGCCGCGGCCCCTCGGGCCCGTACGGCTACGGGGTGCCGGCCTACCCGGAGGGCATCATCTCGGCGGACCCCGCGCTCGGCGGCGTCCCGGCCGCGCACGTCAACACCGTGACGGGACAGCCCGCCCCCGCGCCGACCCCGGCGCCTCCGGCCGCGCCGGCCTACCCGCAGTGGCCCGGCCGGTACCTGCGCGTCCAGTCGCCGATGCTGCACGGCGACGACGTCCGCCAGTGGCAGCAGCAGATGGCCGCGCGCCGCTGGTCGATCGACATGGACGGCTGGTACGGGCCGCAGTCCGCCGGCGTTTGCCGGGCATTCCAGCAGGAGAAGGGGTTGGTGGTCGACGGCATCGTTGGGCCGGTCACCTGGGCCGCCGCGTGGACCGCCCCCCGTACCTGATCACTCGCCAGTTTGTCCAGCCTGTCATGACCAGGTGCGATGCTCGATTATAGTTCGACCAGCGGACCTATTTCGTAGCGTACGCACCGGTTTGACTGCTAGCGTGGCTGGCAGATCGACACGGGGGAGAGGACCGGACCCCCCTACTCCCCCGCCGCTCCGAGCACTCCCCCCGAGTGCTCAGGGCAAGAGCCCGCCACCCTCCCCAGGGTGACGGGCTCTCAGCGTTTTGTAGGATCAATCCAGGGACCTCCCGCATATGCCGCGGGAGGTCCCGCTACGCGACCAGGTAGGCCGTGGACGGCTCGTCCTGGTGGACCCGACCCAGGTGACCCATGGCGATCAGCAACTCGTCCTCCAAGAGGCCCTCCACCCCCTGGTCCCCGGTCAACTCCGCCAGCCGCACCTGCACCTGGCGGCAGTTCACGCAGCCCCACCGCCGCGCGTAGTGGTCCACCAGCCCCGTGATCTCCGACCGCACCACGAACGGCACCCGAGCAGCCATCAGCTCTCCTCCTTCGGTCTCGACCTCAGCCATGCCAGCGAGGCCGGCAACTCCTCGCGATCCACGCCCACGGCCCGCAGCAGGATGTCCAGCTCCCCCTCCAGGTGCATGATGCGGGCCTCCATCACGTCCTGGACCGAGCCCAGCGGGCCGATCCTCGTCTCGTACTGCTCCGCGACCCTGGCCCGGGTCGCATCGAAGCGCGCGACCGTGCCGCCCCAGTCTTCGCGCAGCGTGTCCAGCGCGGCGCGCACGTCGAACGAGCTCGGCGCGCGGAACCGCCCGGCCTGCTCGGCCATCAGGACCCGCCCCCCATGGCCGGCCGCACCCGCGCGGTGGCGGTCAGCTCCACCGGCGCGTCATCGCCCTGGTCGACCTGGATCTCCTCCCAGGACCAATCGCGGTGGTCGTCCGCGTAGGCGAAGTCCAGCTCGGCCAGCGCGGCGGTCCGCTCCGCGATGGTCGGCGCCGTGCCGTGGTAGTACCGCCAGGCGTGCTCGGGCCACGGGTTCATGCCGGGGGTCACGACGAACAGCACCCAGTGCGGGCGGTGCTTGCGGGGGCTGGACAGGATCGCCTGGGGGTAGGGCTCGCTCACTTCGCCTCCCCAACCCGTCGGGTCACCTTGATGACGAGAGGCGCATCGGTGTACTGCCCCTGGTACTGCTCGGTGGTGTACCCGAGGACCCGCAACTCGGCCTCATGCCGGTCGGTCTGCACCTGAAGGTCGGCTCGGCTCTGCGGACGAACGCAGACCTCAACGCTCCAGGGGGTCGTCCGCAGCGAGATGAATCCATGGGTGCAGGTGCCGGACCCGTCGCCGGTCGAGACCGACCGCACGAAGCCGGCCTTGGCGAGTTGGCGGCTGATTGCGGCGGCGGATACGGGCTGACAGCTGGCGTCGATCGTCGGTTTTGGTGCGCTCACACTCACTTCGCTTCGTCTCCTTCGTGAGGGGCTCCCCGGTCGCGCCGCGGAGCTGGTCGACCGCGGCGTCGGCGTCCTCGTCGTGGAGGGCCGCGTAGCCGGCGGTGGTGGCCGGGCTGCTGTGCCGCATCAGGCGCTGCGTCACCAGCAGGTCCCGGGTGGTGCGGTAGACCTCCGAGCCGTAGCGGTGCCGGAGGCGGTGGGTTCGGTAGCGGTGCACGCCGAGCCGCTGCGCGAGCGCGGTCAGCCGGCGGGCGAGGGAGCGGGCGGGGATGTGCCACAGACGCCCCGGGGTCCCCGCCCACGGGCGGAGGGCGTCCAACAGCACCGGCGGCAGCTTCAGGACGTCGACCCGCCCGCCCTTGCCGTTCAGCCGCAACTTCTCCCCCCGGATGGATGAGCCCTCCAGGGCTGCGATCTCACCGAGCCTCAGCCCGGCGAACGCCCCCAGGAGCAGCCAGACCTCCTCCACCGTGCCCCGTGCCGCGGCGAGCATCCGGTCCAGGTCCGCCTCCGGCAGGGGGTCCGGCAGCCGGCGGGGAGTCCTGGGACGGGGGATGCCGTCCAGCAGTTCGGGGCACCGCGCGAAGGTGGTCCACGCTTCGATGTGGCCGTAGTACGTGCACCGGGTCCATTGGGAGTGGCCCGGCCGGCCGAGGAACGAGAGCACGTGGTCCCGGGTGATCGCCGTGACGTTCCCGCCGGCGAGGCGGCTGAGCCGCTCAATCGCCGCGGTGCGGTCGCGGACCGTGCGGGGGGACATGCCCACCGCGGTCATGAGCAGGGACCACGATTCCAGCATTTCTGTCATATGCCAGAAATGCAGCAAACCCGACTATGCCGCCAACAGGGACATCTCGGGAACATACGGTGGCGTAAGTCACTTCACAAGGTGAACCATCTCCTGCATGGCCGACTACCAGGAGACCCTTGACCTCAGTTCGTACGCCGCCCTCGGTGACAGCTTCACCGAGGGACTCAACGACCCCGGCCCCGAAGGCCGGTTCGCCGGCTGGGCCGACCGGCTGGCCGGGATGCTGGCGGAAGGCCGCCCGGAGCACGCGTTCCGCTACGCCAACCTCGCCGTCCGCGGCCGCCTGCTGGACCAGATCGTCGCCGAGCAGGTCCCCCGGGTCCGCGAGCTCCAGCCCGACCTGGTCACCCTGTGCGCGGGCGGCAACGACATCCTGCGCCCGGGCAGCGACCCGGACCTGATCGCCGAGCACTTCGAGGCGGCGGTGCTGGAGCTGCGCGAGAACGCCGGGACGATCCTGATCTGCACCGGCTTCGACACCCGCGACGTCCCGATCCTGCGTCACCTGCGCGGGAAGATCGCCACCTACAACGTCCACCTGCGGGCGATCGCCGACCGCCACGGCCTCGCGGTGGCCGACCTGTGGTCGCTGCGCGCGGTGCACGACCGGCGGGCCTGGTCGGACGACCGGCTGCACCTCTCGCCCGAGGGCCACCAGCGGGTGGCGCTGCTGGCCGCCCGCTCGCTGGGCCTGGCCGTGGCCGGCGACCCGGAGGCCGCCTGGCCGCCCGCTCCGGTCACCTCGGCCGCCGAGCAGCGCCGGGAGAACCTGCAGTGGGCCCGCACCTTCCTGCTGCCGTGGGTGGGGCGCCGGCTGCGCGGCGAGTCCTCCGGCGACCACGTCGAGCCCAAGCGCCCCGAGCTGCTCCCGCTCTGAGCCGCCCCAGGGGCGCGCACCCACGAGACGCGCGCCCCTGGAGACACCACTGCGGGCCGCCCCGCCCCCACGCGGATGCGGCCCGCAGACCCCAGGTGAGACCCCTGCCTCGCCTTATTCGACGACCAGCTCCACCGGAATGTTCCCGGCCGTGGCCTTGGAGTACGGGCAGACCTGGTGGGCCTGCTTCACCAGCAGCTCACCGGTCTCACCGGCCAGCGCCTCGGGCAGCTCCACCCGCAGCACCACGGACAGGCCGAAGCTGGTCTCGTCCTTGCCGATGCTGACCTCGGCGGTCACCGACACCTCGGAGGTGTCGACCCGCGCCTGCCGGCCGACCAGGCCCAGCGCGCTGGAGAAACAGGCCGCGTAGCCGGCGGCGAAGAGCTGCTCGGGGTTGGTGCCCTGCCCGCTCCCGCCGAGCGCCGGCGGCATCGCGAGGGTGAGGTCCAGCTGGCCGTCCGAGCTGACGGCACGGCCCTCGCGGCCGTTCGCGGTGGCGACGGCGGTGTAGAGCGCGTCCATTCCAAGCCTCCTGTGCGTTCACGGGACCCCGTCGGCCGGTCCGGCCCCGGGGTCTCTGCCCTGTCCTGCCCCAGAACTATTGCACACAACTGAATTGCGCACAACTGAATGGCCCGCTTGCTACCCTGGAGCCATGACCACGCACGGCGAGAACCCCCGACCCGCGGACGAGGACCTGCTGCTCCTGGACCGCCAGATCTGTTTCTCGCTGAACGCCGCCGCCCGCGCCTTCGGCGGCGTCTACCGCACCGCGCTCAAGGACCTCGGCCTGACCTACCCGCAGTACCTGGTGATGCTGGTGCTCTGGGAGGACGGCTCACTGCCGGTCAAGCAGCTCGGCGAACGGCTGCGCCTGGACTCCGGCACCCTCTCCCCGCTGCTCAAGCGCCTGGAGGCGGCCGGCCTGGTCCGCCGCGACCGCTGCCCCGAGGACGAGCGGTCGGTGATCGTCTCGCCGACCCCGGCCGGCCGCGAGCTGCGCGAGCGCGCCCACCCCGTCCCGCGCCACATCCTGGCCGCCTCCGGCCTCCCCCTGGAGGACCTGCGCACCCTGCGCGACCTGCTCACCCGGGTCACCGCCAACATGGACGCCGCCGCGCACTACGACTCGTAGCGCTCCACTTCCTCGACACTGCGCACGCTGGCCTGGTCCGGGTCCTCGCCCGCGTCGACCCGGGCCCGGCGCTGCCGGAGCAGGTCCCAGCACTGGTCGAGCTGCTCCTCGATGTCCTTGAGCTCACGGTGCTCGGTGGACTGGTCGATCCGGCCGTCGGCGAGCGCGGCGCGCAGGGTCCGCTCGGCCTCGACCATCTCGTTGATCCGCTCCAGGATGCGGCGATCGGCGGCGCCGCTGCGCTGCTGGTCCATCGGGGGCCTCCTCGAAGGTCGTCTGCGCCCGCGGACCCGCACCGGCGGGTCCGCACACCCCACTCTAGGAACGCGCCCGACCCGCCGCTACCCAGGCGCCGCACGGTGTCGCCCCGAACGAGCGAGCCGAATTGACACTGCGTCAGGCCGGAGGCCAGGATCTCTTATTGAAAACGAATTCCACTACCAACCAGAGAGCAGGCTCCCGTGTCCCTGGACGTCTCCCCCGCCCTGCTGGCCCTGGCCGAGCGCGACGAGGTCTCCGACGCCGACTTCCTCGCCACCGTCCGCACCTCGCTCCCCTACGCCTACCGCCTGGTCAACGACCTGAGCGCCGAACTGGCCACCTCCAGCGCCGAGTTCGCCGACAACACGATCGCCCCGAGCGAGGCCGAGCGGGCCCAGCTGCTGCGTGCCCTGGCCAGTGACTCGATCCGCGGCGCGCTGGAGCGGCACTTCTCGGTGAAGCTCGCGTTCCAGAACTGCCACCGCCTGGCGGCCTTCCACCCGCACGCCGAACACGGCGACGCCTACCGCGAGTTCACCTCGCCGCGGGCCCAGCTGCTGAACCAGTCCCCGGAGCTGCGGGACTGCTGACCCGGCGTCAGGCGGCGCCCATCGGGTGCGCGGGGTCGCGGCCGACCAGGCCGAGCAGGCGGGTCTGGGCGTCCGCGTCCGCGGGCACCGGGACGGGGTCGGCGAACAGCCCGGAGGCCGCCAGCGCGCCGGCGTGCGGGGTGACCTCGGCGAGCGCGAAGTCGGCGGCCGCGGGGTCCATCCGGGCGTCGGCGCCGATGCCCTGCGCGAGGTCCCAGCCGTGCAGGACGGCGTCGACGACCATCTCACGGGCGTAGCCGGCGGCCCGGCGGTCGCCGTAGGAGAGGTGCACGGTGCGGGCGAGCGCGCCGGGCTCCTCGAAGGCGGTGCGGGCCGCGTCGGCGGCGGCGGTCCAGGCGGCCACCGGGTCGTCGCCCAGCACGTCGCCGTCGAACCGGTCGCCGAGTTCGGCGACCGTGGCGCCGGACAGCATGGGAGGCACCCACAGCTGTTCGGCGGTCAGGTGGTTGACCAGCTCGCGCACCGTCCAGTCGGTGCACGGGGTGGCCCCCTGCCAGCCGTCGGCCGGCACGGCGCGGACCAGTGCGCCGAAGCGGTCCAGCGCCTGGGCGTAGAGGGAGAGCAGGGCGTCGTCGTCGAGGTGAGCTGCCATGGGTCCCACGCTTGCCCGCCCGGAGCCGGACGGGCAAGCCGACACCCCGTACGGGGCGGCGGAAGTCAGTCGACGGGGGCCTTGTCGCGCAGCAGCTCGACGAAGGCGCGCATCCACGTCGGGTGGTCCGGCCAGGCCCGGGCGGAGACCACGGTGCCGTCGACCACGGCGTCGCCGTCGACGAAGTTGGCGCCGCCGGCCGCCACGTCCGGCTCCAGGGCCGGGTAGGCGGCGGTGCGGCGCCCGGCCAGCACGCCGGTGCGCAGCGGGATCAGCGGGCCGTGGCAGATCTGCGCGAGCGGCTTGTCCTCGGCGAAGAAGTGGGCGACGATCCGCTGCACCTCGGGGTCGTTGCGCAGGTACTCGGGGGCGCGGCCGCCGGGCAGCACCAGCGCGACGTAGTCGGCCGGGTCGACGTCGGCGAAGGCCAGGTCGGCGGGCCAGGTGTAGCCGGGCTTCTCGGTGTAGGTGTCGTAGCCGGGGACGAAGTCGTGGACCACGAACTGCAGCGTCTTTCGGGTCGGCGCGGCGATGTCGACCTGGTAGCCCTCCTCCAGCAGCCGCTGGTACGGGTAGAACACCTCCAGTGACTCGGCCGCGTCGCCGGTGATGATCAGGATCTTCGCTGCCATGCGGGGATTCCGTCCCTTCGTCGCGCGTCGCGGCCCCGGCCGGGCCGGACCCAAGCCACCCTGCCCGGTGACGGACCGTCAGGCAACGGGGCGCGCGCCGTGTCGCACCGGGCGCGCGGGGCGGCCGGGTGCGCGCTCCCCCGGTCGCCGCAGCGGCCCGCCCGGGCGGCGGTACTCCGGGGGCGACCCGCCCGGGCCACGCCTAGCGTGCTGGCAAGGTCCGCCAGCCGGGAGGTCGTCATGCAGCACTCGCACATCGTGGACTCCGCCACCGTCGCCAACCTCCGTGACCTCGGCGGGATCGGACTGCCCGGCGGCGCCCGGGTGCGGCCCGGACTGGCGCTGCGCTCGGGCCAGTTGGACCAGCTGGACCCGGTCGGCGATCCGATGTTCAGCGCGTTGGGGGTGCGCACCGTGATCGACCTGCGCACCGACGCGGAGCGCGCGGCCTTCCCCGACCGGGTGCCGGCCGGCGCGCACCTGCTGGTCGCGGACGTGCTGGCGGACCAGGCGGGCAGCGGCACCACCGCCGCGCTGGCGGCGGCGCTGGCCGACCCGGCGGCGGCCAACCGGGCGCTCGGCGGCGGGAAGGCGGCCCGGGCGCTGCGCGAGGACTACCGGGCGTTCGTGACCAGCGCCTCCGCCCGGCAGGCCTACAAGCAGCTGATCACCGCGCTCGCGCACCAGGGCGGCGGCCCGGTGCTGTTCCACTGCACCGCGGGCAAGGACCGCACCGGCTGGGGCGCCACCCTCGTCCTGCTGCTGCTCGGCGCGGACGAGGCGACGGTGCGCACCGAGTACCTGTCGGTGGACCCGGCGGTGCGCGCCCGTTTCGCGCCGCTGGTGGAACGTTTCACCGCGGCGGGCGGCGACCCGGAGATCGCGGACGCGGTCTTCTCGGTCCGCGCCGAGTACCTGGCCGCCGCCCTGGACACGCTGGCCGACCACTGGGGCGACCCGGAGAGCTACGCCCGCGCTGGCCTCGGCCTCAAGGACGAGACGCTGGACAGCCTGCGCGGGCGGCTGGTGGCGGCCTGACGGGCCGTCACCCGGCGCCTGCTCACCCCGCGGCGCCCGCCGCGCCGACGCAGGCCTCGTTGCCCTCGGGGTCGGCCAGCACCCAGTGGTTGGGCGCGTGCTCGTCGGTGACCAGGCGTCCGCCCGCGGCCACGGCGGCGGCGATCCGGGCCTCGGCCTGGTCGTGCGGCACCCACACGTCGACGTGCACCCGGTTGCGCTGCGGGCGCGGCTCGTCCATCTGCTGGAAGTAGAACGGGGCGCCGCGCCGCGCGGGGTCGAGCAGGTCCTCGTCGCTGCCGGCCCGGTCGCGGTAGCCGAGCAGGGCCCGCCAGAACGCCACCACCGCGGGCCGTTCCAGCGCGTCGACGGTCACCTGCACGGTCTGCACCGCCCAGGGTTCGGCGACCGCGCCGAGCGCCCGGGCGGCGGCGGAGATCCGCCGGGCGGTGTCGACGTGCTGCTCGGTGAGGCCGTAGAACCCGGCGGTCTCGATCAGCCGGACGGTGACGCCCTCGGGCCGCAGGTCCACGTCCGGCGCGCCTACTCCGGGCGTCGCCGTCTCGCCGACCGCGGCCACCGCCTCGCCGATCGCGGTGACCAGCCGGACGCCGTCCGCGAAGCTCGTGGTGCGGAAGTAGGCGCAGGCGCCCTCGCCGAGCACCCGCCAGTCCCCGGTGCCCTCGGCCGCGTGGAACGTCATGGGCCGGATCCGCTGCTGAGCGGTCGTCATCTCCGGCGTCTCTGTCTTCTCTGTCGTCTCCGTCATCCCGGCAGGGTAGCGGCCGGGGCCGACGGTCAGCGGGCGCCGGCCCAGGCCAGCAGGTGCTCGGCGGACCAGCAGGTGAGGATGCGTTCGGCGTCCAGGCCGAGGGCGGCGGCGCGTTCGCAGCCGGCGATCTGCCAGTCGAGCTGTCCGGGGGCGTGGGCGTCGGTGTCGATGGTGAACAGGCAGCCGAGGTCGACGGCCTGGGCGAGCAGGTCGTCCGGCGGGTCCTGCCGGTCGGGGCGGCAGTTGATCTCCACGGCGGTGTCGTGCTCCCGGCAGGCGGTGAACACCGCCTCGGCGTCGAACGCGGACTGCGGCCTGGGCTTGTCGCCGAGCCGTCGGCCGGTGCAGTGGCCCAGCACGTCGACCAGCGGGTTGCGGACGGCGGCGAGCATCCGGCGGGTCATCGCGGCGGCGTCCATCTTGAGCTTGGAGTGCACCGAGGCGACCACCACGTCGAGGCGGGCGAGCAGCTCGTCCTCCTGGTCGAGCGAACCGTCGTCGAGGATGTCGCACTCGATCCCGGTGAGCAGCCGGAACGGCGCGAGCTCCCGGTTGAGGTCCTCGATCAGGTCGAGCTGTTCGCGCAGCCGCTGCGGGCTGAGGCCGTTGGCGACGGTCAGCCGCGGCGAGTGGTCGGTGAGCACCGCCCAGTGGTGGCCGAGGTCGCGGGCGGTGCGGGCCATCTGCTCGATCGGGACGGTGCCGTCGGACCAGTCCGAGTGCAGGTGGCAGTCGCCCTGCACCTTCTCGCGCAGGCGCAGCGCGGCGGTGGACGGGGCGGGTCCCTGGGCGGCGCGGGCCTCGGCCTCCAGCAGGTACTCGGGGGTGCGACCGGCGGCCGCGTCGACGATCACCCGGGCGGTGACCGGCCCGACGCCGGGCAGGCGTTCGGCCTCGGCGAGTTCGACCGGCCCGGCCGGTAGCCGGGCGGCGGCGGTGGCAGCGGTGCGGAACGCCTTCACCCGGTACGGGGAGGCGAGTTCACGCTCCAGCAGGAAGGCGATCCGTTCCAGGGCGGTGACCGGGTCCATGCGGCCAGTCTGCGCGGGCCCGGGCTCGGTGCGCACGTAGGCGCGCAGATCCGGTGCGCGGGGGCGCAAGCCGCCGAACCCCTTGTTGACACTCTGTCTCATTGGTTTACTCCTCCTGGAGCCCCCGCCGCCCCCACCCTCCCGGAGCCCGCCGATGCCCGACGCCCCCACCCTCGCCCAGCAGCGCAACGCCGATCGCGAGCTCAACGCCGCCCGCCTGCTGCGGGCCTCCGCCAGGCACTCGTACGACCCGCTCACCGAGATCGACTGGGACGCCCCGCTCGACCCCGAGCACTTCGCCCTCCCCGAACACCGGGTCTCCCTCTACGGCACCCCCCTGTGGGAGCGCCTCGACACCCGGCAGCGGGCGCAGCTGAGCGTCCATCAGTTCGCCTCCACCACGGCGGCCGGCATCTGGTTCGAACTGCTCCTGATGCAGGGCCTGGTCCGGCACGTCTACGCCGGCGACCTCACCACCCGGCACGCCCAGTACGCGCTCACCGAGGTCGCCGACGAGTGCCGGCACTCCACGATGTTCGCCCGCTACATCACCGCCACCGGGTACCCGTCCGCCCGCCCCACCCGGCGCGCCGACCGGCTCGGCCGGCTGCACATGTTCCTCAACGACACCACCATGACCTTCGCCGGGGCGATCTTCGTCGAGGAGTTCACCGACGCGATGCAGCGGGAGATGATCCGCGACGAGAGCCTGCAGCCGCTGGCCCGCGCCGTCGCCCGCATCCACGTCGTCGAGGAGGCCCGCCACATCGGCTACGCCAAGCCCGAACTCGAACGCCGCTGGTCGCGGATGACCCCCGCCCGCCGCGCCCTCTTCCGCCGGGCCCTCGCCGACCTCGCCCGCCAGTCTGTCGCCGAACTCATCCACCCCCGCGTCTACGCCCTCGCCGGCCTCGACCCCACGGAGGCGCGCCGCGCCGCCGCGACCAACCCCCACTGGCAACAGGCCCGCATCGACTGGGCCCGCAAAGCCCTCGACTTCTTCACCGACCTCGGCATCCTCACCCCCACCACCACCCACCCCTGGCGCCGCGCCTCCCTCCTCCCCTGACACCCCCGCCCCCGCAGGGCATCCGCCCGTCTTCTGCCCGCCCGCAGGGCGTCCGCGTGCCGTTGGTGGCCCATCTCCTCGTGATGGCGGAGGATCAGGGTGTGAGCAACGCGGGTGAGGCCGGCGGGATCCGGTTGGGGACGGCGCGTGGGCGCTGGGTGGTGGCGGCGACGGCGCTGGGGTCCGGCATGGCGATGCTGGACGGGACGGTGGTGAACGTCGCGCTGCCGCGGATCGGCGAGGACCTTGGCGCCAGCCTCGCCGCGCTGCAGTGGACGGTGAACGCCTACATGCTGACGCTCGCCGCCCTGATCCTGCTCGGAGGATCTCTCGGCGACCGCTACGGCCGGCGCCGCGTCTTCCTGATCGGCGTGTGCTGGTTCGCCGTCGCGTCGGCGATCTGCGCGGCCGCGCCCACCGTGGGAGTGCTGATCCTCGCGCGGGCCCTGCAGGGCATCGGCGGGGCGCTGCTGACGCCGGGTTCGCTGGCGATGCTGCAGGCGGTGTTCCACGAGGACGACCGCGCGGGCGCGGTGGGCGCGTGGTCCGGCCTCGGCGGCGTCGCGGCGGCCATCGGCCCGTTCCTCGGCGGGTGGCTGGTGGACGGGCCGGGCTGGCGCTGGATCTTCCTGCTGAACCTGCCGGTCGCGGCCGCGGTGGTGGCGGTGACGACCCGTCACGTCCCGGAGAGCCGAGACCCGGTCGCGCACGGCCGCTTCGACGTCCTGGGCGCGGTGCTGGCGGCGCTCGCCCTGGCCGGGCTCACCTACGCGCTGACCGAGGCCGGCTCGGGCCTCACCCCGGGCGCGATCGTCGCCGGCGTCGCGGGCGTGGCCCTGTCCGTCGCCTTCGTGGTCGTCGAGCACCGCTCGCCCAACCCGATGCTGCCGCTGAGCCTGTTCCACTCGCGGCTGTTCACCTCCGTCAACCTGGTCACGCTCTGCGTGTACGGCGCGTTCAGCGGGGTCTTCCTGCTGCTCACGGTGCAGCTGCAGATCGTCTCGGGCTTCACCCCGCTGATCTCGGGTCTGGCGCTGGTGCCGATCACCGTGCTGATGCTGCTGTTCTCGGGGCGCGCGGGCCAGTTCGGCCGCGCGGTCGGGCCGCGGCTGCCGCTCACCGTGGGGCCCCTGCTGGTCGCGGCGGGCGTCCTGCTGATGCTCCGGATCGGCCCGGACGCCGACTACTGGACGGACGTGCTGCCCGCGGTGACCGTGCAGGGCGCCGGCATGACCCTGCTGGTCGCCCCGCTGACCGCGACCGTGCTGGCCGCGGTGGACGTCAGCCGGGCGGGCATCGCGTCCGGCGTCAACAACGCCGCCGCCCGCGCGGCCGGCCTGTTCGCGGTCGCCGCGATCCCCCCGCTGGCGGGCCTGAGCGGCGACGCCTACCGGATCCCGGCCGAGGTCAACACCGCCTTCCACACCGCCATGCTGATCTGCGCCGGCCTCCTGACCGCCGGCGCCCTCCTCGCGTTCACCCTCATCCGCTCCGACGCCCTCAAGCCCGCCCACCCCGTCGCCGAACCCGACTGCGACTGGTACTGCGCCCCCACCACTCCCCCCATTCACCCCGACGACAGCGCCCCGGGCCGCGCGGGCTCCCCGACCTGACGGCCCGGAGACGGCACTCGGCCCCGGGAGGCGGGGTGCCTTCCGGGGCCGAGCAGGGCTGACGGTGGGTCAGAGGATGTCACCCGGGGCGTACTTGGCGGCCTCGGGGTGGGTGGCGGCGACGGCTTCGACGCGGCGGACGATCTCGGCGACCTGGGCGGCGGCGGCTCCGGTGAAGGAGAGGCGGTCGGCGAGCAGGGCGTCGAGGGCGGGGCGGTCCAGCGGGATGCGGTCGTCGGCGGCGAGGCGGTCCAGCAGCGCGTTCTCGCGGGCGCCCTCGCGCATGGCGAGCGCGGAGGCCACCGCGTGCTCCTTGATGACCTCGTGCGCGGTCTCCCGGCCGACGCCGGCCCGCACCGCGGCCATCAGGACCTTGGTGGTGGCCAGGAACGGCAGGTAGCGGTCGAGCTCGGCCTCGATCACGGCGGGGAAGGCGCCGAACTCGTCGAGCACGGTGAGGAAGGTCTCCAGCAGGCCGTCGAAGGCGAAGAACGCGTCCGGCAGCGCGACGCGGCGCACCACGGAGCAGGAGACGTCGCCCTCGTTCCACTGGTCGCCGGCGAGTTCGGCGGTCATCGAGGCGTAGCCGCGCAGGATCACCGCGAGGCCGTTGACGCGCTCGCAGGAGCGGGTGTTCATCTTGTGCGGCATCGCCGAGGAGCCGACCTGGCCGGCCTTGAAGCCCTCGGTGACCAGCTCGATGCCGGCCATCAGGCGGATGGTCTTGGCCAGGCTGGACGGGCCGGCGGCGAGCTGGACCAGGGTGGAGACCACGTCGTAGTCGAGCGAGCGCGGGTAGACCTGGCCGACCGAGGTGAAGACGTTCTCGAAGCCGAGGTGCGCGGCGACCCGCTGCTCCAGGTCGGCGAGCTTGTCGGCGTCGCCGCCGAGCAGGTCGAGCATGTCCTGGGCGGTGCCGACCGGGCCCTTGATGCCGCGCAACGGGTAGCGGGCGATCAGTTCCTCGAGCCGCGTGTAGGCGACCAGCACCTCGTCCGCGGCGGTGGCGAACCGCTTGCCGAGGGTGGTGGCCTGGGCGGCGACGTTGTGCGAACGGCCGGCCATCACCAGCTCGCCGTACTGCGCGGCGAGCCGGCCGAGGCGGACCAGCACGGCGACGGTGCGGTCCCGGACCAGCTCCAGCGACTGCAGGATCTGCAGCTGCTCGACGTTCTCGGTGAGGTCGCGCGAGGTCATGCCCTTGTGGATCTGCTCGTGCCCGGCGAGCTCGCTGAACTCCTCGATCCGGGCCTTCACGTCGTGCCGGGTGACCTTCTCGCGGGCGGCGATGGACGCCAGGTCGACCTGGTCGATCACCCGCTCGTAGTCGGCGACGGCGGTCGGCGGCACCTCGATGCCGAGGTCCTGCTGCGCCTTGAGGACGGCCAGCCACAGCTGGCGCTCGAGGACCACCTTGTGCTCGGGGGACCACAGCTGGGCCAGGGTCGCCGAGGCGTACCGGGAGGCCAGGACATTGGGGATCTTGGGCTTCGCGCTCACGCTTGGCAAGCCTAACAGTCGAGGTCAGACGCGAACGCAGCGCGTCCGGTGCTGCCGGTCCGGCGCGGCGAAAACCCGGTGGTTCCGGGTGCGGGGGCGGGCTGGGGTCCCGCCAGGGGCACCAGGGCTGAGCGGTCGGCCGGGGCTCGGAAACCCGGGGCTCAGAACAGCGCGTCCTGCTCGGCGGGCGGGGCCGGGCGGGACCGGGGCAGCAGGGCGAGGCCGGTGCAGTCGGCGGCGGTGTCGCCGTGCAGGGTCCAGCCGCTGAGCAGGCGGGTGTCGAGCAGCAGCGGGGCGCCGTGCGGCGGGTCGAGGAAGAGGTGCCCGCCGATCGGTCGGCGCAGCCGGCCGGCCAGCCGGGCGCCGTCGGCGAGCGCCTTGACCTGCCGGTACTCCTCGGGTGCGCCGGCGTCCAGACCGTACAGCTCGACCTGGTCGGTGACGGCGTGGTCGGGCAGCAGGCGCAGGTCGTGGCCGGCCAGCAGGGCGAGCGCGGCGGTGCGCAGCTCGGCGAGTTCGCGGTGGCGGCGGTCGGCGGGCGGGAGGTCCCACCAGGCGGGGTACTTGGCGGCGGCGGGGATCCGTTCGCGGGCCAGTCCGGCCTGGGCGACGGTGAGTTCGGCGCGCCGGACGGCGGGCAGCCGGCCTTCGGCGAGGAACGTCCAGGTGAGTGCGGCCTGTTCGAGCAGGCGGCCGGTGCCGCGTTCGGCGGCGGTGAGGCCGACCTTGCGCAGTCCGGGGCCGAACCAGGCGAGGTAGAGCCGGTAGTCGCGGCCGTCGTCGAGGATCTGGTCGCGGGCCAACTGGAGCCCCCGGTCGGCGCCCTGACAGGCCGGGCACTGGGTGGCGGCGCCCTCGGGGTCGATGCTCTCGCGGTACGGGCAGGACCGGTGGCCGCGGGCGGTGCGGATGCCGGCGCAGCGGCGCGGGCCGGTGATCCGCCAGGCGACGGGCAGTCCGTCGGTGACCGGTCGGGCGTGGGTGCGCCGGCCGTCGGTGGCGGTCAGCTCCGGCCGGCCGTCGTGCCAGCGCAGTCCGGTGGCGGTCCATCCACTCCCCTGGTGCATCCGGCGAGCGTAGACCACGCCGCCGACAGGGTCAGGGGCTGAGCAGCGGCAGGACCTGGGCGCAGAGCCGGGCGAGGGTGGTGCGCTGCTCCTCGTCGAGGCTCTCGAAGGCCTGGCGGGCGCGGGTCATGTCGTCGCGGATGCGGGCGAGCACGGTGCGGCCCTGCTCGGTGATGGTGACGATCTTGACCCGGCGGTCGGCGGCGGCGGCTTCCCGGTGGGCGAGGCCGAGGGTCTCCAGGCGGTCGACGATGCCTGTGACGTTGGAGGCGTCGCAGCCGAGCCGGCCGGCCAGCGCCCGCATCGGGACGGGCTCCTGAACCGCCTTCAGCGCCTTGGCCTGGGAGGAGTTCAGCCCGTGCCGGGCCGCGGCGGCGGCGAAGTCGTGGAAGTAGGCCGCGCCGACGGCCGCGACCGCCTCCATGAGCTCGGCGGTGGAGGGTGCGGAGCTGGTGCCTGTGGTGCCCATGGCGTCAGGGTACGCCGATCGTTTCAGGGCCTCCAGTATTGAGTCCGGCAAGTAGTTGCGCGGATCCGGTGCGCACGGTGCGCAGGCGGGCCGCTCAGAGCACCAGCCGGTCGAACAGGTGGTGCAGCTCGGCCTCCGGGTCGGCCGTCAGCCCGGTGTGCACCGGGCTCGGCTGGACCACCGCGCTGCGCGGCGCGGTCAGCCAGCGGAACCGCTGCCCCGCACTGTCGCCCGCCGCCGGCCCGGCCGCCTCGCCGCCCCGGCACACCGCCTCGATGCCGCGCAGCGCCCGCCGCACCCCGGAGACGTCCGCCACCGCGTCGAGCGCCAGCAGCCGCCCCTGGTCGAGGTGCGTGCGGGCGCCGAGGAACCCGGCGTGCCGGCAGTACAGCAGCACCCCGACGTTGACGAACTCCCCGCGCTCCACCCTGGGCACCGCCCGGATCAGCGCGTACTCGTAGTCCCGCCACGACCCGTCCATCAACCCGCCACCTCCGGAAGCCAGTCGCGCGGCCCGGCCAGCCGGGCGGTCAGCTGCGCGGTGTACGCCGCGCGCACCTCGTCGGGCCCGGCGAAGCCGGGCTCCTCGGCCAGCCACACCTCGGGGATCGCCGCCACCGCCGCGGGCAGCGCGGCCGCGGCCAGGTCGGCGAGCTCCGCGTCGACCTCCGCGAGGTGCACCGCGGCGTGCCGCAGCGCGTGGTCGGAGGCGTCGTAGGGCCGGCGCCGCCAGCTCTCCGCGCCGGCCCAGTGGTGGTGGAAGATCAGGCTGGCGCCGTGGTCGATCAGCCGCAGCCCGCCGGCCGCGACCAGCAGGTTGGGGTTGCGCCAGGACCGGTCGACGTTGCCGACCAGCGCGTCGAACCAGAGCACCCGCGCGGCGAAGAGCGGGTCCACCTCGAAGCAGAGCGGATCGAAGTTCAGCGCCCCGGAGACGTACGCCATGCCGAGGTTGGCACCGCCGCTGGCCCGCATCTGGTCCTGGATCTGCACCTCGGGCTCGCTGCGCGCCAGCACCGGGTCCAGGTCGACCACCACCAGCTCGGGCACCGGCAGGCCCAGCCCGCGGCCGAGCTCCCCCGCCAGCACCTCGGCCACCAGCGCCTTGCGGCCCTGGGCGGCGCCGACCCACTTCAGTACGTACAGGCGGCGGTCCTCGGCCTCGATCAGGCCCGGCATCGATCCGCCTTCGCGCAGCGGCGTCGCATAGCGGACGGCCGTCACCTCGGAGAGCATCCGGACAGCCTATCGGTCGCTTGGAGATGCACCCGCCGTTACCCCGTGCGAGTGTGGCGAGCAGTCGTCCTTGCTACTCACGGACCTGCAAACAGTAGGGGATGAAGATGGAACGACCTCGGATCCTGATCGTCGGCGGCGGCTTCGCCGGACTCGAGTGCGCGCGCCGACTGGAGCGCAAGCTCGCACCCTCCGAGGCGGAGATCTCCCTGGTCACGCCGTTCAGTTACCAGCTGTACCTGCCGCTGCTGCCGCACGTCGCGGCCGGCGTGCTGACCCCGCAGTCGGTGGCGATCTCGCTGCGCCGCACCCTGCGCCGCACGCACATCGTGCCGGGCGGGGCGATCGGCATCGATCCGCGGTCGAAGGTGGCGGTGGTCCGCAAGATCACCGACGAGGTGGTCGCGGAGAAGTACGACTACCTGGTGCTGGCACCGGGCAGCATCACCCGCACCTTCGACATCCCCGGCCTGCCGGACTACGCGCGCGGCATGAAGACCCTCGCCGAGGCGACCTACATCCGCGACCACGTGATCGCCCAACTCGACCTGGCCTCCGCCTCGATGGACGAGCGCGAGCGCGCCTCCCGGCTGCAGTTCGTGGTGGTCGGCGGCGGCTACGCGGGCACCGAGACCGCGGCCTGCCTGCAGCGGCTGACCACCGCCGCCTCGCGCCGCTACCCGCGGCTGGACCCGCAGCTGATCAAGTGGCACCTGATCGACATCGCGCCGAAGCTGATGCCCGAACTCGGCGACAAGCTCGGCCAGACCGCGCTGGAGATCCTCCGTGGCCGCGGCGTCGACGTGTCGCTCGGGGTGTCGGTCGCCGAGGTCGGCGCGGAGACCGTCAAGTTCACCGACGGCCGCAGCCTGCCCTGCCGCACCCTGATCTGGACCGCCGGCGTGACCGCCTCCCCGCTGGTCGGCACCCTGGACGCGGAGACCGTGCGCGGGCGGCTCGCCGTCACCGCGGAGATGCGGGTGCCGCAGTTCGAGTCCGTCTTCGCGCTCGGTGACGCCGCCGCCGTCCCCGACCTCGCCAAGGGCGACGGCGCGGTCTGCCCGCCCACCGCCCAGCACTCCGCCCGGCAGGGTCGCAAGGTCGCCGACAACCTGGTCGCCGCACTGCGCAACCAGCCGCTCCAGCCGTACTACCACAAGGACCTCGGCCTGGTCGTCGACCTCGGAGGCAAGGACGCGGTCTCCAAGCCGCTCGGCATCGAACTGCACGGTGTACCGGCCCAGTTGGTGGCTCGCGGCTACCACGTGATGGCGATGCGGACCAACGCCGCGAAGTACCGCACGGCGGCCAACTGGCTGCTCAACGCCACCGCCGGCGACGACTTCGTCCGCACCGGCTTCCTGGCCCGCCAGCCCGCCCGCCTCCGCGACTTCGAGTACACCGACGCCTACCTCACCCGCGACCAGGTCCGCGAACACGCCCAAGCCCTCCTCGCCAAGGGCTGACACCCGCCCCCACCGAAGCCCCCAGCCCACCCGGCCGGGGGCTTCCGCATGCGCTGCGCCGGGCAGGGTCCGGCAGGCCGAGAGGGCAACGGTTCAGGCAAAGGCCCCCGCCCGCATGCGGCCGGCAGCGGTTTCGGGTCGGACGGGCAGTGCGGGGACCTGGTGAGGTCGGGCACCCGGCACGGCCCGCCGCCAGCGTTTGGTGGTGGGGTCAGGTGAGGCGGGAGGCGTGGGGGGAGCCGGTGAGGATGGTGGCGAGGTCGGTGGCGAGGGTGGTGGCTTCGGTGGGGGTGAGGGTGGAGATGGTGAGGCGGATGCCGGGTGGGGAGGTGAGGCGGAAGCGGGCGCCGGGGGCGGGGACCCAGCCGCGTTGGAGGAGGGCGGCGGTGGTGGCGGTCTCGTCGGCGACGGGGACCCAGACGTTGAGGCCGCTGGCGCCGTGGGCGGGGATGTGGTGGGCGGCGAGTGCGGCGAGGAGGGCCTCGCGGCGGACGCGGTAGGTGGCGGCCAGCCGACTCGCGGGGGCGGCCTCGCTGCGCCGCAGGTGCAGGACGGCGCGTTGCAGGAGGTGGCTGACCCAGCCGGCGTCCAGGCGCTGGCGGCCCAGGACCCGGGCGATGGTCTCGGCGTCGCCGAGCGCGACGGCGACGCGCAGGTCGGGGCCGAGGGCCTTCGCGGCGGAGCGCACCAGCACCCACTGCCGGACGGTGGTGCCGCCGCGACCGTCGGCGGCGAGCGACTGGAAGGGCTGGTCGACCATGCCGTGACCGTGGTCGTCCTCGACCAGGACGGTACCGGGGTGGGCGGCGAGGACGGTGCGCAGGGCGGCGGCGCGGTCGGCGGTGAGGGCGGCGCCGGTGGGGTTCTGGGCGCGGCTGGTGACGATCAGCGCGCGGGCGCCGGCGGCGAGCGCGGCGGCGACGGACCCGGGGCGCGGGCCCTCGTCGTCGAGTTCGACGGGGGCGGTGCGCAGGCCGAGCGCGGGGAGCAGGTCGAGCAGGCTGCCCCAGCCCGGGTCCTCGACGGCGACCGTGTCGCCGGGCCGCAGGGTGGCCGAGAGCACCCGCGCGATGGTGTCCAACGCGCCTGAGCAGACGGCGAGTTCACCGTCCGGGGCGCCGTCTGCGGCGAACTCGGCGCGGGCGTCGGCGAGGAGTTCGGGGTCGGCGACGGGGTGGCCGTACAGGACGGTGGGGCCGGTCGCGGCGGCGGCGAGGGCCGGGCCGAGCGGTGGGAGCAGCGCGGGGTCGGGGTTGCCGTCGGAGAGGTCGCGGCCGCCGGGCGGGACGGGGAGCCGGGCCTGGTCGCGGGGGGTGGTGACGGGTCTGGGGCGAACGCGGCTGCCGCGGCGGCCGGCGGTCTCGATGACGCCGCGTTCGCGCAGCAGGCGGTAGGCGGCGGCGACGGTGTTGGGGTTGACGCCGAGTTCGCCGGCCAGGTCGCGCAGCGGTGGCAGCGCGGCGCCGGGGGCGAGGGCGCCGTCGGCGACGGCCTGCTCGATGTCGGCGGCAATCTCGTTGGCACGCCGACCCGTGATCCGATACTCTCCTAGCACAAAAGAGATTATGCACTAGTACATAGAGGTTGTCATGTCGATCACGCCCGGCGAGTCGTACGCCAGCAACTCTCGCACCACTCCGACCCGGGACAAGGAGCGGGCCGCCTGGGACAAGGACGCGGTGCACGCGATCCTGGACGCCGGGTACCTGTGCCACCTGGGCTTCGTCCGGGACGGCGCGCCGGTGGTGCTGCCCACGCTGTACGCGCGGGTCGGCGAGCGGCTGTACGTCCACGGCTCCACGGGCAGCCGTCCGCTGCGCGGGGCGCGGGACGAGCAGGGGCTGCCGGTCTGCGTGACGGTGACCCACCTGGACGGGCTGGTGCTGGCGAAGTCGGCGTTCAACCACTCCGTCAACTACCGCTCGGTGGTGGCGCACGGCGTCGCCCGGCAGGTCACCGACCCGGAGGAGCTGCGGATCGCGTTGGACGCGATCGTCGAGCAGGTCGTGCCGGGCCGGGCCGCGGACTGCCGGCCGGGCAACGCCAAGGAGCTGGCCGCGACCGCGGTGATCCGGCTCGACCTGGACGAGGTGTCGGCGAAGAGCCGGGTCGGCGGGGTGAACGACGAGCCCGAGGACCTCGAACTGCCGTACTGGGCGGGCGTGGTGCCGGTCCGTCCGGTGTACGGGGAGCCGGAGGCCTCGCCGCACAGCACCGCCGCGCTGCCCGGCTACCTGGCGAACTGAGGGGGTCCGGATGCTGATCCGCGGTTGGGACCGGGGCGAGGAGGCCGAGTGGCGGGCGTGGCTGGCGGCCGGGCGGGACTTCGGCACGCTCGCCGCCAACGGTCCGGACGGTCCGGTGCTGGTGCCCACGCACTTCCTGCTGGACGCCGACGCCGGCGAGATCCTGCTGCACCTGGCGGCGCCCAACCCGCTGCTGGCGGCGGTGCGCGCCGACCCGCACGTCACCCTGGCCGTGACCGACGACTACGCCTTCGCACCGGGCCGCTGGCGCGGCGAGCCCTACGTGCCGACCAGTTACTACGCCTCGGTGCAGTTCTCCTGCACGGCCGAGCTGGTCGAGGACCCGGCCGGGAAGGCGGAGATCCTCAACCGGCAGCTGGCGCACTTCCAGCCGCAGTGGCCCGAGGACCGGGTGGTGGCGGGCGCCGAGCCGTACGGACCGATGCTGACCGGACTGCGGGGGCTGCGGCTGACGGTGCGTCGGGTGCGGGCGAAGTTCAAGTACGACGACAAGAAGCCGGTGGAGCTGCAGGCGGAGATCGCCGACCGGCTCGCGGAGCGGCATGCGGCGGCCGGCTCGCCGCAGGACATGGGGGCTCGGGGGCAGCTGCTGCGGCGCAACGCCCGGCGTGCGGGCTGTCCGGCCGGGCCTGACAGGTCATCGGACTGACCGCTCATCACCTTCGGGCGTGTCGGACGGCCGCCGCAGGGTAGGCGCTGGTCGAATGAGTCCGATATCCACCCGAACTGGGTGGATTGCGACCGAGGGAGAGACCACTGGCTACCCACACCGCCGGACGGGACGAGCACCTCGGGCACGTGGTGTTCATCTCCGCCGCCGCCGCGATGGGCGGGTTCCTGTTCGGCTACGACAGTGCGGTGATCAACGGCGCGGTCACCGGTATCCAGAAGCACTTCGCGGTGGGCAACGGCGAGACCGCGTTCGTGGTCGCCATCGCGCTGCTCGGCTCGGCCGCCGGCGCGGTGGTGGCCGGCTGGCTGGCCGACCACTTCGGCCGGGTCCGCACCATGCTGCTGGCCGCAGGGCTGTTCGCGGTCAGCGGGCTGGGGTCGATGTTCCCGCCGACCATCCAGGTGCTCGCCATGTGGCGCGTGCTCGGCGGCATCGCCATCGGCATCGCCTCGGTGATCGCGCCGACGTACATCGCCGAGGTCGCGCCGACCGCGTACCGGGGCCGGCTGGCCTCCTTCCAGCAGCTGGCGATCGTGCTCGGCATCACCGTCTCGCAGCTCGCCAACTGGGCGCTGAACCAGGCGGCCGGCGGCGAGTCGACCAACGAGCTCGGCGGCATCCAGGCCTGGCAGTGGATGCTCGGCGTGGAGACCGTCCCGGCGCTGGTGTACGGCCTGATGGCGCTGGCCATCCCGGAGTCGCCGCGCTACCTGATCGCCGACCGGCGCGAGGACCAGGCCCGCGCGGTGCTGCGCGAGGTGGAGGGCGAGGGCGTCGACCTGGACGCCCGGGTCGCGGAGATCCGGCACGTGCTGAACACCGCGCACAAGCCCCGGCTGAAGGACCTCACCAGCCGGCGGTTCGGGCTGCTGCCGATCGTCTGGGTCGGCATCGGCGCCTCGGTGTTCCAGCAGTTCGTCGGCATCAACGTGATCTTCTACTACTCGTCCTTCCTGTGGCAGTCGGTCGGCATCAACGAGTCCAACTCGCTGCTGATCAGCCTCTCCACCTCGATCGTCAACGTGATCGGCACGGTCATCGCGATGGCGTTGGTGGACCGGATCGGCCGCAAGCCGCTGGCGCTGGCCGGCTCCGCCGGCATGGCCGTCTCGCTCGGGCTGGCCGCCTGGGCGTTCTCCTTCCGGCAGGGCACCGGCGACACCGCCACCCTGGACGACGCCTACGCCACGGTGGCGCTGATCGCCGCGCACGTCTTCGTCTTCTGCTTCGCCTTCTCCTGGGGCGTGGTGGTGTGGGTGCTGCTCGGCGAGATGTTCCCCAACGCGATCCGGGCGCTGGCGCTGTCGGTCGCCGCCTCCGCGCAGTGGATCGCCAACTGGGCGATCACCGTGACCTTCCCCGACCTCTCGGACTGGAACCTGTCGGCCACCTACGTCATCTACGCCTGCTTCGCGCTGCTGTCGATTCCGTTCGTCGTGTTCTGCATCAAGGAAACCAAGGGCAAAGCGCTGGAGGAGATGGGCTGAGCAGAAGTTGACCTTGTGTCAGGCAGTGGGTGGCGGACGTAGATCCGGCCACCCACTGCCAATAGAGTGCCAAGCGAACGGGCCGACCCCGGTGCCCGCGGCCACCCCCGACGGAGAGGTCATGGCCAGTCCCCGGCAGAACGTCAGCTTCCCCGGCCCCAGCCGGACCGTGCACGGCTACCTGGCCCTCCCGCCCAAGGGCGTCGGCCCCGCCGTGCTGGTGGTCCAGGAATGGTGGGGCCTCACCCGGCACATCGCCGAGATCACCGAGCGGCTCGCCGAGGAGGGCTTCGTCGCCCTCGCCCCCGACCTCTACGGCGGCACCGTCACCCACGACCGCGAGGAGGCCGCCCGGATGAAGCGGGAGCTCCCCGCGAAGCAGGCCGCCGCCGAGCTGTCCTCGGCGGTCGACTACCTGCTGGAGCTGCCCGAGACGGTCGGCGACGCGATCGGGGTGACCGGGTTCTGCATGGGCGGCGGCCTGGCGCTGCGGCTCGCCGCCCGCGAGGGCGACCGGGTCGCCGCCGCGGTGCCCTTCTACGGGCTGCCCGACGACCCCGACTTCGACTACCGCGGCCTCACCGCGCACGTCCTCGGCCACTACGGCGAGACCGACCGCTCGCTCCCGCTGCCCGTCGTCGACGAAGCCGCCACCCGCATCGGCGAGGCGACCGACCGCCGCCCCGAGATCCACTTCTACCCGGCCGGCCACGCCTTCATGAACGACGAGAAGACCCCCAGCACCTACGACCCCCTCCAAGCCGAAATCGCCTGGCGCCGCACCCTCACCTTCCTCTGGGGCCACCTCGGCTGACCACCAGCCGCCTCCGGCGGGAGCGGCGGGTTCAGCGGGTGCCGGCGGTCGGCGGGAGCGGCGGATCCGGGGGGGATCGGGCGAAAAGACGTGGACATACGGGTTGTGGCGTGGCCATAGTCTGGCGGTGAACTCGTACCTTCCGGCTTGGGCCGGCCGTAACTACCGCATTCAGACCGCTGCCACGGTGGTGAGTGGGCTGGGGAATGCCGCTGCGCCGATTGCCACGGCGTTTGCCGTGTTGAACGCGGGGTGGGGGACGGCCGAGGTGGGGTACGTGACGGCGGCGCGGACGGTGCCGTTGGTGGCGTTGCTGTTGGTGGGCGGGGCGATCGCGGACCGGCTGCCGCGGCACCTGGTGATGGTCGGCGCGAACGCGTTCAACGCGCTGTCGCAGGCGGCCCTCGCGGCGCTGGTGCTGCTCGGGCAGCCGAGCCTGTGGGCGCTGGTGGTGCTGTCCGCGGCGGGCGGCGCCGGGCAGGCGTTCTACGCGCCGGCCGCGGAGGGCGTGATCCTCCGGGCGGTGGCGCCGGAGCACGCGGCGAAGGCGTTCTCGGTCTTCAAGATGGCGTTGAACGGCGCCCAGATCGGCGGCGCCGCGCTCGGCGGTGCGCTGGTCGCGGTGGTCGGCCCGGGCTGGGTGCTGGCGGTGGACGCCGGGTGCTTCGCGGTGGCGGCGGCGCTGCGGGTGCTGCTGGAGCCGGAGGCGGCCGACGCGCGCGGCCCGGAGCGCCCCGGGCTGGTGCACGAACTGCGCGTCGGCTGGCGGGAGTTCCGCTCCCGGCAGTGGCTGTGGGCGATCGTGGTGCAGTTCTCGCTGATGAACGCCTGCACGATGGCGGTGGAGGCGGTGTACGGGCCGGTGGTCGCCAAGGAGCGGATGGGCGGCGCGGGGGCCTGGGGTCTGGCGATGGCCGCGCTGAGCGTCGGCATGGTCTCCAGCGGGGTGCTGATGGCGCGGTGGGAGCCGCGCCGGGTGCTGCTGGCCGGCAACCGGGGGGTGTTCCTGTTCGGCCTGCCGGCGCTCGCGCTGGCCCTGCGGCTGCCGCTCGCCCCGGTGGTGGTGGCGATGTTCCTCTCCGGCGTCGGCGTGACGGTCTTCGTGGTCGGGTGGATGGTGACGCTCCAGCAGGAGATCCCCGAGGACCTGCTGTCCCGGATCTCCGCCTACGACTCGTTCGGCTCCTTCGCGCTGCTCCCGGTGGGCACCGCCCTGGCCGGCCCGGCCGCCCAACTGATGGGCCTGAGCGGGGCGTTGTGGGCGTGCGCGGCGATCTCCCTGGTGCTGGCGGCAGCCGCGCTGCTGGTCCCCGAGGTACGGACCCTGGAGCGCACCGCCGCCTCCGGGGCGCACACCGCGGCCGCACAACCGGAACCGGCCACGTCCGGGTGACAGCCACTGACAGCAGGCAACCCCCGGCGGCCGGAACACGTCCTACCGGATGACACGGACACCGCCCGGGGGGACCTGAATGCCCAAGCCGCTTCTGTATCTTGACGTCGACGGGGTGCTCAATCCGGTCTTCCCGCACCCCGCCGAGGAGTTCGACACCCACACCCTGCTCGGCTACTCCGTCCTGCTCTCCCCGCGCCACGGGGACTGGCTGCGCGAGCTCGACGAGCACTACCAGCTGGTGTGGGCGACCACCTGGGAGGAGCAGGCCAACGAGCACCTGGCCCCGCTGCTCGGCCTGCCGCAGCTGCCGGTGGTGGTCTTCACCGGCTACGTGCCCCGGCCCGGCGACCCCCGGGTGCCGCTGATGGAGCTGTTCTCCGCCCGCAAGTGGGCGCCGATCCTGCGCCACGCGGAGGGCCGCCCGTTCGCCTGGGTGGACGACTGCATCCCGCCCCGCCTGGTGCGCCGCAGCCTGCTGCGCCCGGACCGGCTGCTGCTGCCGATCGACCCCGCGCAGGGCCTGCGCCGCGAGCACGTGGACCGGCTGCTGCGCCGCCCGCCGTCCCGGGCGTTCCCCAGCTTCCGGGCCTGCTGACGCCGGATCAGCGGGCGGGTCGGTCCCGGACGGCCGCCGCCGGGTCCGGGACGCCGGACACCTCGACCCACAGCCGCTCCCAGCGGGCGCTGTCGCTGTGCCCGAACCGGTCGCCGAGGTCGAGCAGCCGCAGCACCGCCAGGGTCCGGGCCGCGTCCGGCGGCTCGGCGACCCGGACGGTGACCCGGGTGCCGCCGTCCCGGATCCAGGCGACCGCGGGCTGCCGGCCGGTCAGCTTGTGCAGCGCGTCCGCGATCCGCCGCGCCCGCAGCCGGTCACCGTGCCAGCCCGGCTCCGCTCCCATGCCCGACTCCCGTCCCGCCTGCGTGTGTCGCGCCCCACCCTAGCCGTGGCCTGACGGTGCGTCAGGCTTCGGGGCGGTGCGTCAGGCTTCGCGGCGGTGCGTCAGGCTTCGCGGCGGTGCGTCAGGACGGCAGCCAGCTGACGTGGCCCGCCAGCAGGGCGTAGCCGACGAACGCCACGGTGTCGATCAGGGCGTGTGCGGCGACCAGCGGGCCGACCCGGCCCCAGCGGCGGTAGAGCAGGCAGAAGACCACGCCCATCACCATGTTGCCGACCAGTCCGCCGACGCCCTGGTAGAGATGGTAGGAGCCGCGCAGCACCGAGCTGGCGGCCACCGCGGCGGGCCAGGACCAGTTCAACTGGCCGAGCCGGCGCAGCAGGTAGCCGAGGACGACGACCTCTTCGAGGATGGCGTTCTGCCAGGCGGAGGCGATCAGCACCGGGATCCGCCACCACACGTCGGGCAGTCCGGAGGGGGCGACCGTCAGGTTGTAGCCGGCCGCCTGCGCGGCCAGGTAGAGGGCGAGGCCGGAGCCGCCGATGCCGGCCGCGACCAGGGCGCCGCGGCCGAGGTCGGAGAGCTTGTGCCGCAGGTCGAAGCCGAGGACGCGCAGCGAGGTGCCCTCGCGGATCAGCAGGTAGCCGACCAGGACGACCGGCATCAGGCCGCGGGCGATGTAGTAGAGCTGCCAGGCGAGGTCGAGCCAGGGACGGCCGGGGGCGCGTGAGGTGTTGAGGGTGGCGACCTGCTTGCCGAGCGCCAGCGGTTCGGTGAGCGAGCCGGCGAAGCTGATCAGCGCCGCGACCCCGCTGGCGCCGAGCGACAGGCCGAGGACGATCAGCAGTTCCGCGCCGAGCAGCCGGCGGGTGGGGGTCTGGGTGCTGGGCTCGGTCGAGGCGGTGGTCACTGGTCTCCCCGAGGGCGGATGCGGCCCGGAGCGCGGTGCGGTCTCCGGGCCGATCATCCTTCCACAGGAAGATGAGCCGATCCTGGAACGTCGGCCCGGGTCTCCCGGCCGACGTCCGGGGTGGGTCGGTCAGCCGACGGCCGGGGTGGGTCGGTCAGCCGACGGCCGGGATTGGTCGGTCAGCCGACGTCCGGGGAGGTCGGGTCAGCCGACCGGCCAGGTGTGCACGGGCTCGCCGGTGCGCATGTACTCGACGTACCGGCGGGTCATCGCGGCGATCGCGGCGTTCGGGTCCATGCCGTAGTTCTCCCGCAGCCGGTGCACGGTGGCGGCCTGCCAGGCGGCGCCGTTGGTGCGGCGCAGGCAGCGCTGCTCGATGATGCCGAGGTAGCGGTCCCGGTCGCGCGGCTCGATGCCCCACTCGTCCAGGCCCTGGTGGGCCAGCGGCAGCAGCTCGTTCAGCACCAGGTCGGTGGCGCTGGTCTCGGCCAGGCCGCGGCCGGTGCGGCCGGAGCGCGGCCAGTACTGGACGGCGTCGATGCCGTAACGCGCGCCCGCCTGGAAGTTCTCGTCGGCCTTCTCGAACGGGAGCCTGGTCCAGATCGGCCGGGGCTGTTCGGCGAGCATCCGCACCACGCCGTAGTAGAAGGCCGCGTTGGCCAGGGTGTCGGCGACGGTCGGGCCGGCGGGCAGGCAGCGGTTCTCCACCCGCAGGTGGGCGACGCCGTCGGCGACGTCGTACACCGGGCGGTTCCAGCGGTAGATGGTGCCGTTGTGCAGCCGCATCTCGCCGAGCCGGGGAACGCCGCCGGAGGCCAGCACCTTGGCCGGGTCCTCGTCGTCGCAGATCGGCAGAAGCGCCGGGAAGTACCGCAGGTTCTCGGCGAACAGGTCCAGCGCGGAGTCCACCCAGCGCTCCCCGAACCAGGTGATGGGGCGCACGCCCTGGGCCTTGAGCTCGGCCGTACGGGTGTCGCAGGCCTGCTGGAACAGCACCGGCCGGGTCTCCCGCCACAGCTCCCGGCCGAACAGGAACGGGGAGTTGGCGCCCAGCGCGAGCTGGACGCCGCAGATCGCCTGGGCCGCGTTCCAGACCGAGGCGAACCGCTCCGGGGTGACCTGCAGGTGCAGCTGGACGGAGGTGGCGGCGGCCTCGGCGACCATCGAGACCGAGTCCACCGCGAGCCGCTCGACGCCCTGGATGTCGAGTGCGATGTCCTCGCCGCGGGCGGCCAGGATCTGGTCGCTGAGCAGGCTGTACCGGTCGTTGTGGGACATCGCGTCCAGCCCGGCGTGCTCCAGGTCGAGGGTCGGCAGGATGCCCACCATCACGATCCGCGCGCCCACCTCGGCGGCCCGGCGGTCGGCGTACTTGAGGCCGGTGTCGAGCTCCTCGCGCAGGTCCTCGAAGACGTGTCCGGCCAGCCGGCGCGGGGCGATGTTCACCTCGATGTTGAACCGGCCCAGCTCGGTCTGGAAGTCCGCCGAGGCGATCGAGCCGAGCACCTGTTCGTTTCCGAGCACCGGCAGGCCCTGCTCGTCCGCCAGGTTGAGCTCGATCTCCAGGCCCATCATGGCTTTCGGGCGGTCGAACCGTTCCTCCCCCAGCATCCGCTCCAGCACGTCCAGACAGGACTGCAGCTTGCGGCGGTACAGCTGCCGGTCGGACAGTTCCGCCCGGGTGGCCACGACCTTCTCGCCCACGGGTGCCTTCCCTCCCCCTCGGTCGACAATGCCTGAGCATCATGCCCAGCCGGAAGATCGATAGCCCGGCATGCGAACAGGTGGACGAGACAAGGATTCTGACGGTCCTTCAGCTCTGCCCCGACTTGCACGGCACCACGGAACGTGATATGAAGGTCACCCTGCGCACCTGTTCGAGTAGAATTCGCACGCCGCACAGGCCCGGCCACGGCCGTCCGAGCCACCCGTTCATCCGAGGAACTCGTCGACGGCCCGCCCACCCACTCGGCGGCCATGCACAACCGGACACGGCCAGGCTCCCCATGTCGACGCCGTGCCGGTATGCCGCATCCGCACGCCGATCTCGCACGGAGAGGCGACCCAGCCATGACCTTGCACCCGTCCCAGCCCCCCGCCGGCGCGCTGCACGCCGTCCACGCCGCACTCGGCTCGGAGGTGGCCCTGCGCCAGCCCGCCGCCGCCGTGCTGCGACATGGCGATCTCGCGCCGCAGCCCGCCCTGGCCCTGCCGGTCCATACCCTGCGCGGCCCCGCGCCGAGGCTGGCCGCGGCGGACCGCACCGGGTGGCGCTTCCTGGTCCGGGCGGGCGCGCAGGACCAGGCGGACAACCCCCCGGCCGAGCCGGGCTGCCCGCCCGCCGGCCGGGCCGCGGAGCCGGGCGAGAGCGCGGCCGGCGAGGGCGCCGTCTTCTCCGAGGAGGCGCTCGCCGGGGTCGCCGCTGCGGCCGAGGTGGTGCAGACCGCGGACGGGCCGCTCTTCTCCCACTTCACCGCGGGGCCCTACCTGGACTCCGCCGTCCGCGCGCTGCGCCAGGCGTGGCAGCTGACCCAGGGCGCACCCAGCCCGTACGAGCCGCGGCTGCTGTCGCTGCCCGACCACTACGCGACCGCCCTGTGGCTGCACTCCGGGCACCCCGGCGAGGACCTGCTGATCCCGCTGGCCCCCGCGCCGCTCGGCGTCACCGCGCACCAGGTACTGCCCGCCGCCGAGTTGCTCGCCCGCCTGGAGCACTCCCCCGCGGCCCGCCCCACCGCGCTGATCGGCTGACCCGCCGCCGACCGGCTCCGCCACCACCTGGACGGGCTATCCCGGACTGATCCGATCGGATCAGTCCGGGATAGCCCGTCCGTGTTCGTTCGCGCCCGGCCGGCGCCCGCTAGGGTGATCTCGCAGCCTCTTCTGTGGCGCATGTCACCAAATGCCTGCGCCATGGCTCCTCGGGGTCGACACTGGTGGTCGACAGGAAGAGGATTGAACGTCCTACCCGCCTGACGCCGTTTCAATCATGCACGGCGCCAAAACATTTCCGCCGGCAGGGCGGCGCCCTGGGGGGTGGCCGTGCGGCGGAGAGGAACCCTGAGCGAAGCGAGGTACGAGGATGTGCCAGCACCGACCCGAGTGTCCATCCGTGGAGTCTCCCGACCGTGAAGCGGCCGTGCCGGTCGCCCGCCACCCCGAGCAGGGGTGGAGCCTGCTGTGCAACGGCGTCCTGCTCTTCGACGACACCGGCGAACTGCTCCCCGACGGCCGGGTGATCGCCCCCCGACGCACCCTGCTCATCGCCGCCTGAGCCCGCCCTTCTCTCCCCTGCGCTTGTCTCCCCTGCGCTTCGCCGACCGCCCGCCCGGAGCTCGCCCTCCGCGCGGGCGGTTCGCGTCTCCGGCTCAGCCGGCTCCGGCTCAGTCGGCTTCCGGGGCTCGGTAGAAGAGGCTGGCCATCGGCGCGCGCAGCTCCCAGCCGAGGGTGGAGTACAGGGCCCGGCCCTCCGGGGTGCCGACCAGCAGCGCGGTGCGCGCGCCAGCCGCGTACGCCTCGTTCTGCAGCGTGCGCATCAGCAGGCTGCCGAGGCCGCGGCGGCGGTGCTCGGGGGCGGTCTCGATCTGGTCGGCGACGGCGACCACCGGGGCGTCGACGCGGCCGGCGAGCGGGGTGGCGGCGCCGAGGCCGAGCTGGCCGCGGGCGGCGAAGTGGCCGTCCGCGGTGCGGATCAGGGCCCGGACCACGCCGCCGCGCTCCCAGGTGGTGACCCGGTAGCCGGCCGGGGTGACGGGGTCCTCCGGGCGGAGGTCACGGGTCATCAGGAAGCCCGGCTGGTCGAGCTGCCAGTTCGGACCGATCCAGGGCAGCACCGTCTCGTCCTCGGCGAACAGCTTCAGCCACGTCCACGACGCGGTGGTGCCGTCGGCGACCTTGCGCACCACCTCCTCGGTCGGCTCCGGGAGCACGTGCCGCCACACCTGCTGGACCTGGCCCACGTCGATCGTCCAGCCCCAGGGCTCGGCGATCGGCTCGGCGGCACCGCGGGAGACCGTCCAGCCGCCGATCCAGGCCCGGACGAGTTCGGGGACGGTGGGTTCGGGCATGGGCGGCAACCTCCGGCCGGTAATAGATGCAGGCGACTTTTGAACCTTACCTGTTTCAGGCAGGCGCTGTCTCCGGGTTTGTCGGGTGGGAGGTGTTGCCGCCCGCCGCGCTGCAGCGACGGGCGACGGGCGACGGGCGACGGGCGACGGGCGACGGGCGACGGGCGACGACTCAGCCTCGGGTGTAGAACGGCGACTGGGCCAACTGCTCGCGGAGGAAGGCGAGTTGCAGACCCTGGTCGAGGCGCAGGCGCAGGGCTTCGTCGGCGACGAGGGTGGCGCCGAGGCGGGTGGCGAGTGGGCGGGGGTCGGCGGTCGGGTCGCCGAGGACCAGGGCGAGGGTGGCGTCCGCGTCGGGGGCCGGGAGCAGGTGGGCGGCGACGATCTCCGGTTCCGCGTCGAGGAGTCGGCGCAGCGCCTGGTGGACGTCGGGGTCCCGGTGCGGCGGCAGGTAGCGGCGGTTCTCGGCGACGGCGCGCAGCCGGGCCCCGTCGAGGCGGTAGGTGACCGGGCCGGCCGGGTCGATCAGCAGGGTGTCGGCGCGTTCGTTGAAGGCGACCATCGCGGCCTGCGGGGCGACCACCGGCGCGGGCCGGGCGTCGGCGCGCCAGCGGGCCATCGTGGCCAGCGAGGTGAAGGCGGGCAGGGCGCGCCGGCCGTCGACCGCCTCGATCACCGGGACCGCCATGTCGCTGGTCTTCTCGTGCCGGTGCCCGTTGGCGTCGACCTCGACCTCGCCGAGCAGTGCCACGATCGGCACCATCAGCCGGCTGGGGGTGAGGGCGGCCAGCAACTCGGGCTCGGCGGCCGGGTCCTGCTGCCAGGCGGCCAGGGCGGCGGCGAGGGCGGGGTCGGCGGTGCCGTCGTCCTCGGCGAACCCGGGGTTGGGGATGTTCTTGCGCTCCACCCCGTGAGGGTATGCCACCTTATGCCCGGCGCGCTGGTGCCCGCCGGGCTTCCGGTGGCCCGGCGGTCGGGCTACTCGGTGCGCAGGGCGACGGCGGTGCGGGTCCTGGCCGCCCAGCCGGCCGGGAGCAGCGCGCCGAGCACCGCGATGACCACCCCACCGAGCCCCAGGAGCGCCAGCGTCGGCGTCTGGTAGACCTCCACCATCGCGGTCGGCAGGCGCCGGCCCGCGCTGTGGCCCATCGCGGGGACGATGATCCGCTGCAGCAGCACGCCGAGCGGCACGCCGATCGCGCCGCCGACCAGGCCGATCACGGTCACCGAGGCGACCACCATGGAGACGGTCTGACGCGGCGTCATGCCGAGCGCCTTGACCACGCCGAGGTCACGGATCCGCTCCCGCGTGTCCACGACCACCGTGTTGAGCACGCCCAGTCCGGCGACCGCGACCAGCATCAGGGTGAGCAGGCCGGTGAGCGCGTCCAGCAGGACGACCAGTTGGCTGGAGCCGCCGCCGTCGCCGGTGTGCGCGACGGCGCCGGTCGACCGCAGCGCGGCGTTCAGGCCGTCGGTGTAACCACGCGTTGCGGTGCCGGGCGTGAGCTTGATGTCGAAGTAGTCGGCGTGCAGGTCGGGTTCCGCCCCGGCGAGCGTCGCGGCGTCGGTGAACAGCTGCATGTCCCGGCTGTCGGCGACGAACGCCTCGCCGGTGATCCTCACGGGCAGCGTCGTGCCGTGGTCGGTGATCATCACGGTGTCGCCGACCCTGGTGCCGGTGGCGGTCAGGAACGGCGTCGGCGCGACGGCCTCGCCGGCGCCGTGGAACCAGCGTCCCGTCACCAGTGGGCGGGCGGCCCAGGAGGAGTCGCCGAGGTAGGCGGTGACCGTGACGGTGCTGGTCGAACCGGCCGCCGTGACCTCGGTCTGTGCGGCGCCGTAGTACGCCAGGGTGCCGGGCTGCCGCTCGACGGCCTGCGCCATCGCGGCGGTGTCGGGGCGCGGGTCGCCCGCGGCGGACGCGCCCGGCAGCGGCGGCGGGACGGCCAGCACGGTCACGTCGGCGCTGCCCTGCTTGGAGGCCTCGATCCGCTGGAGCGAGGTGGCCAGGCCGTAGGCGAAGGTGACCGCGGTGGCGCCGAACAGGATCGCGACGACCATCGCGAGGGCCCGGGCCGGGCGGGCGAACGGCTGTGCCAGGCCCATGGTCACGGCACGGGGCAGCGGCAGGGCGCGGGCGATCCGCGCGGCGCGCCGGCCGCGGCCGAGGCGTGGCGTGCGACCCACGGCGAGCGCGTCGACGGTCCGCAGCCGGCCTGCGCGCAGGGCGGCGACCAGGGCGGTCACCGCGACCAGCGCGAGGGTGCCGAGGATCACCGCCGCGTCGACCCACGGGGCGACGGTCAGCGAATCGGTGCCGTACACCTGCTCGGTGGCGGAGAGCACCGTCCCGGCGGCCAGGTTGCCGAGCACGGCGCCGAGCAGCGTGCCGACCGCGGCGGGGATCAGCGCCTGGCCGAGGTGGGCGCGCACGACCTGGCCGGGGGTGAAGCCGACGGCCTTCAGGATGCCGATCCGGCGGGTACCCGAGCCGACCGCCCCGGCCACCACGTTGCCCACGATCAGCACCGACATGGCGATGCCGAGCAGGCCGAAGGCGGTCAGGAAGGGGATGAACAGGCCGGTGCTCCGGCTGTTGCCGTTCCTGACGTTGAGCCAGCTCGTGGCACCGGTCAGCGAGTTCGCGGGCAGGCGGGCGGTGACGGCGGCGCGGTCGTCGGCGAGCTGCGCGTCGGTCCCGGCGCCGGCGAACCGGTACAGCATCTGGTAGCCGGCACCGGTGCCGTGGGCGTCGAGGGCGTCGACCTGCGCGGGGGCGATCCAGCCGTCGGCGGTGCGGCCGACCGACCGGGCGAGGCCGACGATCCGCAGCTCGGCGCTCCCGCCGGAGGCGGTGGGGAAGGCGATCGCCCCGCCGACCGCGAGCTGCGGGCCTGAGTAGTCGGCCGAGACCACGATCTGCCCGGGGCCCGACACCCAGTGACCCTCCGTCAGAGTCACCTGGTCGACCGGCCCGCCCGGCGCGTCCCGGCCGACCAGGGCCATCGGGGGCAGTGACATCCCGGCGGGCAGGGCCTGCCCGGGCACCCCGCTCGGGTTGGTGGACACCGTCCTGAACGGGCCGGCCGCGACCGTGACGCCCGCGGCGTGCGCGCTCGCGCCGACCTGCTCGGCGGTGGCCTTCGCCGCGTCCAACTGCACGGTCAGGTGCGGTCCGTGCTGCCGGGCGAAGGCGTGGTCGAACGGCGCGTCGGAGGCCACCAGCAGGGAGCCGCCGAGCACCGAGGCGGTCACCGCCATCATCGCGGCCAGTCCGGTGACGGCGGTCTGCACGCGGCGGCGGCGCACGCCCGCGCGCAGCACGGTGCCGAGGGCGCTCATCGGGCCACCGCCGTCGCGGCAGCGGCGGCGCGGCGGGTGTCGGCGGCGATCCGGCCGTCCACCAGGCGCACCGTGCGGGTGGCGCAGGACTCGGCGAGCGTCAGGTCGTGGGTGACCATCACCAGGGTCTGCCCGTCCTCGTGCAGCTCGCGCAGCAGCGCCTTGACCTCCTCGCCGGACGCGGAGTCCAGCGCCCCGGTCGGCTCGTCGGCCAGCAGCAGCGCCGGACGGTTCATCAATGCCCGTGCCACCGCCACCCGTTGGCGCTCACCGCCGGACAGTCGGCCCGGGTGGGCGCGCGCGTGCCGGGCGACGCCCAGCGTCTCCAGCAGGCCGAGCGCCCGCCGGCGGGCCTCGCCGCGCCCGGTGCCCGTCAACTCGGCGGGCAGCACGACGTTGTCGAGCACCGTCAGGTCGTCGAGCAGGTTGAAGAACTGGAAGACCATGCCGATCGTGCTCCGCCGGTAGCGCGCCGCCCCGGCCTCGTTCAGGGTGTCCACCCGGGTGCCGGCGACCGTGACGGTCCCCGCGTCCGGCCGGTCCAGCCCGGCGATCAGGTTCAGCAGGGTCGACTTGCCGCTGCCCGACGGGCCGAGGATCGCCAGCGCCTCCCCCGTGGCCACGGTCAGGGAGACCTCGCGCAGGGCGGCCGGCCCGTCCACGAAGGTCCGGGTCACTCCACTGATCTCGATCACGGGTTCGGTCGTCATCGCGTCCTCCTCGCATCCTCTTCCGACGCCCGCCACGCTAGGGTCGGGGGGCGGTCGGCCTCGTCGGCCGCAGGAGGCAAGTGCGGTACCGCGTACGGATGACGGCCTGCGAGGTCATCCTCGAGATGTAGTCGGGAGTGGCAGCGGGTGGGGAGCACGGGGAGCGCCGCGCCGTGGCGCGGGTCGGGCGCGCGGCTGCGCGCGTGGGCGGCCGGACCCGACGCTCCGGTACCGGTGCGGCGGCGGTTGCTGCTGCTGGACGCCGCGCTGGCGGGAGGCTTCGCGCTGGTCGGGCTGCGGTACGCCGTCGATCCGCCCAACGTCCCTACCGCGCCCTGGGACCTGCCGGTGCTGGCGGCCGCCGCGGCCCTCCCGCCGGCCTGGCGGCGGCGCGCGCCACTGGCCGCGCTGGCCGCCCAACTCGTACTGTGCGTCGCCCTGTTGGCCCGCCACGCCTACCCGGACGTGCTGTTCGTCGCCGCACTGGTCACCGTGGTCTCGCTCTACAGCGCCCTGGCCCACAGCGCCTACCGCCGGGGTGCGCTGCTCGCCGCCCCGGTCGCGAGCGCCGTGCTGCTCGTGCTCGTCGACCGGGCGAAGCTGCCGCACTTCCCGAACTGGGTGACGGGCGCGCTGCTGCTCTGCCCGGTGGCGGCGGCGGCCTGGGGGCACCGCCTGTGGGCCGCCCGCACCGAGCGGGGCCGGGCCCGGCTGCGCGCCCTGGAACGGGACCGGATCGAGGCGCTGCGGCAGGCCGTCGAGCACGAACGGGCCCGGATCGCCCGGGAGTTGCACGACGTGGTGACCCACAACGTCAGCGTGATGGTGATTCAGGCCGGCGCCGCCCGGATGGTCGTCGAGCGGGACCCGGCTGCGGCGAAGGAGGCCCTGCTCGCCATCGAGGCGGGCGGCCGCGCCGCGATGACCGACATGCGCAACGTGATGGGCCTGCTGACCATGGACAGCCCCGAGCGGGACCCCGCCACGCAGGCCGAACTCGCCCCGCAGCCGGGCCTGGACGGGCTCGACGCACTGGTCGGCCGGATGCGGGCCGCCGGGATCGACGTCGCGCTGGAGGTCACCGGCGAGCGCCGACCGCTGCCCCCGGGCGTGGAGTTGACGTCGTACCGGCTGGTCCAGGAGGCGCTGACCAACATGGTCAAGCACGCCGTCGGCGCGCGGGCCGAGATCCGGGTCGACCACGGGGCGCGGGAGTTGCGGGTGGACGTCGCCCACACCGAGGGCCGCCCCGGGCCGGCCGCGGCCACCGGCGGCGGCCGGGGCCTGGTCGGCCTGCGCGAGCGCGTCGCCGTCCACGGCGGCACCTTCCACGCCGGGCCCCGCCTCACCGGCGGCTACCGCGTCAAGGCCTCGATCCCGCTGGACGACATGGTGGAGACCCCGTCGGACCCGTTGGGCAGCATGAAGGCCTCGTCGGACGGCATGGAGACCTCGTTGGACAGCATGAAGGCCCCGTCGGACGGCATGGAGACCTCGTTGGACAGCATGAAGGCCCCGTCGGACAGCATGGAGACCTCGTGAACACCCCACTGCGTGTCGTGATCGCCGACGACCAGGCCCTGGTGCGCGCCGGCTTCAGGATGATCCTGTCCGCCGAGGGCATCGAGGTCGCCGCCGAGGCCGACACCGGCGCGGCGGCCGTCCAGGCGGTGCGGCGGACCCTGCCGGACGTGGTGCTGATGGACATCCGGATGCCCGAGATGGACGGCCTGGAGGCCACCCGCCGGATCCTCGCCGCGGGCGGCGATCACACGCCGCGGATCATCATCCTGACCACCTTCGACCTCGACCAGTACGTCTACGCGGCGCTCAGCGCCGGAGCGAGCGGCTTCCTGCTCAAGGACGTCACCCCCGAACACCTGGTCTCCGCCGTCCGCATGGTGCGCGACGGCGACGCACTGCTGGCGCCCACCATCACCCGGCGCCTGGTCGCCCGCTTCGCCCGGCGCGCCGACCCGGCCGCGGCGTCGGCCCCCGAGTGGGCAGGCCGGCACAGTGCGCTCGGCACCCTCACCGCCCGCGAACGCGAGGTCCTCGAACTCGTCGCCCGCGGCATGAGCAACGCCGAACTCGCCGCCCACCTCACCCTGTCCGAGGCCACCGTCAAGACCCACGTGGCCCGCATCCTCGGCAAACTCGGCCTGCGCGACCGCGTCCAGGCCGTCGTGCTGGCCTACGAGAGCGGCCTGGTCGCCCCCGGACAGGCGGTGGAGGAGCGACGCTGAGGCCCGGCACGGCCCCGGGGAGGGACGCCGCGCGGCCCGCCCCGGGGAGGTGGGACGGGCCGTGCGGTGGCAGGTGAGCGGGCGCCCGGAGGGCCGGGTGACGCGGCGTCAGTTGTGGGTGACGCAGTGCCAGTTGGTGGTGACGAGCCGTCAGGTGCGGGTGCCGCCGGAGCCGTTGCCGAGCGGGCCGCCGTTCCAGGCGGCGACGCCCTTGACGATGCTGTCCATCTGGTCCAGCCCCGGGGCCTTGTCGGCGATGTCGAAGCCGAGGTGCACGGCCGTCAGCGCCTTGCCGTCGGCGGTCGGGAAGACCACCGTCTCGACGTAGCCCGCGTTGCCCTTGGAGACGTCGACCTGCCAGCGCACCAGGTAGCCGGAGCGCCCGGCGACGGTGACCGCCTCGTTCTTCAGCTCCTTGTGCCCCGTCAGGTCGGGGTAGGAGCCCTTCGCCGCGGCGGCGATGTCGTCCTGCGCGGCCTGCTTGGCGTCCGTCCCTTTGAGCTGGACCGTGTTGGCGCCGCCGAGCGAGCAGTTGGCGCTGCCGTCGACGCACGTGTAGGAGCCGACGCTGATCGAGGCGGTGCCGTCGGGGGCGGTACCGCCCTCCCAGCCGGACGGGATCGGCAGGCTGATGCCGTTCACGGGGTCCACGGCCTGGTCGGCGCTGCGACCGCCCTTGCCGTTGCCTTGACCGTTCCCGTTGCCCTGCCCGTTCTGGCCGCCGTTGCCCTGGCCGTTCCCGTTGCCCTGGCCGTTCCCGTTGCCTTGGCCGTTCTGGCCGCCGCCGAAGCCGGGGAAGCCGTCGCCGGGATTGCCGTAGCCGAAGCGCTGGCCGCCCTGGCGCTGGGCGACGGGCGCGGAGTCCTTGCCGTCCATCGCCAGGTAGGTGACGCCGGAGCCGACGGCCAGGCCGAGCAGCGCCGCGACGGTGGCGGCGATCAGCACCGGCTTGGACGGCCGCCGCTTCGGCTTGGCCGGCGCCTGGTCGGCGATCGACGGGTACTCGGGGTAGCGGACGCTGTGGCCGTCGGCGTCCAGCACGGTGCCCTCGAGGACCGCGGTGTCCTCGGCGCCGGGCGTCGGCCCGGCGGGCGGGGCGTCGGTCGGCTCGCCGGGGAGGGCGGCCGCGGGCGGGGCGGAGGCGGCCCGGGTTTCGGCCGTCCAGCCCTTGCCGTCCCACCACCGCTCGGGGCGGGGGACGGACACGGTGTCGGTGGGGTCCGGGTACCACCCGGCCGGAATCTGCTGCTCACTCACACCGAAGACCCTAGGCGGCTCCGGATAAGCGGGAAATCAGCGCGGGGCCGAAATCGGGCTCCGGCGATGAGATTCCGGTGAGAATCACGTGAACCGCGTGCGGACGGCCCGGAACGGCCCGGACGGGGACGCCCCGGGGGCGCGCAGCGGGGCGGTTCGCTTCGGGAGGGGCGCACGGGGTCGGCGGGACGCGCAGCGGGGCGTGCGACGGCACGGCAGAATGCGCGCCATGACCTCTCGCCCGGTGATCGGCATCAGCAGCTACCTCAACGACGCGGCCTGGGGACGCTGGGACAGTCAACGCTCGGTCCTGCTGCCCGAGCGCTACCCCGCGATGGTCCGGGCGGCCGGCGGCCTCGCCGTGATGCTGCCGCCGGACGCCCCCGAGTACGCGGCCGCCGCCGTGTCGCGGCTGGACGGGCTGGTGATCGCGGGCGGCGAGGACGTCTCCCCCGCGCTGTACGGCGAGCGCGCCCACGCGGAGACCCGGGCCACCGCGGCCGAGCGCGACCTGTGGGAGGCCGCGCTGATCCGGGCCGCGCTCGCCGCGGACCTTCCGCTGCTCGGCATCTGCCGCGGCATGCAGCTGCTGAACGTGGTCTGCGGCGGCTCCTTGGTCCAGCACCTGCCGGACGTGGTCGGCGACCGCAGCCACGAGGGCGCGCCCAACGAGTACGGCCGCCACACCGTCCGACCGGTCCCCGGGACCCTGCTCGCCGACCTCCTGCCGGAGGCCTCGCTCGTGGTTCCGACCTTCCACCACCAGGCGGTGGCCCGGCTCGGCGAGGGCCTGACGGTCTCCGCCCACGCGGAGGACGGCACCATCGAGGCCGTCGAGGGCGCGGGCTTCACCCTGGGCGTCCAGTGGCACCCCGAACAGGGCGAGGACCTCCGCGTCGCCCGCGCCCTCGTCACCGCCACCCGCCTGGCGGCGGGCGCCTCCACCGAGACGCTGGCCACCGCCAGGGCCTGACGGCCACCCGCCACGGCGGGCCCGCGCCCGCCCCTGGTTTCACGCTTCGCGCTTTCGCGCTACGGGAGCGGGAGACCTGTCAGGGCTGCGGTGGTGCCCAGGGCGGCGGCGGCCAGGAGGCAGGGGACGACGTTGCGGCGGAGGGCTAGGAGCCAGAGGGCGGCGAGGGTGAGGATGGCGTACTGCCAGGGGCGGGCGAGGGCGAGGGCCAGGGGGAGGGCGGAGCCGGCGATGGCGCCGATGACTGCGGGGCCGGCGCCGGTGAGGAAGTTCTGGACGGCGGTGTTGGCGCGTAGGCGGTCGAAGTGGGCGGCGCCGAACAGGACGAAGAGGAAGGAGGGGGCGAAGGCCACTGCTGCGGCGAGCAGTCCGCCGAGGAGGCCCGCGGCCGCGTAGCCGACCACGGAGACGGTCTGCACGACCGGTCCGGGGGTGATCTGGCCGAGGGCGACGGCGTTCAGGAACTGGCCGTCGGTCATCCAGTGGTAGCGGTGTACGGCGTCCTGTTGCATCAGCGGGATGATCACGAAGCCGCCGCCGTAGGAGAGCGCGCCGACCTTGAGGGCGACCCAGGCGAGGGCGCCGAGTCCGCCGGTGGCGGCGACCCCGGGGATCAGCAGCGGGAGGAAGCGGCGCGGGCCTGACGGGGTGTCACCGCCGTGGTCGGGCTGCTCGGCCGGTCGGCGCAGCAGTGGGTCCTTCGTTCGGCTGGTTCGCCGGAAGGCGATCTCCGCGGCGCCGGTGGCGATCAGGACCAGCACCAGCCAGGGGCCGGTGAGGATCGCGGCGAGCGCGCCGAGCAGCAGGTAGCCGCCCCACCGCAGCCGCGCGGCGCCGGGGCCGGGGCCGGAGCGTTGCAGGCTGGCGGGGATCAGCGCGGTGGCGGCCTGCACGGCGACGGCGGGGACGGCCGCGCCGGCGCCGGCCGCGGCGCCGAGCACCCAGTGCGGCGGGCTGCCGGCCAGGAAGAGTGCGGAGAGCGCCAGGATCAGCACCAGGCCGGGGACGATGAACGCGGCGCCGCCGATCAGCGCGCCGGCCGCGCCGCGCAGCCGCCAGGCGGTGAAGATCGCCAGCTGGGTGGAGGCGGGTCCGGGCAGCAGGTTGGTGGCGGCGATGCCGTCCTCGAACTCGGCGGCGGCGAGCCAGCCGCACCGTTCCACGCAGAGCCGGCGCAGCAGCAGGATGTGCGCGGGCGGGCCGCCGAAGCCGGTGATGCCGATCCGGCCCCATTCCTTGGCGATCACCGTCAGCGGGACCTTCTCCGACACGTCCGCTCCTCCGTTCCGACCTCGTCCGCCCGGTTCAGCTGGGCGGATGCGGCGCAGACCCTACCGCAGGCGGGTGTCCGCAACGGGAACGACAACGGTCACCAGTGCAGCCTTTGGATCTTCATCCGAGTTGGGGTTCACTTCGGGTGCGGACACCAGAGCGGAGGACCTCGATGGCCGGCCACGCCCACAGCCACGATCACGAGCAGCGCCACGACCACGACCACGGTGGGGGCGGTCACGCCGGGCACGGCCACGCGGTGTCGGCGGACGCGGACCGGCGCTGGCTGTGGAGTGCGCTGCTGCTGCTCGTGGTGTTCATGGCGGGCGAGGTGGTGGTCGGTTTCGCGGCGAGTTCGCTGGCGCTGATCTCGGACGCGGCGCACATGCTCACCGATGCCGCGTCGATCGCGCTGGCGCTGGTGGCGATGCGGTTGGCGGCCCGTCCGGCGCGCGGCGGTTTCACGTACGGGTTGAAGCGGGCGGAGATCCTGTCCGCGCAGGCGAACGGCGTGACGCTGCTGGTGCTGTCGGCGTGGCTGGGCTACGAGGCGGTCACCCGGCTGATCTCGCCGCCGGCGGTGGAGGGTGGGCTGGTGCTGGTGACGGCGCTGGTGGGCGTGGTGGTGAACCTCGCCGCGACCTGGTGCCTGTCGAAGGCGAACCGTTCCTCGCTGAACGTGGAGGGCGCGTTCCAGCACGTCCTGACCGACCTGTACGCCTTCATCGCGACGGCGGTGGCGGGTGCGGTGGTGCTGTTCACCGGGTTCGTGCGGGCGGACGCGATCGCCTCGCTGGTGGTGGTGGCGCTGATGCTGCGGGCCGGGATCGGGCTGGTCCGGGAGTCGGGGCGGATCTTCCTGGAGGCCGCGCCGGCCGGCATCGACCCGGACCAGGTGGCTGACCGGCTGGTCGCCGCGTCGCAGGTGGAGGAGATCCACGACCTGCACATCTGGGAGATCACCTCCGGGCAGCCGGCGCTCTCCGCGCACATCCTGGTCACCCCGGGCGGCGACTGCCACGCGGTGCGGCGGGAGCTGCAGCGGCAGCTGCGCGAGGACTACCGGATCAGCCACAGCACGCTCCAGGTCGACCACGTCGGCGAGGACGAGGCGGACGGGCTGCTGCAGATCTCCGGCCCGGGCGACGACGACCGCGAGCACTGCGCGGACTCCCACGGCCCGGTGCACCGGGCCGGGCCGCACCCGCACTGAGCGCGCCGGCGACCGTTGTTGACGGTCCGTCGGGGAGGCGCTGCACCGGGCTGTCGGCGCGGTAGGGCATCATCGGGAGGGTGACCGCACCCGCCCCGCGCCTGATGCTGCTCGACACCGCCAGCCTGTACTTCCGCGCCTACTTCGGCGTCCCGGAGTCGATGAAGTCCCCCGACGGCGTGCCGGTGAACGCCGTCCGCGGCCTGCTGGACTTCATCACCCGGCTGGTCCAGGACCACCGGCCCGACCGGCTGGTCGCCTGCATGGACGCCGACTGGCGCCCGCAGTGGCGGGTCGACCTGATCCCCTCGTACAAGACGCACCGCGTCGCCGAGGCGGCGGCCGAGGGCGAGGAGGAGATCCCCGACACGCTCGGCCCGCAGGTGCCGGTGATCGAGGCGGTGCTGGACGCGATCGGCATCGCCCGGGTCGGCGTCGCCGGGTACGAGGCGGACGACGTGATCGGCACCCTGGCGACCGGGGCCGCCGGTCCGGTGCAGATCGTCACCGGCGACCGGGACCTCTTCCAGCTGGTCGACGACGACCGGGCGGTCACGGTGCTGTACCCGGTGAAGGGCGTCGGCCACCCGCAGGTCGTCGACAACGCGTACATCGAGGAGAAGTACGGCGTCGGCGCCGCCTCGTACGCCGATCTCGCGGCGCTGCGCGGCGACGCGAGCGACGGCCTGCCGGGGGTGAAGGGGATCGGCGAGAAGACCGCGGCCCAGTTGCTGCAGACCTACGGCGACCTGGCCGGGGTGCGGGCCGCGGCGCTCGACCCGGCGTCGCGGATCACCCCGGCCCGCCGCAAGAACCTGCTGGACGGCGCCGCGTACCTGGACGTCGCGCCCACCGTGGTCCGGGTCGCCCGGGACGTGCCGCTGCCCGACTTCGACCCGGCCCTGCCGAGCGAGCCGATCGACCCGATGACCCTGGAGTCGCTCTCCACCCGCTGGGGCCTGGGCACCTCGCTCACCCGCACGCTGGACGCCCTCGCGGCCACCCGCTGAGCACCGGCGCCCTGACGGTGGTCAGAGCTTCCGCCCGCGGGCCGGTTCGGGTACCTCGGCCGTGCCGGGGGCTTCGGACGGCGGCGCAGGCGGGGCCGGCCGACGGGCGGTGAACAGGCCGATCAGGACGCCCGCGGCGGAGAGCGCGGCGCCGACCCACAGTGCGGCGGTGAAGCCGTCGACGAAGGCGGTCGGCGAGGTGAACGTGCCGGGGCGGGCGAAGACCGAGGCGAGCAGGGCCACGCCGAAGACTCCGCCGAGCTCGCGCAGCGCGCTGTTGGTTCCGGCCGCCGTGCCGGTCTCCTCCTCGGGTACCGAGCCCATCACCTCGTTCGCCACGGTCGGGAACACCAGCGAGGTGCCGACGCCCGCGACGGTGAGCGCCGCCGCGAGTGCGGCGAAGCCGAGGTCGGGCGAGGCGGTCGCCGCCACCCAGGCGAGGCCGATCGTCTGCATCAGCAGGCCCGTCACGATGAACGGCCGGTTGCCGTACCGGTCGGCGAGCCGGCCGGCGAACGGCGCGACCACCACCGGCGCAGCCGTCCACGCCAGCAGCCGGACACCCGCCTGGAGCGGGGTGAGGCCCTGGGCGGACTGGAAGAACTGCGACATCAGGAACAGCGCACCGAACAGTCCCGCGTACAGGAAGAAGCTCACCCCGTTCGCCGCGGCGAAGCTGCGCCGGCGGAACAGCGAGAGCGGCAGCATCGGATGCGGACTCCGCCCCTCCCACCAGAGGAAGACCGCCACCAGCAGCGCCCCGGCGAGCAGCGAGCCGAGTACCTCGGCACTCGTCCAGCCGGCCGTGTTGGCCCGCACCAGGCCCCAGGTCAAGCCGAGCAGCCCCGCGCCCGCCAGCAGCAGTCCGAGCAGGTCCAGTCGCGGCCGCGGGCCGAAGCTCTCGGTCAGCCGGGTCGCCGCCAGCGGGATCAGCGCCACGCCGATCGGGACGTTGAGCCAGAAGATCCAGTGCCAGCTGATGCCCTGGACCACGGCGCCGCCGACCACCGGTCCGGCCGCCACGGCCAGCCCGGCGATGCCGCCCCACAGGCCGATCGCCGTCCCGCGCTGCGCTCGCGGGAACGCCTCACTGATCAGCGTCAGGGTCAGCGGCATCACCAGTGCCGCGCCGGCGCCCTGCACCGCGCGGGCGGCGATCAGCGCGCCGACCGTCGGCGACAGGGCGGCGGCGGCCGAGGCGGCCGTGAAGACCCCGAGCCCGACGCAGTACATCCGGCGCCGCCCGAAGCGGTCGCCGAGGGCCGCGCCGGTCAGCAGCAGGCAGGCGAAGCACAGGTTGTAGGCGTTCACCGTCCACTCCAGGTCGGTGAGGCTGCCGTGCAGGGACACTCTGAGCACCGGTAGCGCGGTGGTCACCACCAGGGTGTCGAGCGCGGTCATGAACACTCCGAGCGAGGCCAGTACGAGTGTCCAGGCCCGCCGGGTAGGGATGTCGGTCGCCATCGTTCTCACTCCTCCCGCCGGCCGTCCAGCCGTCCACTGCTACGACGAACGGGCACCCGGCCGATGGACGGCGGACGATGGACGGGTACCGCGGTCCATCGGGGCGCATCCCGTTCGTCGTACCTGTGTCCGACCGGACCGAGGAGGTTCTGATGCGCTATCTGCTGATGATCTGTACCGACGAGAACGCGATCGGCGCGATCGGCCCCGAGGAGGGGGCGGCCATGCTGGCCGGCTACACGGCCTTCGGCGAGGAGATGGGACGCCGGGGCGTCCTGCTGGGCGGCGAGCGGCTGCGGCCGACCGCCGATGCCACGACCGTCCGGGTGCGCCAGGACGAGGTCCTGGTTGCCGACGGTCCGTTCGCCGAGACAAAGGAGCAGGTCGGCGGGTACTACCTGGTCGACTGCCGGGATCTCGACGAGGCGATCGAGGTGGCGTCCCGGATTCCCGGAGCGCGCCACGGGACGATCGAGGTGAGGCCGATCTGGGAGCGGTAGCCGAGGATGCCGCCGACGCCGTCGCGGCGGCCTTCCGCGCCGAGTGGGGCCGGATCGTCGCCACCCTGATCCGGGTGACCGGCGACTGGGACCTCGCGGAGGAGTGCGCCCAGGACGCCTTCGCGCGGGCACTGGACCGGTGGCCGCGCGACGGCGTCCCCGCCAAGCCGGGCGCCTGGTTGACCACCACCGCCCGCAACCGCGCCATGGACCGGCTGCGCCGGGCCCGCACGGAGGCCGCCAAACTCCGGCAGCTCGCGGTGACCGCTGACGACGGCCCGCCGGGCCCGCGCGACGACAGCGGGATCCGCGACGACCGGCTGCGGCTGATCTTCACCTGCTGCCACCCCTCGCTGCCGCTGGACGCCCGGGTCGCGCTCACCCTGCGTACCCTCACCGGTCTCACCACCGCGGAGATCGCGCGCGCGTTCCTGGTCGGCGACCAGGCGATGGCCAAACGGCTGGTCCGCGCCAAGGCCAAGATCCGCGACGCCCGCATCCCCTACCGGGTTCCGCCCGCGCCGCTGCTGCCTGAGCGGACGGCGGGCGTGCTGGCGGTGCTCTACCTGCTGTTCAACGAGGGCTACAGCGCCACCGAGGGCACCGACATGATCCGCACCGGCCTGTGCGCGGAGGCGATCCGGCTCGCCCGGCTGCTGGTCGAGCTGATGCCGGACGAACCCGAGGCCCGCGGCCTGCTCGCCCTGATGCTGCTGCACGACGCCCGCCGCGCGGGCCGGGTGAACGCCGCCGGAGCCCTCGTCCCGCTGGAGGAGCAGGACCGCACCCGGTGGAACGCCGCCACCGTCGCCGAGGGGTTGGCCGTCCTGGGTCCGCTGCGCCGGCACGGCTTCTACCGGCTCCAGGCGGCCATCGCCGCCTGCCATGCCGCGGCGCCGACCGCCGCGGACACCGACTGGCCCCGGATCGCCCGACTGTACGAGCGGCTGCTCTCGGAGGCCCCCTCCCCCGTGGTCGAGCTCAACCTCGCCGTGGCCCGGGCGATGACCGAAGGGCCGGCCGTGGGACTGCGGTTGATCGCCGCCCTGGAGTCCTCCGGCGCGCTCGCCGGCTACCACCTGCTCCCCGCCACCCGCGCCGACCTGCTGCGCCGGCTCGGCCGCGACGCCGAGGCCGCCGCCGCCTACCGCGAGGCCCTGGCGCTGGCCGCCTCCGACCCCGAACGCGCCTACCTGGCCCGCCGTCTGCGCGAAACCGGCGGTGGCTGAGGCCCGGGGCCTTCGCGGGGCCCGGGCCGTGAGGTGACGCGGGATCGGCAGGCCGCGAGGTGACGCGGGATCAGCGGGCGCTGCCGAGTCCGCGGTCGGCCTCGGCGCCCTCGAGCATGAGGGTGGTCTCCTCGATGCGGCGGAAGCGGCCGTCAGGGGCGAACTCGCCGAACAGGTAGACCTCCATGCGGACCGTGGAGCCGTCGGTCTTGACCACCTCCATGGTGTGGCGGTCGGCGTAGCGGTCGCCTTCCACGACCTCGTCGTGCACCTGGACCGAGCCGCCGGCCACGACCTCGCGCAGGTGGGCGATGTGGGCGAGGAACTCGGTGCGGTCGGCCCAGTCGCCGTCGGTGCGCTGGCGGTAGTCGGGGGCGAAGTGGCGGTCCGCGGCCTCGTCCAGGTCGAGTCCCGGGGTGAGGAGGAGGTCGGTGAGGGCGGCGCGGACGTCGGTGCGGTTCATGGGGATTCCTTCGATGGCGTGCGGGAGTGTCCCGCCGTGGACCGGGATATGCGTGCCTCAAGCACGCTTTCGACCGTAGCAGGAAAAGCGTGCGCCGCGCACGCTAATCTGCAGGGGTGAAGAACTCGACCGGCCACGACATCGCCGACGCCCTCGGACTGCTCCTCCGGCGCAGCACCCGCGACCGCCTCTACACCCACCTGACCGAGGGCCTGGGCGAGGCGGTCGACGAGCTCACCTACCCGGTCCTCAGCGGCCTGGCCCGCACCGGCCCCTGCAACGCTGCCGACCTCGGCCGGGAGGTCGACCTGGACCGCACCACCGTGACCCGCCGCGCCGACCGCCTCGAACAGGCCGGCCTGCTCAGCCGCGAGCCCGACCCGGCCGACGGCCGCTCCACCCTGCTCTGCCTCACCGACGACGGCCGCACCGTCATCGCCGCCACCCGCCGGCGCCTGGCGGCCGCCATCGAGGACTCGCTCGCCTCTTGGCCCGCTCCCGAGGCCCAGGACTTCGCCCGCCACCTGCGCCGCTTTGTCGACCACGGGCCCTTCGCCGCCGACCGCGACTGACGAAGGCGCTGCCCGGCGACCGGACCGCGGAAAGTGGTAGACCGTAGGCGTGCGGCAGAACTCGGCGGCGGACGCCGTCCCAGCAACGACGCGAGCGGCGGGGGCCGTCGCGGCGGACCTCGAAGGACGGATCGGGCGGGCCGAGTGGCCCGTCGGGGGGCGCCTGCCGGGTGAGCAGGCCCTGGCCCGGGAGTACGGGACGACCCGGGCGCGGGTGCGGACGGCGCTGGCGGCGCTGGCCCGGCGCGGGCTGGTGGTGTCGCGGCCCAACTCCGGCTGGTACGTGCAGGCCGACTTCCGGGCCCAGACGGTCGGCGAGCTGCGCCCGTTCTCGGGGTGGGCGGCCGGGCACGGGCTGGACTTCGGCGGGCAGGTGGTGCGGCGCGAGCGCAGCGGGGCGAACGCCGTGGAGGCGCGGCGGTTCGGGATCGGTCTGGGCGACCCGGTGCTGCGGTTCGTGCGGGTGCGCACGCTGAACGGCCGGCCGGTGATGATCGAGCGCTCGACCTGGGCGCCGTGGGTGGAGCCGGTGGTGGACCGGCTGCCCGACGACGTGCCGTCGGTCTTCGACGGGCTGGCCGACGCCGGGGTCAGGATCGCGCTCGGCGGGCACCGGATCGAGGCGGTCGCGGCCTCCAGCGAGGACGTCCGGCTGTTGGGGGTCCGGCGCTCCAGCCCGCTGCTGCAGGTGAGCCGGACCGGTGAGACCGCGGCCGGGCGGGTGGCCGAGCTGGCGGTGGACCGGTACCTGCCGGAGGTGGTCGCCTTCGACGTGCGGCCGGGCGACGTGAACCGCACCCTGCTGGATCCGCCGCACTGACCGCCCAGGACCGGCCCAGTGTGCGCAGTCGGCGACCGAGTCCGCCGGTCGGGCCGTCGAAACGGTGAGGTGTCGCACCGCGTTCACTGCTGATTCATCGTGAGCGCTTCTGATCTGAATCGCCCTCATACGGGCAGTTCGGCTCACCAGGAGTGACAGATGACGACCGACCCCCGACTCTCCCCGTCCGACAAGGCCGCGCAGCAGGTGGTGGTCCCCCAGTCGGTGCTGCGCTCGGGCCTCTCCCGGCGCGGCATGCTCAAGGCGATGGGCCTGCTCGGCGGCGGCTCCGCGCTGGCCGCGGGCGCCGCGTCCGCCTGGCCGACCGACGGCGCCGCGGCCGGGACGGTCGCCTACGCGCTGCCCGACGGCTTCACCGGCACGATCGCCGACCTCAAGCACGTGGTGATCCTGATGCAGGAGAACCGGTCCTTCGACCACTACTACGGTGCGATGCCGGGCGTGCGCGGCTTCAACGACAAGCAGGGGCTGCGGTTCCCGAACGGCACCGACGTCTTCTCGCAGCCCAGCGGCTCGTCCGTGGTCAAGCCGAAGCACGTCACCACGGTGGCGCAGACCACCACCGGCCTGGCGCACGACTACGGCACCGGCACCGGCGCCTGGAACGCCGGCCGGTACAACAACTGGATCCCCGCCAAGGGCAGCGCGACCATGAACTACCTCACGGGCGAGGAGATCCCGTGGCAGTGGTCGCTGGCCAGCACCTACACCCTCTGCGACAACTACCACTGCTCGGTGATGGGCCCGACCACGCCCAACCGCCTCTACCTGTGGACCGGCACCTCCAACGGCGTCACCTCCAACGGCGGCGAGACCTCCGGCAACCGGGCCTGGCAGACCTACCCCGAGGCGCTGCAGGCGGCCGGCGTCTCCTGGCGGGTCTACGTCGACAACAACAACGGCGACGGCTGGCGCGGCGACTACGAGGACAACCCGATCCGCGGCTTCGCCACCTTCACCCCCAGCGCGGCCAACCTCGCCGACCCGGTGAAGACCGCCCCCGGCACCGGTGTGGTCTGGCGGGCCAACTCCTTCCCGTACGCGCCGGACGGCCTGCCCAACGACGACAGCGACACCAACCTCGACGGCGTGCTGGGCGAGTTCATCAAGGCCTGCGCGCCCGGCGCCGAGCACCCGCTGCCGCAGGTGTCCTGGATCGTCGCGCCGTACGAGTGGTCGGAGCACCCCTCGGCCAACCCCGAGCACGGGGCGCACTACACGAACCGGGTGATCAAGGCGCTGCAGAGCAACCCGGACATCTGGAACCACACCCTGCTGATCCTCAACTTCGACGAGAACGACGGCTACTTCGACCACGTGCTGCCGCCGGCCCCGGAGGCCGGCACGGCGGGCGAGTTCTCCGGCAGCACCCCGATCGGCTACGGCGCCCGGGTCCCGATGACCCTGGTCTCGCCGTGGACCCGGGGCGGCTGGGTCAACTCCGAGGTGTTCGACCACACGTCGGTGATCCGCTTCCTGGAGGTGTGGACCGCCTCGCTGGGCACCCCGGCGCTGAGCACCACCATCACGCCTTGGCGACGGGCCGTCAGCGGCGACCTGACCAGCGCGATCGACTTCACCCGCCCGGTGCTCGGCGTCCCCTCGCTGCCCGACACGGCGGCGCTGGTGGCGATCGCCCGGGCCGGCGGCACCATCGCCAATCAGGTGCCCTCCGAGGACAAGTGGACCGACTACCCGGCGCTGCGCCCGCGTCCGCTCCCGTTCCACCCGCACGGCACGTTCAGCGAGAACCGCGCCACCGGCAAGGTCACCGCGCACCTGAGCCTGGCCGGCGGGCCGGCCGGAAAGGCCGTCAGCCTGCAGGTCTTCCCGGACAAGTACAAGGCGTTCGGCAACACCCCGTACACGGTCACCGCGACCGCCGGGCGCGACCACACCTGGGACGCCGCCGCCTACCAGGGCCGCTACGCCTTCTCGGTCTACGGCCCGGACGGCTTCGTGCGCTCGCACGCCGGCACCGTGCTGCCGGCCGGCCAGAACAACGCCGGGGTGCCCCGGGTCGACGTGGACCTGGTCACCGGCACCGCCCCGACCGTCGCCTTCACCCTGCACAACGACGGCCTGCAGCAGGTGCGTTACACCCTGACCGCGAACGACCACGTCGGCGGGGTGCAGAACCTGTGGGTCGCGCCGGGCGCCACCCAGACCGTCGACTGGCCCACCGCGGACGGCTACTACGACGTCGTCCTGACCGCCGACACCGGCACCGGGTGGAAGCACCGGTACGCCGGGCGGGTCGCCCGCACCTCGGCCTGATCAGCCCCTGAGACCTGGAGCTCCTCGCATGCGCATCCCCTCGCGCCGCCTCACCGCGGCGTGCCTCTCGACCACGCTGAGCCTGGGCAGCCTGGTCCTCGGGCTGGCCGCCCCGGCCGCCGCGGACCCGACGTACGACCCGCGCGACGCCGTCCAGCCGGTGGTCTCGTACACCTTCGACGACGACTCCGGAAACACCGTCACCGACAGCTCCCCGCGCGGCAACCACGGCACCTGGTCGGGCACCCCGGCGTACGCCGCGGGCGTCTCGGGCCGGGCGCTGCACATCAGCGGCGGCAAGAACTTCGTGACGCTGCCGCGGGTGGCCGGCCAGACCGACGGCTCGGGCAGCTTCGCCTTCGAGACCTGGTGGTACGACAACACGGCCACCGCCGACGCCCCGCTGGTGGCCAACCAGAACTTCGCCTCCTGCGCCAACCCCGGCTTCACCTTCTACCACGTCAGCGGCACCTACCAGCAGCGCTCCTGCTACGGCGTCGGCGGCACCAAGACCTACAGCACCACCCGCACCGCGACCATCCGGGGCGGCTGGCACCACCTCGCGGTGGTGCAGGACGCGACGGCGCACACCTACGCGTACTACGTGGACGGCGTGCTGTTCTCGACCACCGCGACCGACTCCGGCACCACCGCCGCGAACTTCAACTCCGGCAGCCCGATCCGGATCGGGCAGGACGGCACCGGGGCGTACAGCGCCACCGACGACGCGCTGGTCGACGACTTCACCTTCTACAACCAGGCGATCACCGCCGACCAGGTCGCCGCCGACTTCGCGGCCACCGACCCGGCCACCCACTTCCCGGTGACGGTGACCGGCGACGGCCACGGCACCGGCACGGCCGCCGTCCAGGCCCCGGCCGCCGGCACCCCGGACCGGCTCACCGCCACCCCCGACGCCGGCTACTCCTTCGTCGGCTGGACGCCGGTCACCCCGCCCGACCTGGCGATCGGCGCGGACGGCTCGTTCACCGCACCCGGCACGGCCGTCACCGTCAAGGCCGCCTTCCGGCCCAACACCTACACGATCACCTTCGACGGCAACGGCGCGGACGGCGGCGGCACCGCCGCCCAGCAGCTGGCCTACGACCAGTCCGCGGCGCTGAGCGCGAACGGTTTCACCGCCGCGGGGAAGCAGTTCACCGGCTGGAGCACCAGCCCGACCGGCCCGACCGTCTACCGGGACGCGGCGCAGGTGCGCAACCTCAGCACCGCCGACCGGGGCACCGTCACGCTGTACGCCCGCTGGGCCCCCGCCGGTTCCTTCCAGGTCACCGCGACCGGCGACGAGCACACCACCGTGCGCACCTCGGCCGACCAGGCCGCGGGCTGGGTCCTGCCCGGCACCACGGTCACCGCGACCGCCACTCCGGCGACCGGCTACAGCGCCACCTGGCAGGCGCTCTCCCCCGCCGGTCTGGCCGTCGGCGCGGACGGCTCCTTCACCATGCCCGGGCAGGACGCGGTGTTGAAGGCCGTGTCCACGCCCAACCGCTACACCGTGGCCTTCGACGGCAACGGCGCCGACGGCGGGGCCACCGCGGCCCAGCAGCTGAGCTACGACCAGCCGGCCGCCCTCACCGCCGACGGCTTCACCCGCACCGGCTTCGGCTTCCTCGGCTGGGCGACCTCACCCACCGGCGCGGTGGCGTACACCGACGGCCAGCAGGTGGCCAACCTCTCGGCCGCGGCCGGGTCGACGGTCACGCTCTACGCGGTCTGGGGCCGCTACCGGGCGCCGGGCGACACGGCCGCCCCGATCGCCTCGTACGACTTCGAGGCCGACCGGGGCGGCACCGTCACCGACGGCTCCGGCCACGGCAACGACGCCGCCTGGAAGGGCAGTTCGGCCTACGCCCGGGGCTTCTCCGGCCTGGCCGCCCACATCAACGCCGGCCAGGTGGTCCAGCTGCCGAAGGCGGCCGGGCAGACCGACGGCTCGGGCAGCTTCTCGTTCTCCATGTGGTGGGGCGAGTACGGCGAGACGGTGGACGGCCCGCTGGTCAGCAACCAGGACTTCAACGCCTGCAACAACCCCGGCCTGTCGTTCTACAACGTCTCCGGCACCACCACGACCCGTGCCTGCTGGGGCGTCACCGCCGGCGGCACCCGGCAGTACACCGCGACCAACCCGGCTCCGCTGCAAGGGAACTGGCGCTACCTCACGGTGGTGGTCGACCGCAAGGCGCAGACCGTCGCGTACTACGTGGACGGCGCCCTGTTCACCACCTCGACGGCCGGCCAGGTCACCGCGGCCACCGCCTTCGCCTCCGGCCTGCCGTTCATGATCGGCCAGGACGGCACCGGCGGGTACGGCGCCTCGGTGGACGCCCTGGTCGACGACTTCGACTTCTACAACCAGGCGCTGACGCCCGCTCAGATCGCCAACGACTACCGGGCCACCCGGCCCGCCGCCACCGCGCTGCCGGACGAGTCGACGGTCGACCTGCCGGTGCCCGTCCCCACCCTGTCGCCCGGCTTCGTCGCCGACACCCTGCACGCCCCGCCGGTCCGCACCGGCGACCCGGTCAAGCAGCCGCTGGCCGCGCTCTGGTACGGCGGCACCGCCCGCACCTTCACCCGGGTCGGCGGCGACTCCTGGCTGAGCGTCGGCGCCGACGGCACGGTCACCGGAACCGCGCCGGGCACCGCGCCGCAGCACCCGGGCACCGTCACGGTGGAGGCCACCGACGGCACCACCACCGCGCGGATCACCGTCGAGGTCCCGGTCGTCGCGGCCGGGGACGCCCCGCAGGTCGCCGCCGCCACCTGGAACCTCTGGGACAACGGCGGCCACGTCGCGGACGCGCTGCCCAAGGACCTCGCCGTGATCGCCGCCAACGGCCTCGGCGTGATCGCCGTGCAGGAGGACGGCGGCACCGGGGCCCACCGGATCGCCCAGGCGCTCGGCTGGTACGACTACGAGGGCGGCAACGGCCTCGGCATCGTCTCGGCCTGGCCGATCTCCGCCACCACCGCGGCGACCGCGGGCGTACCCGCGATCGCGGTCACCGTGAACGTCGCCGGCCACGACGTCCGGGTCTGGAACACCGCGCTGGACGAGTCCGGCTACGGCCCGGACAAGGCCTGCGCGCCGGGCGGCGCGGACGCCGGGCAGCTGGTCGCCGACGAGCGCGCCGGCACCCGCTACGCCCAGGCCCAGGCGGTCGCCTCGGCCGTCAGGGCCGACACCGCGGGAGGCCGGCCGGTCCTGCTGCTGGGCGACCTGGCCTCCCCGTCGGCCGCCGACTGGACGGCCGCCACGGCCGCCGCGCACTGCGCCGCCGGCCCGGTGGACTGGCCGGTGCCGGCCGCCTTCGCGGCCGCCGGGCTGACCGACACCTTCCGCGCCGCGCATCCGGACCCGGCCGCCGACCCCGGTGCCACCTGGTCCCCGGTCACCGCCACCGCCTCGCAGGACCGGATCGACTACGTCCTCGCCGCGGGCGACGACCTGCACGTGCTCGGCTCCAACACCCTGGTGGCCGGCTGGCCCTCGGCCACCGACGTCCAGTCGAACGCCTGGACCAGCGACCACGCCGCCGTGGTCACCACCCTCACCCTCGGCACCCCGCAGCCCGCGGCCGGCGCCCCGACCGTGGCGGTCGCCCACGACGCGCTGGTCTACCAGGCGGGCCGCGGCCCGGCCGACGACGCCGCCCTGCGGGCGGCCGTCGGCGCCACCGCGAGCCCGACGGCCGCGGCGCTGACGTTCGACGCCGGCGGCGTGAACTGGCTGACGCCGGGCTGGTACACCGTGCTGGTGACGGCCGTCGCGGACGGCCGGACCTCCGCGCCGGTCGCGGTGACCGTGCACGTGGTCCCGGTCGCCAGGCTCTCGGTGGGCAACCCGACCGTGCAGGCGCCCGGACTGGGCCTGAGCTCCTCGGCGGTGCTCGGGGGCCTGAACCCCGCCCTGAACGTCCCCGGCACACTGTCGGTGGACCTCTCGGCGGTCGACACCTCGCGGACCGGCGACTACCCGGTGACCGTCACCGGCACCGACGACTTCGGGTTCACCGCCACCGCGGGCGCCACCGTGCGGATCACCTCGGCGGACCTCCCGCCCGTGGTGACCGCCTCGGTCGCCCCGGCCGCGGCCGACGGCGCCGCCGGCTGGTACCGCACCGCCCCGGTCGTCTCCGCCGCCGCCACCGACGACTCGGGCACCGCGCCGCGCCTCGAGTACCAGGTCGGCGACGGCCGGTGGACCGGCTACCAGGGCCCGGTGACGGTGCCGGACGGCACGCTGACCTACCGGTTCCGCGCCACCGACGCCGCCGGCCACACCTCGGAGCCGGTCACCGTCACCGTGCGCGCCGACGGCACCGCGCCGGCCACCAGCGCGACCACCGCGCCCGGTGCGACGATCATCGCGCCGGTGACCGTGACCCTGACCGCCGCCGACGCCGATTCGGGCGTCGCCCGCACCGAGTACCGGGTCCGCGACGGCCAGTGGACTCCCTACGCGGGCCCGTTCACCGTCACACCGGACTTCGCCGACCAGACCGTCGCCTTCCGCTCCACCGACACCGCCGGCAACGCCGAGCCGGAGCGGCAGTTGACCGTCCCGGCGATCCGGCCGGTCGGCCCGGCCCTCACCACCACCGCCCCGGCCGTGCCCTACGGCACGGCGGCGACGGTGCGGGTGGCGGTCTCCTCCCCCGGCCTGCCGGCGAGCGGCACGGTGGTGCTGACCGAGGGCGCCACCGAGCGCGGCCGGGCCGTGCTCGGCCAGGACGGCACGGCGCTGCTCACCCTGCCGGTCGGCCTGGCCGCGGGCTCCCACGCGCTGCTGGTCTCGTACGGGGGCAGCGCGCTGCTCACCCCGGCCACCCAGACGCTGACGGTCACGGTGACGCTGCCGACGGCCTGGCAGTCCTCGGCGGTGTACCAGGCCGGGGACCGGGTCGCCTTCCAGGGCAGGCTCTTCCAGGCCTCCTGGTACACCCGCGGCCAGCAGCCGGGCGATCCGACCGGCGCCTGGCAGGAGATCGCGCTGACCGAGAACGGCGCCGCCGCCTGGACCGCCTCCCGGGTCTTCCAGGCCGGCGACCTGGCGGTCCACGACGGCAAGGTCTTCCGGGCCCGCTTCTACACCCGCAACCAGGCCCCCGGGGACCCGAACGGCCCCTGGGAGGAGCAGGCTCCGGCCGGCCCGGACGGCATCGCGGCGTGGACCCCGAGCACGGTGTACAACGCCGGTGACCGGGTCCGCTACCTCGGCGCGGTCTACCAGGCCCGCTGGTACACCCGCAACCAGACCCCGGACACGGTCAGCGGCCCCTGGAAGAAGGTGGGTTAACGGTCCGAGGCGGATCGCGGGGCGGCGGCCCGGGACGGGTTCCCGGGCC